>JBDSBU010000154.1:0-10135 GCA_039921445.1 Marmoricola sp. | reverse complement strand
CCCGTGTCGAGAGCGGCCACGATGTCGTCGTCGGCGTCCTTGGCAGTGAGCATCAGCACCGGGGACCAGACCTCCTCAGCGCGCATCCGGCGCAGCACCTCCTGCCCGGAGAGACCAGGCAGCATCACATCGAGGAGCACGATGTCGTAGTCGACGCTTGTGGCCTTCCACAGACCGTCCACTCCGTCGAGGGCCACATCAACGGCGAAGCCCTCGGCCAACAACCCCCGGCGTACGGCGTCGGCGATGCCCGGCTCGTCCTCGATGATGAGAGCTCGCACCTGGATCACCCCTTCCCTGCACAGCGTAGGGATCGGGCGCTGAGACGTTCCTGAGAGCTCGAGCCATCACCTCTCAGGCGCTCTCAGCGTGGTCACAGCGGTGAGCGGACAGAGTGGGTCACACAGCGGAATCCACCGCTCAGTCCGACCACAGGAGGTCCCATGAAGATCAACCGTTCCCTGACCATCGCCGGCGGCGTGCTGGCGATCAGTGCGCTCGGGCTCGGTGGCGCAGCAGCCGCCAGCAGCCCGTCCGGAAGTGAAAGCAGCTCCTCGAGCACCGAGAGCGCCTCCGACCAGGCCGCCCAGGACGCCGCCTGCAAGGCTGCGGGTGTCGACCCGACCGCATCCAACATCCAGTACGACGACGCCACCGGCGACTGCTCCCTCGACGGCGGTGGTCAGGACACCAACGACGAGTGACCGCTCACCGCACCTCCTGATTCCCGTACGCCGGGGTCAGGGGGTGTTGCGGGTGGCCCACTCGCGGAGCAGGTCGATCCGCTTGGTCAGCTGCGCGGCCGTCGCAGCCGCCGCTGCCGGCCCCCCGCACTCCTTGCGCAGTGCGGCGTGCGTGACGCCGTGCGGTTGGCCGGTGCGGTGGTACCACGCCGCCACCAGCCCGTTGAGCTCGCGACGCATCACCGCGAGCTGCTCGTGCGTGGAGACCTCGGGTGCAACCTCCTGCGCAGCGACCGGACGACGGCGGGCACGCTCGCTCTGACGGTGCTGCAGCAGGTTGCGCACCTGGTCGGCCTCGAGCAGGCCGGGAATGCCGAGGAAGTCCATCTCCTCCTCGGACCCCACGTGCACCTCCCCCGCGTGCCCGAACTCCGCGCCGTCGTAGAGCACTCGGTCGAAGGTGGCCTGCGACCCGAGCGCCTCCCACGGCATCAACGCCTCCTCGCCGGACGCGCCCTCAGCCTGCTGCGCGGCCTGCATCAAGGCGTCCTCGGCGGCGAAGATGTCGCCGTCGTCGCTGATCTTGCGCTGGAGCACGTGGTCGCGCTCGAGCTCCATCTCGGCGGCGTGCATGAGCAGCACCGGCACCGAGGGCACGAAGATCGAGGCGGTCTCGCCGCGTTTGCGTGCACGCACGAACCGCCCTACGGCCTGGGCGAAGAAGAGCGGCGTCGAGATCGTGGTGGCGTAGACGCCGACCGCGAGACGCGGCACGTCGACGCCCTCGGAGACCATCCGGACCGCGACCATCCACCGGGACTCGTCCTCGGCGAACCTCGAGATCTTCTTCGACGCCGCCTTCTCGTCGGAGAGCACCACGGCCGGCTTCTCCCCGCAGATCTCGGCGAGCACGCGCGCATAGGCCCGCGCAGAGTCCTGATCGGTGGCGATCACCAGGCCGCCTGCGTCGGGCACGTGTCGACGCACCTCCGAGAGCCGCCGGTCAGCGGCTTGCAGCACTGCGGGGATCCAGGACCCGTTGGGGTCCAGCGCCGTGCGCAGTGCGTGCGCGGTCATGTCCTTGGTCAAGGGCTCGCCGAGCCGTGCCGTGATCTCGTCGCCGGCCCGGGTGCGCCACTGCATCTCTCCGCTGTAGGCCATGAACAGCACCGGGCGTACGACGTGGTCGGCGAGCGCGTGGGCGTAGCCGTAGGTGTAGTCGGCCAGGGATCGGGGCACCCCGTCGTCGCCGGGGGCGTAGGTGACGAACGGGATCGGGTTGATGTCGGAGCGGAACGGTGTGCCGGTCAGTGCCAGGCGACGCCGCGCGGGCTCGAAGGCCTCACGCACCGCCTCACCCCACGACAGGGCATCGCCGGCGTGGTGAACCTCGTCGAGGATCACCATGGTGTTGAACCGCTCGGTGCGGATCCGGTGCGCCAACGGATTCGCGGCGACGCCGGCGTAGGTGAGTGCCACACCCACGAAGTCGCCGCTGGTGCGGCCCTTGCGCCCGGAGTACTCCGGGTCGAGCGGAATCCCCACCTTGGCCGCCGCGTCGGCCCACTGGGTCTTGAGGTGCTCGGTCGGTGCGACCACGGTGATCCGGTCGATCACGCGGCGCGCCAGCAGTTCTGCGGCGACGGTCAGGGCGAACGTGGTCTTGCCCGCACCCGGGGTCGCTACGGCAAGGAAGTCGCGTGGGTTGCGCTCGAAGTAGGTGTCCAGCGCAGCCGTCTGCCACGCGCGCAGGCTTCCAGCCGTGCCCCAGGCGGCACGTGCAGGATAGGCGGGTGGGAGGTCGAGAGGGACAGGGACAGGTCGTCCGTCGCTCACATGGTCCTCTCGCCGAGGTCTGTCCGCCGCACTACTTGCGCCACCTCACGAAGGCCGCGTCCATCCGTCCCACCTGTCCGGCGGTGAGCCGGTCCATGCAGGAGTCGAGGGAGTAGTCCATGAAGTTGTGGACGGGGTCCAGGCCCGGTGACTCAAGGCAGGTGTCCCGAGTGGTGTCGCAGTAGAAGCTGGGCTCGGCCTCGGCCGGGGTGTCGCTGACCTGGTCGTTGGTCTCCGAGCAGCCGCCCTGGAAGGTGTGCAGCAGACCCATCCAGTGCCCGGTCTCATGGACCACGGTGTCGCCACGGTTGTAACCCCGGGCCCTGCCGCCAGGGAGGCTCGCGACGTTCACGCTGACGCCGTCGAGCTTCGGTGCGCGGTCGTACTGCCACGGGAACCGGGCCCACCCGAGGATCGGCTCGTTGGGACGGCCGCCCCCGTTGATGTAGAGGTTCAGCGTGCGGGAGCCGCCACGGTGCAGCTTGCGCTTGGCGGCCCGGTCACGCGGACCGTTGAGGAAGGCGTGGTACCAGCCGTCACGACGGGTCCAGTCGATCCGCCTGAGCTTGAAGGTGTAGCGGGTGGAGACGCCGAGCGCACTCTGCTGGGCGTGGAAGCCACCGTTGAGGGTCGCGATCGCGCGAGCGACCTTCCTCGGCCCGGCAGTATGGTTCTCGCCGCGGTGCTTGCCCTTGATCACGTGGACGTAGACCGGGATCGTCACGCTCGAGGCCAGTCGCGGAGCGACCTCTCGGGCCAGCGTGCGCCTGCTGGTCTCCTGGGCCGGGAGTGCTGCCAGGTCGGCCGCAGTCACCGGCGAGGTGTCGGCACTTCGCCGCCAGAGCGGCACGTCCTGGGTGCCGATCGTTTCAGAGCACGGCGGCGCCAGGGCTGCGGAAGCCGAACCCGAGGCTCCGATGATGGGCAGACCGGCAAGGGTGAGAGTGGCAAGGGCCATTCCCACTCGTCGAGCAGAACTCATCCGGTTCCCTCTTGCATGCTCTCCCAGATCTCCTTGCACTCGGGGCAGACCGGGAACCGCTCGGGGTCCCGACTCGGGATCCACACCTTGCCACACAGGGCCACAACGGGAGTCCCGTTGATCATCCCCTCCATGAGCTTGTCCTTGGGGACGTAGTGGGAGAGCCGCTCGTGGTCGCCGTCATTGGTGGGTCGAGTGCGTTCGTCGAGCCTGGTGTCCTCCATGACGTCGACGGACCCGAACCCCGCTGGCTGTCGCTTGCTCATCGCCAGATCATATCCGGGATCGACGTGCCCCAGACCACGCCTGGAGGGGGCAGCGCGGCAGGGAGGGCCGCGCGGTGGCCTGGGGCACGTCAGCTCGGGGGGCTCAGGCGGCGAGAGCAGCCTTGAGCCGGCGTACGAAGGACTCATTTGCCGCGTGCGCGCTGACCTGACCCGCCAGGACGAGTCCGGCTCGTGCCGTCTCCTCGAGTCGACGTCCGGCGGCAGCGGCGGCGGGGCTGGGGTTGTTCGCAACGCCGGCGGCCATGGCCAGCCGGACCCACTCGCGCTCCTGGGCGCGCTGGACCAGCGGCTTGAGCGTGGAGTTGTCGAGGTGCCCTGCGCGGTCGAGGATCAGCCTGACTCCGGGCATCTGCTCGGCAGTGCGGCGCCACGCGGCGGCCACCGACTCCTCCAGACCCATCGGCTCGGCCATCAGGATCCGCTCGACGTTGCCCGAGAGCCGGGTGTGCCACTTGAGCAGGAGTGCCGAGACCAGGTCGGTGTCGGTCGGGAAGGTGTCGGTGACGCCGGGCAGGTCGGTGGGCAGGTTCCCATCGAGGCGGCGGTCAGCGGTGTCCACTACCGCGCGAAGGATCTCCTCGCGTCGGGCGAAGGCGTTCCAGGTCATGGGTGTCACCTTTCAAGAAGTTTCACATACCGGAGGTACGTACTGAGGGTATGTACAGAGGGCCCGTTTTTCCAGCAGGGACACCGTGACCTGACCCACAGCGCTCGCCCTACACTGCGCGGATGGTCCGATCGTTCTCCTCAGCCACCAAGCGGGCACTGATCGAGGTCGCGACGGCGCAGTTCACCGAGCACGGCTACCGCGGCACCAGCCTGGACGCGATCGTGGCCGGTGCCCGAGTCACCAAGGGCGCGCTCTACCACCACTTCAGCGGCAAGCAGGCGGTCTTCGAGGCGGTCTTCGCCAAGGTGGAGGACGACGCCGCTCGCGAGATCAAGGCCTCGCTCCGAAACTCCCGAGACCCGTGGGAGAAGGCGCTCTCGGGATTGCGGGCCTTCCTCGGCGTGGTGCAGGACCCGACCTACCAGCGCGTGGTGATCCAGGACGGGCCGGCCATCCTCGGCTACGAGCGGTTCCGCGAGCAGGAGGAGCGCTCCAGCTACGGGATCGTGCAGGACATCGTCGGCTCGGTGCTCGAGGCGTCGACCTACGAGCTCGACGAGCCGATGAAGCAGACCTTCAGCCGGATCTTCTTCGGCGCCCTTTCCGCTGCCGGCGAGAGCGTCACCACCGCCGAGGACCCCAGTCGCGCGGTGGCGCGGATCGAGATCGCGATCGGCTTCATCCTCGACGGCCTGCGCTCGCTCGCCGATCAGGGCGTCACGCTCACCGATCCCGACCCCGCGCCGGGGCCCGTCGAGGAGACGCTGGAAGAGCCCTCCTAGCGGCGGAAGTTCACCCGCCCGCCCTCGTAGTCGGTCGGCACCAGCTCGACCCACACGTGTCCCGCCGGGACCTTGAGCTTTCCTGCTTGGGTGCTGAGCTGCACCGGGGTCTGCTTGGAGGTCTTCTTCCAGGTGCCGCGCACGACCTGACCCTTGTGGAAGAGCAGCATCGGGCCCGTCCCGGAGTAGATCGTCTCCGGGACCGGGTTGCCTGCGGGGTCGAGATAGCCGGCGTCGCCCTGACGCACGCGGATCACCAGGATGCTGTCGGGCTGGAACTGCGAATCCGCCTCTGCGAACGAGTTCAGGTTCTCGTACTTCCCGCCCCGGTATCGCCAGGAAGTGGTGTGCGAGCGACTGAACTCGGCATCGATCTGCTTGGCGGGTTGTCCTCCAGTGAAGTCGGCCTCCGTGCCCCACGGCAGGTAGCTCGCCGGGACCACTGCCTTCTTCTCCACGGCCTTGGCCAGCTGCGGCAGGTTCACCATCAGGTTGTACGGCGACCTGCGGCTGCCCTCGCGGAAGTAACCCGGACCGCCCTCGGTGAAGTAGGTGACCTTCGCCGCCTTGAGCCGCCCGATGGTCGGCGGGGCGGCACCACTGGCCACGATCACGGCGTGGGCGGGCTTGACGATGCCGATGTCCGAGGCGCGCATGGACCGCACCGGGCCCACCACGCTGGCCAGCTGGCTGTAGAAGAACACCGCCAGCCGGGTCATGCCCCCCTCGACGAGCTCCTCGGTGATCAGGTCGGCCTTCTTCAGCCCGAGCTGGGGACGACTGCTGGCCGTGTTGTCGATCTTGGTGACCAGGACCGGCCGGTCGGGGGTGCTTCCGCTCACCGGCAGGCCGGTCAACGGCCATAGCCCCGCAAGCTTGGTGCCGCCCTCGATCGGCTGTGAGTCCGGCTTGGCGGTCTTGACGTCCTTGGCGCCGCCACAGGCAGCCAGAACGAGACTCAGGACGAGCGCGACGAGAAAACCCGCTCTGCGGAAGGGGACTGTCATGGCGCCATGATGACAAAGCGGGCCCTGCACACCGTGCAGGGCCCGCCAAGATCTTGCAACAATCGTGTGGCTAGATCTTCGCGCCGCCGTCGACGTAGAGCGTCTGGCCGGTGATGTAGGAGGCCTCATCACTGCACAGGAAGGCCGCTGCGGCCGCGATGTCCTCGGGGTAGCCCACCCGCTTGACCGGGTTGGCCTCCGCGTTCATCTTGCGGAACTCCTCGATGTCGAGCTTGAGCCGGCGAGCGGTGTCGTCGGTCATCTCGGTCGCGATGAAGCCCGGGGCGATCGCGTTGACGTTCACACCGAAGCCACCCAGCTCCAGGGCGAGGGTGCGGGTGAACCCCTGCACGCCAGCCTTGGCTGCGGAGTAGTTGGCCTGGCCACGGTTGCCGTTGGCCGAGACGCTGGAGAGGTTCAAGATCTTGCCGTACTTCTGTGCGACGAACGTCTTCTGCGCCGCCTTGCTCATCAGGAAGGGACCCTTGAGGTGCACGTTCATGACCGAGTCCCAGTCGTCCTCGGTGAGCTTGAAGAGCAGGTTGTCGCGGGTGATGCCGGCGTTGTTGACCAGCACGTGCAGGCCGCCGAGCTCGTCGAGGACACGTGCCACGGCTGCATCGACCGAGGCCGAGTCGGCGACGTTGCAGCCGACACCGATCGCCTTGGCCTCGCCGCCCAAGCCTGCGGCGGCTTCCTGCGCCTGCCCCTCGTCGAGGTCCAGGATGGCGACCGTGGCCCCCTCCTCGGCGAACCGCTTGGCGGTGCCTGCGCCGATACCGCGCGCGGCTCCGGTGACGATGGCGACCCGTCCGTCGTAACGACCCATGTGGCTTGTCCTCTCGAAAGGTGGCTGAAGTGCGTCGATCACTGTAGTGCGGTGCTGATGCGTGTCGCCCAGGCGTCCCGTTCTGCCACGCCTGCGTACTTCGTCCGCGGCCAGAAGAAGCCGCGCAGACCGTCGCCCTTGGTGCGGGGTACGACGTGACAGTGCAGGTGTGGCACCGACTGGGACACGGTGTTGTTCATCGCCACGAACGAACCTTGCGCCCCGAGTCCCTCGACCATCGCGGTCGCAAGCCTCTGGGTAGCCGTGAGGAACCCGCCCACCAAGCCTGCAGGGAGGTCCGGCAACGTCTCGACGTGCTGGCGCGGCACCAGCAGGACGTGGCCCTTGAAGAGTGGGCGGATGTCGAGGAACGCGACGAAGTCAGCATCGCTCCACACGGTCGCGGCCTCCATCTCGCCGGCTGCGACCGCACAGAAGAGGCACGTGGCCATCGGTGGTCGCCCGTCAGTCAGCTGAGCTGCTCTGGTTGGACGTCGGACTTGTGCCCGCGATCCGAGCCAACCGGCTTCCCGCTTCCGTCGCTGCTGGCGCTGCCGCCGGCCGCACGCTCCAGCCGGATGATCACCGACTTGGAGGTCGGAGTGTTGCTCCCGGTCGCCGTCGAGTCGAGCGGGATCAGCGGGTTCACCTCGGGGTAGTAGGCCGCGGCACAGCCGCGCGGCGTGTCGTACTCCACGATGCGGAACGACGGCACCGACCGGGTGGTGCCGTCCTCCCACTCGCTGACCAGGTCGACCATGTCGCCGTCGGAGAAGCCGTGCCCCACGATGTCGTCGCGGTGCAGGAAGACCACCCGACGCCCACCGGAGACGCCACGGTAACGGTCATCGAGACCGTAGATCGTGGTGTTGTACTGGTCGTGGCTACGCATGCTCTGCAGCAGCAGTCGCCCCTCGGGCACGTTGATCACCTCCATCGGCACGGCGGAGAAGTTGCCCTTCTCGGTCGCCGTCGGGAAGGTCCGACTGTCCCGCGGCGGGTGCGGCAGCACGAAGCCTCCGGGCTGATTGACCTTCTCGTCGTACGCCGCACAGCCGGGCACCACGTGGGAGATCGCTTCTCGGATCTTGGAGTAGTCGGCTCGATAGGCCGACCACGGGACCGACCCGTCGGTGCCGAGAGTCGCCTCGGCGACGCTGCAGACGATGTCCACCTCGGACTTGAGGTGCTTGCTGGCGGGCTTGAGCGGCCCTCGGGAGGCGTGCACGGCCGACATCGAGTCCTCCACGGTGACCCGTTGGTCGCGCCCACCCGTCTGATCCCGCTCGCTGCGGCCCAAGGCCGGCAGGATCAGCGCGGTCCGACCACACTGCACGTGCGAGCGGTTCAGCTTGGTGGAGACCTGCACGGTGAGCTCGGCCTGCTCCATCGCCTCCTCGGTCACGATCGTGTCGGGCGCGGCAGAGACGAAGTTGCCTCCCATCCCGAAGAAGACCGAGGCCTTGCCGTCGCGCAGCGCACGGATGGAGTCCACGGTGTCGAGGCCGTGCTCACGTGGCGGCTCGAAGCCGTACTCGTCGCGCAGTGCGTCGAGGAAGTGATCGGGCACCTTCTCCCAGATCCCCATCGTCCGGTCACCCTGGACGTTGGAGTGGCCGCGCACCGGGCACAGTCCGGCGCCCGGCTTGCCGATGTTGCCCTGGAGGAAGGCGACGTTGACGAACTCCTTGATCGTGGCGACGGAGTTGCGGTGCTGGGTGATCCCCATCGCCCAGCAGTGCACCGTGGCCTTGGAGGCGAGCAGCATGTCGGCCGCCTCCCCGATCTGGGCACGGGTCAGGCCGGTGGCGTCCTCGACCGCCGCCCAGTCGAGGTTCTTGATCTCACGAGCCCAGTCGTCGAAGCCACTGGTGTGCCTCTCGATGAAGTCGCGGTCGATCACGGACCCGTCGCTGCCGGCGGCCTCCTCGGCCTCGAGGATCAACAGGCCGATGCCCTGCCACAGAGCAAGGTCGCCGTTGATCCGGACGGGCAGGTGCAGATCGGAGAGCCCCGTACCGTTTCCGACCACGCCTCGCACGTTCTGCGGGTTCTTGAACCGCTTCAGCCCGGCCTCGAAGAGCGGGTTGATGGAGAGGATCTTGGCGCCGTTGCGCTTGGCGACCTCGAGTGCGGAGAGCATCCGCGGGTGGTTGGTGCCAGGGTTCTGGCCGCTGATCACGATCAGCTCCGCCTCGTGCACGTCGTCGAGGCTGACCGATCCCTTGCCGATCCCGATCGTCTCTGCGAGTGCCACCGAGGTGGACTCGTGGCACATGTTGGAGCAGTCCGGGAGATTGTTGGTGCCGAAGGCCCGGGCGAAGAGCTGGTAGGCGAACGCGGCCTCGTTGGAGGTCTTGCCCGAGGTGTAGAAGATCGCCTCGTCGGGGCTGGAGAGCCCACGCAGCGTCTGCCCGATCAGCTCGAAGGCCTCCTCCCACGAGATCGGCTCGTAGTGCGTGCCGTCGCGCCGGCGTACGACGGGATGCACGAGGCGTCCCTGGTGACCCAGCCAGTAGTCGGTGTGCTCGCGGAGGTCCGCGATGCTGTTCTCCGCGAAGAACGACGGCTGCACGTGCTTGGTGGTCGCCTCCTCCGCGACCGCCTTCGCGCCGTTCTCGCAGAACTCGGCCGTGTGCCTGTGGGACGGGTCGGGGTCCGGCCAGGCGCAACCCTGACAGTCGAAACCATCGACCTGGTTGAGCTTGAGCAGGGTCCGCGCGGTGCGAGTGAGGCCCATGTGACCGATCGCGCGCTTCATCGTGACCGCCACCGCCGTCACGCCGGCTGCTGCGTTCTTGGGTTCGCTGACCTCGACGTCGTTCTCGTCGATATCGGCCAGGGGCGAGGTGCGTCGGATCGGCATGGTCCTTGAGTACCCGGTCAGGGCCCCTACATTCAAGCAGGACGCGAACTGCCTCTTGACTCGAACACGTGTTCGTGCAACCATTGGTCATGCCCACCGTCTCTCCCGTCCGCACCGAATCGGTGCTGGCACGCGCGGAGGCAATACTCGAGAGCTCGCGACGACTCGACTTCGAGCGGCTCACGCTGGCGCGGGAGTGGGCACTGCTGCACCTCGTCGACCCGGCCACCACCTCGGACCCGAGGTGCCGACC
>JBDSBU010000153.1:0-15649 GCA_039921445.1 Marmoricola sp. | reverse complement strand
GCACGATCCGGCTCGGCGGACCGTTCGAGGAGTCGGCCGAGACCGGTGCACTGATCTCGCAGGCCCACCTGGACAAGGTCAGGGCGTACGTCGAGATGGGCATCGCCGAGGGCGCCCAGCTGCTGCTCGGCGGCCAACGGGTCACCGAGGGTGACCTCGCCAACGGCTACTTCTTCGCTCCCACCGTGCTCGGCGGCGTCCGCTCCGAGATGCGGGTCGCCCAAGAGGAGTCCTTCGGCCCGGTGCTCACGGTGGAGTCCTTTTCCGATGAGGACGATGCCGTCAGGATCGCCAACGACTCGATCTACGGCCTGGCCGGCGCGGTCTGGACCCAGGACGCGGGCAAGGGCCAGCGCGTCGCGGCGCGGCTGCGCATGGGCACGGTCTGGATCAACGACTTCCATCCCTATGTGGCCCAGGCCGAGTGGGGTGGCTACAAGCAGTCCGGGATCGGCCGCGAGCTCGGCAGCGCCGGCCTCGAGGAGTACCGCGAGACCAAGCACGTGTGGCACAACATCGCGCCTGCGCCGCAGGGCTGGTTCGGAGGAGACGCGTGAGCAGCAGGAAGCGTGACCACTGGGACTACGTCATCGTCGGGGGCGGGTCGGCCGGCTGTGCCCTGGCCAACCGGCTCAGTGCCGACCCGGCCACCAGCGTGCTGGTCCTCGAGGCTGGACGATCGGACTTCCGGATGGATCCGTTCATCCACATGCCAGCGGCGCTGCCGTTCCCGATCGGCAGCCGGCTCTACGACTGGAAGTACGAGACCGAGCCCGAGCCGGAGATGCACGGTCGCCGGATCTATCACGCGCGCGGCAAGGTGCTCGGCGGTTCGAGCTCGATCAACGGCATGATCTTCCAGCGCGGCAACCCGCTGGACTACGAGCGCTGGGCGGCCGACAAGGGGCTCGAGAACTGGGACTACCTGCACTGCCTCCCGTACTTCAAGCGGATGGAGACGCTGCTCGTCGACGGCCAACGGCGTGCAGACACCTGGCGCGGGGGCAGCGGTCCGCTGGTCCTCGAGCGCGGCCCGGCCACCAACCCGCTGTTCGGTGCCTTCTTCGAGGCGGCGCAGCAAGCCGGCTACCCGTTGACAGACGACGTCAACGGCTACCGGCAAGAAGGCTTCGCGCGCTTCGACCGCAACGTCCACCGCGGGCGCCGGCTCTCCGCGGCACGGGCCTACCTGCACCCTGTGATGGACCGGCCCAACCTGCGGGTCGAGACGCTCGCGATGGCCACCAAGATCCGCTTCGACGGCAAGCGCGCCACGGGAGTCGACTATGTCCGGGCCGGCAAGGCGCACCGCACGGCGAACGCCGGCGAGGTGATCCTCTGCGGCGGCGCGATCAACACCCCCCAGCTGATGCAGCTCTCCGGCCTCGGCAATCCTGCGCACCTCGAGCCACTCGGCGTACGCATGGTCAACGAGCTCCTCGGCGTCGGTGAGAACCTGCAGGACCACCTCGAGGTCTACATCCAGTACTCCTCCAAGCTGCCGGTCTCGATCGCCCCAGGTCTGGCCTGGCACCGGCGCCCCGGCATCGGCTACAACTGGCTCTTCCACCGGCGTGGACTAGGCGCGACCAACCACTTCGAGGGTGGCGGCTTCGCCCGCAGCAACGACGACGTGGACTGGCCCAACCTGATGTTCCACTTCTTGCCGATCGCCGTGCGCTACGACGGCACCTCGCCCACCGAGGGGCACGGCTACCAGGTCCACATCGGCCCGATGTACGCCGACACCCGCGGCTGGGTCCGGATCGACAGCACCGATCCTTTCCAGAAGCCCAAGATGTTGTTCAACTACCTCTCCACCCCGGCTGACAAGCGTGAGTGGGTCGAGGCGATCCGGGTCGCCCGCGGCATCTTGAACCAGCCGGCCTTCGAGCCGTTCAACGCCGGCGAGCTCTCCCCGGGCCCCCAGGTCGAGACCGACGAGGAGATCCTGGACTGGGTCCGCAAGGACGCCGAGACCGCGCTGCACCCTTCCTGCACGGCGAAGATGGGGCTCGACGAGATGTCGGTCACCGACCCGTCCTCGATGAAGGTGCACGGGGTCGAGGGCCTGCGGGTCGTGGATGCGAGCGTCTTCCCCTACGTCACCAACGGCAACATCTACGCCCCGGTGATGATGGTCGCCGAGAAGGCTGCCGACCTGATCCTCGGGAACACACCGCTCGTGGCGGAGGAGGTGCCGTACTACCGGCACCGCGACGACTCACCGCTGTACCCGCCCGGGGACAGCCGGAACACCACAGCGCACGCCCACAAGGTCGAGGACAACTGATGAGCGAGACCAGCCAGCGCACCGAGCCCACCCGAGATGCTCCTCGAGCCGTGGGTCTGGAGGTGCGCAACCTGTGGAAGATCTTCGGCGCCAAGGCGGACAAGGTCATCGGCACCCCCGATGAGCACCTCTCCCGCGCCGAGCTGAAGGAGAAGACCGGCTGCGTCATCGGCGTCAAGGACGTCTCCTTCGACGTGCGGCCGGGCGAGGTCTTCGTGATCATGGGTCTCTCCGGGTCGGGCAAGTCGACCTTGGTGCGCTGCCTGACCCGGTTGATCGAGCCCACCGCCGGCACCGTGCGCATCGGCGACGAGGACGTCACGGGTGCCTCCGACTCGCAGCTGCGCGACCTCCGCCGCAAGCGAGTCTCGATGGTCTTCCAGCACTTCGGGTTGCTGCCCCACCGTCAGGTGATCGACAACGTGGCCTACGGGCTCGAGATCCGCGGGATGGGCAAGAAGGAGCGCCGCGCCAGAGCCTGCGAGGTGATCGACCTCGTCGGCCTGCAGGGCTATGAGAACAACTACCCCGACCAGCTCTCCGGCGGCATGCAGCAGCGGGTGGGCCTGGGCCGCGCGCTGGCCGGCGACCCCGAGATCATGCTCTTCGACGAGCCGTTCTCCGCACTGGACCCGCTGATCCGCCGCGACATGCAGAACGAGGTGATCCGGCTCCACCACGAGGTCGGCAAGACGATGGTCTTCATCACCCACGACCTTGCCGAGGCTCTCAAGCTCGGCGACCGGATCATGATCCTGCGCGACGGCGAGGTCGTGCAGATCGGCACGCCCGACGAGGTCGTGGGGGCGCCGGCGGACGAGTACGTCGCCGACTTCACCTCCGACGTTCCTCGCTCGCACGTGCTCACCTTGAAGTGGGTGATGCGGGATCCGCGGCCAGACGACTCGACCGAAGGCCCGGTGATGACCTCGAACACGATCGTGCGTGAGGCCGCCCAGGCCGCCCTGGCCTCCGAGCACCCGGTCCGCGTCGTGGATGACGGTCAGCTCGTCGGGATCGTCGATGACGACGCCATCCTGCGCGTGGTCGTGGCCGAGGAGAGCGGCCCGAGGCCGGGAAGTCACTGATGAGCACCGAGACCCAGGCACCGCCGAAAGCCTCCGAGCACCGCAGCCCGGAGGAACCCCGCCGTACGCTCCCGACCTGGGCACTGGTCCTGGGCGTCATCGGGGCCTGGATCGTGGTCTGGTCGATGACCAAGGGCACCAACACCCTCACGCTGCCCGGCCGGGAGCACACCGACCTGCACGACACCCTGACCGGCTTCCGCGACTCCGTGCTCGCCAGCCGCGACACCAACCCGGTGATCCAGCTCACCGCGGCGATCGGAAACGGCTTCGCCGACGTCTTCGACTGGCTTCAGCGGATGCTCTCGGTCCCCGACTTCCCCCGACCGGTCCCCCAGGTCGGCTGGCTGGGTGTCACGGCATTGGCCACCTGGGTGGGACTCGCGGTGGCGAACTGGCGGATCGCGCTGCTGATCGCGGCCACCTTCACCTCCTTCGGCCTGTTCGGCTTCTGGTCGGACTCGATCGACCTGCTGCTGGTGACGGGCCTCTCGGTCCTGGTCGCCGTGGCCATCGGGATGCCACTCGCGGTCCTGGTCGGCACCAGCGTCCGTTCGCGCAACGTGATCACCCCGTTCCTCGACGTGATGCAGACGATGCCGACCTTCGTCTACCTGCTCCCGATCGTGCTGTTCTTCGGCATCGGTGTCTCCGGCGCGGTGATCTGCACGCTGATCTACGCCTTGCCCCCGCTGATCCGGATCGGCGGCTTCGGCATCAGCGCCGTCTCCCAGACCACGATCGAGGCCACCGACTCCTCTGGTCAGACCAGGTGGCAGCGACTTGCCAAGGTCCAGCTGCCGATGGCCCGCAAGACGATCATCGTGGGGCTCAACCAGACCACGATGGCGGCCTTGTCGATGGCGATCATCGCCTCCTACGTCAACGGACCCGGGCTGGGCAAGCCGGTGCTACGGGCGCTGATCCGCAACGACGTCGGCGGCGGGATCGTGCCCGGTCTGCTGATCGTGGCAATCGCGATCATGCTCGACCGCGCGACCACCGCGGCGAGCGAGCGTGGCGAGCTGGCGGCCCGCGGACACGGCCTCACCGGGCGGACTCGCCAGCTGGTCCTCGGCGTCACCGGAGCCGTGGCGCTGGTGGCGGTCTACTACTCGCGCACCAACGTCGACGCCGCGGTCTTCCCCGACAGCGGGTTCGGCCGCTCGGTCGCGAACTCCCTCGACAGTTTCGTGGCCAGCGCCGTGAACGTCCTGGACGGCCCGGCGGTGGGCTTCAAGAACTTCATCAGCTCGGTCCTGCTGAACCCGATGCAGTCACTGCTGGCCCAGTCCCCGTGGTGGCTCGCTGGCCTTGCGATCCTGCTGATCGCCACGGCCCTGGGCGGCCTTCGAGCCTTCCTGACCACGGCAGCGTGCCTGGCCGGCATCTGGTACTTCGACCTGTGGCACGACGCGATGATCACCCTGAACATGACCTTGGTGGCCACCTTGCTGGTGATGGTGCTCGCGATCGCGATCGGGGTCTGGATGGCGCGGCAGCCACGGGTGGACCTGTTCCTTCGCCCCGTGCTGGATGCCGGACAGACCATTCCCGCGTTCGTCTACCTGCTCCCGGTGCTCGCACTGTTCGGACCGACCCGGTTCACAGCGATCGTCGCGGGGGTGGTCTACGCCGCACCGGCCGCGATCAAGCTGGTCTCCGACGGCATCAAGGGCGTGCCGGAGACCACTCTGGAGGCCTCCCGCTCCACCGGCACCACCACGTGGCAGGAGATCGTCCGGGTGCAGCTGCCGATGGCCAAGGGCTCCCTGGTGCTGGCCGCGAACCAGGGGCTGCTCTACGTGCTCGCAATGGTGGTGATCGGCGGGCTCGTCGGTGCCGGCGCGCTCGGGTACGACGCCGTGCTCGGCTTCTCCCGCAGCGAGGAGTGGGGCAAGGGTGCGGCCGCCGGGCTCACGATCGTGCTGCTGGGGATCATGATCGACCGGATCGCCCGGGCCACCGCCGAGCGGCCGGCAAGCCGTGCGCGCTGACCACCCTCAACCCCGAACCCGTCCAACAACAGAAGTGTCCGAGAAACGCAATCGCAGGAGAACAGGATGAGGATGACAGTCAAGAAGACGAGTCACTTGGTCGCCGTGGTGGCATGCGCATCGCTTGCCCTCGCGGCGTGCGGCAGCGGTGGCTCCATCGACGCACAGACCAAGAAGAACGAGGCGAACTCCGCGAGCGGGGGCTGCGGGGATCTCAACCTGGCCGTCAACCCGTGGGTGGGCTTCGAGGCCGATGCCTACGTGATCGGCAACATCGCCCAGACCAAGCTCAACTGCAAGGTCAGCTACAAGGAGCTCAAGGAGGACGTCGCCTGGCAGGGCTTCGGCACCGGGGATGTCGACGTGGTGATGGAGGACTGGGGCCACCCGGACCTGGAGAAGAAGTTCTTCGCCGCCTCCGGTGACGGCAGCGCCGAGGACATGGGTCCCACCGGCAACGTCGGAATCATCGGTTGGTACGTCCCGCCGTGGCTCGCGGAGAAGTACCCCGACATCCTGGACTACAAGAACCTCAACAAGTACGCCGACAAGTTCAAGACCTCCGAGTCCGGCGGCAAGGGACAGTTCCTCGGCGCCGACCCGTCCTACGTCCAGTTCGACGAGGCGATCGTGTCCAACCTCAACTTGAACTTCAAGGTGGTGTTCTCCGGCTCCGAGGCGGCGAGCATCCAGGCCTTCCAGAAGGCGGAGAAGAACAAGGAGTTCCTGATCGGCTACTTCTACGAGCCGCAGTGGCTCTTCGCCGACGTCGCGTTGAAGAAGGTCGCCCTGCCGCCGTACGAGGACGGTTGCCAGGCGACGCCGGCCAAGACGGCCTGTGACTACCCGGAGACCACGCTGAAGAAGGTCGTGTCCACCTCCTGGGCCAAGAAGGGGTCCCCCGCAGTGGACCTGGTCAAGAACTTCGAGTGGACCAACGAGGACCAGAACACCGTGGCGAAGTACATCGCCGAGGACGGCATGTCCTCGGAGGACGCCGCTGCCAAGTGGGTGGCCGACAACGCCGACAAGGTCGATGCCTGGATGAGCTGACCTGACCTGACACCGGTTGTGCCCGGGGCCGCCTCACGGTGGTCCCGGGCACAGTCGTTTCTGCCCTCGGTGGATCGTGCGCGGCCTTGACACCCCTGCGACACCCGGGTGATGCTGGGCCTAGGAGTTTCTCATTACGCATTGAGTTGCGTTACACGCAACAGTCTAGGAGCCACCGTGGCCACAGTCCCCGCCACCGCCAACGTCGTCGTGATCGGCGCCGGCATCGTCGGCAACAGCCTCGTGCACCATCTCGTCGAGCTCGGCTGGACCGACGTCGTCCAGCTCGACAAGGGCCCGCTGCCCAACCCGGGTGGTTCGACCGGGCACGCCTCGAACTTCATCTTCCCGGTCGACCACTCCCGCGAGATCACCGACCTGACGCTCGACTCGATGCGGCAGTACAAGGAGATGGGCGTCTTCACCGAGTCCGGCGGGTTCGAGGTCGCGCGCACCGAGGAGCGGATGGAGGAGCTGCGCCGCCGGATGTCCAGCGCCAAGGCGTGGGGCATCGAGTCCGAGCTGGTCTCGCCTGCCTTCGTGGCCGAGAAGGTGCCGTTCCTGGATCCCGACCAGATCATCGGCGCGTTCTGGACACCCTCGGTCGGCGTGGTCGACTCCCTGCGCGCCGGCACGATCATGCGCGAGGAGGCGCTGGCCTCGGGTCAGCTCACCGTCGTGCCCAACGTCGAGGTCGAGGACCTCGTGGTCCAGGACGGCCGGATCCGTCGGGTCGTCACCGACCAGGGCGACATCGAGGCGGCGTACGTCGTGATCGCCTGCGGTGTCTGGAGCCCGAAGATCGGCGACATGGCAGGAGTCAAGATCGCCCTCACGCCTGCGGTGCACCAGATGATCTCGGTCGGCCCGTGCCCACAGCTGGCCGAGCACGAGGGCGAGATCGTGTTCCCGATCGTGCGCGACATGGACACGCTGTGCTACGAGCGCCAGCACGGCGCCGACATGGAGGTCGGCTCCTATGCCCACCGCGCGATCCTGCACGAGCCCGAGGCGATTCCCTCGATCGAGCAGGCGAAGCTGTCGCCGACCGAGATGCCGTTCACCGAGGATGACTTCGACACCCAGCTCGAGCAGGCGCTGGAGCTGATGCCGGAGCTGCTCGGGGCCGAGGGTGCGGAGATCCGCTACGCGATCAACGGGTTGCTCTCGCTGACCGCGGACGGTTCGCCGATCCTCGGCGAGAGCGAGGTCAAGGGGCTCTGGGTCTCGGCCGCGGTCTGGATCAAGGAAGGTCCCGGCGTCGGCCGCGCAGTGGCGGAGTGGATGACCCACGGCCACAGCGAGATCGACGTCTCGCACAGCGACATCGCGCGCTTCCACGATCACGAGCGCACCCGCGAGCACGTCCGCGCGCGCACCTCCGAGTCGTTCATCAAGACCTACGGGATCGTGCACCCGGCCGAGCAGTACGAGTCCGACCGTGGCATCCGGTGGTCTCCGATGGTGGCCTCGCAAAAGGAGCTCGGAGCCGTCTTCTACGAGACCGTCGGCTGGGAGCGGCCGTGGTGGTATGAGTCCAACGCTCCGCTGCTGGAGAAGTACGGCGACGCGGTGATGCCGCGTCACAACGAGTGGGACGCGCGCTGGTGGAGCCCGATCATCAACGCCGAGCACCTCGCGATGCGCGAGAACGCCGGCGTGATCGACCTGACTGCGTTCTCGATCTTCGACATCACCGGGGCCGGGGCACTCGCCTCGGTGCAGCAGACCTGCGTGGCGCAGTGCGACGTCGCGGTCGGCAAGGTCGTCTACACCCCCGTGCTCGACGCCAAGGGCGGGTTCCTCTCCGACCTGACGGTGATGCGGCTCGGCGAGGACCACTTCCGCGTGGTCACCGGTGGCGCGCACGGCATGGTCGACCGGCAGTGGTTCAGCAACCACCTCGCCGAGGGTGCCAGCCTGCACGACAGCACCGAGGAGCTCTCCACGATCGGGGTCTGGGGACCGCGCGCCCGCGACATCCTCGCCAGCCTCACCGGCGACGACGTCAGCGACGGCGGCTTCGGGTTCCTCAGCTGCCGCGAGATCGAGGTCAAGGGTGTCGACGCCGCCGTCCTGGCCTCGCGGATCTCCTACGTCGGCGAGCTCGGCTGGGAGCTCTACGTGCCCTTCGCGCAGGCCGCGCAGCTGTGGGACGCCCTGCTCGCGGCGGGCAAGGACCATGGGGCAGTGCCTGTGGGCATCGGGGTCTACGGCAGCACCGGCCGGATCGAGAAGGGCTACCGCGCCTTCGGCGCCGAGCTCGACTCCGAGCGCAGTATCATCGAGGCCGGGATGCAGCGGCCCAAGGTGAAGGCTGCCGACTTCGTGGGTCGTGAGGCCTACCTAGCGCAGCGCGAGCAGGCGCCACAGACGGTGCTCTGCACGATGACCGTCGACGACCACACCTCGGCCGACGGGACCTTGCGCTACATGCTCGGAGGCGAGCCGATCCTGACCCGTGATGGCGCCACCCTGACCGACGGGCACGGGCACCACCCCTACGTCACCTCGGCCGGGTCGGCACCTTCGTTGGGCAAGCACGTGCTGCTTGCCTACCTGCCTGCTGAGCAGGCGACGATCGGCAACCAGCTCGCGGTCTCTTACATGGAGGAGCTCTACCCGGTCACGGTCGGCTCCGTGGACGCCACGGCGCTCTTCGACGCGACGAACGAACGGATCAGGTGATGAACGTCCTGGTCTGCGTGAAGCGGGTGCCGGACTTCTCGGGCGAGGTGCTGCTGCGCGAGGACGCACAGGGCGCCGACGCCAGGTTCGTCGGCTTCACGCTCAGCAACCACGACAGCTGTGCGGTCGAGCTCGCGGTTCAGCTCGCTGCGGCCTCCGAGGGCACGGCCTCCGAGGGCCGGGCCACCGTGCTCACGGTGGGTGCGGCCGAGGCGGTCGAGCAGCTCCGCTCGGCGCTGGGAGTCGGCTGCACGGCGGCCGTGCTGGTGGAGGCTGATCCAGTGCTGCTCGGACCCGCCGACGTCGCCCACGAGATCGCCGAGGTG
Source organism: Marmoricola sp. (assembly GCA_039921445.1). Classification (GTDB taxonomy): domain Bacteria; phylum Actinomycetota; class Actinomycetes; order Propionibacteriales; family Nocardioidaceae; genus Marmoricola. Next base: position 6,204 of record JBDSBU010000153.1, on the reverse strand, counting down.
ATCGCCGACCACGCGGCTGCCGGGACGGCGTACGACCTGGTGCTGCTGGGCAACGACGCAGCGGACTCCGGCGACTTCCAGGTGGGCGTGCGGCTCGCCCATGAGCTCGTCCGACCCGTGGTGACGGGCATCAAGACCATCACCGTCGGCGACGGCACCGCCTTGCTGCGGGCCGACGGACCGGATGGTCACGAGACCTACGAGGTCCCCCTGCCCGCGGTGGTCACCGTGCTCGAGGGCGGGGTCGAGCCCCGCTACCCCACGATCACGGGCCGGATGAAGGCCAAGAAGGTGCCCGTCGAGCAGCGTGAGCTGTCCCGACCACCCCAGGGCAGCGGCCGGGTACGACTGACCGTGCCCCCCGCGGCGCCGTCGACCGCCGAGATCATCGGTGAGGGACCCGAAGCCGCCTCCGCCGTGGTCGACCTGCTCCAGCGACTGGGGGTCGGACGATGATCCTGGTCTACGTCGAGGCCGGCGCCGAGGGCGTCAGCGAGGTCTCCCTGGAGGCAGTCACCTTCGCCCGCGGGCTGGCCGCTGCCGGCGGCGGGATCCCGATCGATGCGCTGCTCGTCGGTAGGGCGCCCGAGAGCGCGGCCAAGGAGCTCGCGGCGTACGGCGTCCGCACGGTGCTGCTCGCCGACGACGACGACTTCGACCGCTTCTCCGGAGCCGCCACCGCAGCAGCCGTGATCGCTGCTCGCGAGAGGGCCAACGCGGTCGTCGTCCTCGCCGGAGGCACCAACCGCGGCAACGAGGTGCTCGCCCGGGTCGCGGCCAGGCTGGACGTGGCGATGGCGGCCAACGTGGTCGCCTTCGAGGGACTCTCCCCGTTCGTCGTCACCCGGCAGGTGGTCGGCGGTGCCGCGCTGGAGGAGATGACGCTGGTGCGTCGACCGGCGGTCTTCAGCGTCGCCGGACACGCAGTGGAACCGGTCGCTGCCGAGACCGGTGGCGCCGGCACGGTGCAGCCGCTCGAGGTGTCGCTGAGCGATGAGGACAGGGCGGTCCGGGTGGTCTCGGTCGAGCCGGTCTCCAACGAGGGCGCCGGCAACCTGAAGTCGGCGCGAGTGGTCGTCGGAGCCGGCCGCGGCGCCGGCGGACCCGAGGGCTTCGAGGAGGTGCTCGAGCTCGCAGCCCTGCTGGGCGGCTCGCTGGGTGTCTCGCGCGTGGTCACCTCCCTGGGCTGGAGGCCGCACCACGAGCAGGTCGGCCAGACCGGGAGCAGGATCGCACCCGAGATCTACATCCCGTGCGGCATCAGCGGGGCGATCCAGCACTGGGCCGGGTGCGCGAGCTCCAAGGTGATCCTGGCCGTGAACACCGACCCCGAGGCGCCGATGATGACCAAGGCGACCTACGCGGTCGTCGGCGACATGCACGAGGTCGTGCCGGCCATCAACGAGGAGATCCGCAGACGTCGCTCCTGACGAGGGCGTGCGCCCTACGCTTGCCCGGGTGACCTACCGCCCGACCCGAGTGAGCGCCCGAGCGCTCGTGCTCGCCACCGTGGGTCTGCTCGTCCTCACCGGCGCCGGCCTCGGGACCCGCGCGCTGCTGCGAGACGACTCCTGCGGGTCTTCGGTGACCAGCCTGTCCGCAGCCGAGTCGAGGTCGCCCTTCCTCGATGCGGAGGGACGCAGGCAGCAGCCTGACGCGAACCGCGACGCGCTCGTGGCCGCCTTCGAGTCGGATTCCTCCCCCTACGGCGAGGTGATGGGCGCAGTCGGCTACCACTACGAGCAGTGGGCCCGGTTGTCCTCGTTCACCCAGGGCCTGGGGATCCGCACCCGGGACAACCCCGACTTCACGATGCTGGACAACGCCACCCTTCGTCCCCGGTGGAGCGCCAAGGTGGGCGCCGATGCCTCGACCTGGGACGCCAGCGAGACCCGCTACCTGATCACCACCCGCCCGAAGTCCACGGCACCGGAGATGGTCGCCCTCGATACCCACGACGGGCAGCGCGTCTGGTGTGCCGACCTCGGCGGTCCAGCGCTTTCGAAGACCGACGCCCTCGCGACCCAGATCCTCGACGACGACAGCGTCCTGGTGCTGCGTCAGGGACCCGGGACCGACGAGCACGTCACGCTTCTCGACGCTCAGGACGGGCACCAGCGCTGGACCCGTTCGTACGCCGCCGACGAGGGCGACTTCCTCGGAAGCATCGGCAGCGGGTCGGTGTTGGCCGGGGGAAGTGCTCAGTTCCGGCTCTTCGACCCCGAGCTGCTCGCAGCCAGACCGGCCGGCACGTCGCTGGTCGCGCTCGCCACGGAGTCGGGTCGCCGGCAGTGGAGCTATCAGACCCCCGCCGGCTCGGGGGTGCACGTGGTCGGCACCGATCCGAGCACCGGCACCGCCGTACTCGTGCAGTGGACGGCGGGGTCGAGCAGAGGTCGGCTGGTCGCACTGGACCGCGACGGCAAGGAGGTCTGGACCGCGACCCCGCCGGGGACGACCTACTTCGACACCGCCCTGCGCGCCGGGCGGGTGCTGGTGCGAGTGGGCAACGAGTTCTCGGCCTACGCGATGGACACCGGCAAGCTGCTCTGGAAGCGGACGGTGCCCGCCCAGCCACAGTTCCTGCCCTACGGCTTCGAGCTCGGCAGCGTGCCGTTGCTCGACGACGACCACGTCCTGCTGGGCACGACCAGCGCGCTCCGCTCCCTGGACCTGCGCGACGGGAAGATCACGGCGTTGCGGCTGCCGACCGACGGGATAGCCACGACGTACTGGCCCTATCAGGTGGCCCTGACCCCCGGTCTGCTCGCCGTGGCGACGAACACCGGAACCGTCGTGGTGCGTCGACGCCGCTGAGCAGGCAGGATGGAGGTCATGGACCAGGCACCGGAGCCCACCCCGAAGAAGAAGCGGCGCGCCGCCACGAGTGGCTCGTACTCCATCACGATGCGGCTGCACACCCACGTGGACCCAGCGGTGGTGGGCCGGATCGCCACCTGCATCGCCAGCGAGGGTGGCATCGTCACCGCCGTCGACGTGGCCGAGTCCCGACACGACCGCGTGATCGTCGACGTGACCTGCTCGGCGACCGACTCCGAGCACGCCGAGGAGATCGTGGCCGAGGTGCGCAACCTCGACGGTGTGGTGGTGCACAAGGTCTCGGACCGGACGTTCCTCCTTCACATCGGCGGCAAGATCGAGGTCAGGTCCAAGGTGCCGCTGCGCACCCGTGACGACCTGTCGATGGCCTACACCCCCGGCGTGGGGCGAGTCAGCCTGGCTCTCCACGAGCACCCCGAGGACGTCTCGCGGCTGACCATCAAGGGCAACAGCGTGGCAGTGGTCACCGACGGCTCCGCGGTCCTCGGGCTCGGCAACATCGGCCCCGGCGCAGCGATGCCGGTGATGGAGGGCAAGTGTGCGCTGTTCAAGCGGTTCGCCGACATCGACGCCTGGCCGATCTGCCTCGACACCCAGGACACCGACCGGATCGTCGACGTCGTGCAGGCGATCGCGCCGGGGTTCGGCGGCATCAACCTCGAAGACATCGCAGCACCGCGGTGCTTCGAGATCGAGGCACGGCTGCGTGAGCTCCTCGACATCCCGGTCTTCCACGACGACCAGCACGGCACCGCCATCGTGGTGCTCGCAGCGCTGACCAACGCACTGCGCTGCATCGAGCGCAACCTCGGTGACGTGCGGATCGTGGTGGCCGGAGCAGGAGCCGCCGGTACGGCGATCGTCACCCTGCTGCTCGCCGCTGGTGCCGGTGACGTCGTGGTCTGGGACCGCGAGGGCTGCCTGTCCGCCGACGACCCGGATCTCCCCCCTGCCAAGGCCGAGCTGGCCAGCCGGACGAACCCACGACGCGTCCGCGGTGACCTGCGCGCCGGTCTGACCGACGCCGACGTCTTCATCGGCGTCAGCGCCCCCGGGATCCTCGAGGCCGAGTGGATCAAGGACATGGGGCCCGAGCCGATCGTCTTCGCGCTGGCGAACCCGGACCCGGAGATCGACCCGGCCGACGCCGCCCAGCACGCCTCGGTGGTGGCCAGCGGCCGCAGCGACTACCCCAACCAGATCAACAACGTGCTCGCCTTTCCCGGTGTCTTCCGGGGACTGCTCGACGCCCGGGCCAGCGACGTCACCACCGAGATGTTGCTGCGCGCTGCGTCCGCGATCGCGATGTGCGTGACCGACGAGGAGCTCAACGCCAGCTACATCATTCCGAGCGTGTTCGACGAGAAGGTGCCCAAGGCGGTCGCGGCCGCGATCAAGGGTGTCGGACCCACGGGCTAGGTTCTTCTCGCTGGGCCAGAGGAGCTCTGGCAGGGCCAGAGGGAGGCGATCGCGCACGTGAGCTTCGTTCCGTTGCAAGGTCACGCCACCTTGGTGCCACAGCACCCACCGCGGATGGGCGAGATCGAGTTCTCCGGACCGGCCCGCACGATCCGGATGCCCCTGCGCGGAGCGATCCCGGTGCTCACCCGGGCGATGCGGGTGCACGACGCCCATCCTTCGGTCGGTCTGCTCAGTGGTGCCACGCTGCTGGGGTTGCGGATGGTGGCCGCCGGAAGGGTCCGGCTCGCCGACACCGGTGACTCCTGGCGAGTCGGGCCGCTGCAGCCCGAGGACGCCGACCGGGTGCGGGCGCTGGCGGCGGCACGGGTCCACGACGAGATCACCGTGACGGAGGCCGAGGAGCTGATCCGACACATGCTCGACGCGGTCGCAGACACGATGACCCGGCCGCCCCCGGCGGCGCCGGCCGCGGGTCCTCGGCGCGGGTCCCGCCCGGACGCGGCACGCGGGGAGGACTCACTTCTCGACTCTGGCCTCCCCGCAGAGGTGCGGATCTCGCTGCGCGTCGAGGCGCCGGGCGAGGTGCTCGAGGGAGGTGGGATCGTGCTCGTCGTCCAGGCGCACGAGAGCGGTGAGGACACCCACCTCGTCGACGCCAGCCGGTTGTGGTCCGAGGAGGACCACGGGTTCGCCCGTCGGGCCCGGATCAGCCTCGGGGTGCGGCTGCGTGAGGCGGTCGACGTCTGGGCGCCGCTGGACCGCCTGCAGCGGTTGGCCGTTCCAGATCGGATCGTGCTCGACTCCGAGGAGCTCGCCGACCTGCTCGACCACGGTCTCGAGGCGCTGGACCGCGCCGGGATAGAGGTCTTCTGGCCCCGTGGCCTGCGCGGGGAGCTGACCCCGCAGGCTTCGGTCGAGGTCCGATCTGGACCACGTGAGGCTCCGCTCTACGAGGGCTTGTTCGGCCCCGGGGCGCTCTTCGAGTTCGACTGGAAGCTGGCGCTGGGCAGCGACGTGCTGAGCGAGGAGGAGATGACCGCGCTGGCCAACGCGACGACTCCGGTGATCCGGCTCCGGGACAACTGGATGATCATCGACCCCGCGGTGGCGCGGCGTGCGCGTCGGCGCAAGGCCACCCAGAAGCTCAAGCCGGTGGTCGCACTGCAGGCTGCGCTCACCGGGACCCTCGACCTCGACGGTCAGCAGGTCGAGGTGCACCCGGGTGCTTCGCTGCTGCGCGTGCGCGACCGGATCGTCGATGCAGCCGTGGCCCCACCCGTGGAGACCCCGTCCGGACTCCACGCCACGTTGCGCGACTACCAGCGTCATGGGCTGACCTGGCTGGCCGAGCTGACCGGCGTGGGCCTCGGCGCCTGTCTGGCCGACGACATGGGCCTGGGCAAGACGATCACCCTGATCGCGCTGCACCTGCACCGGCGCGAGCGCGCACTGGCCACCGGCCCCACGCTCGTGGTCTGCCCGGCCAGCCTGATGGGCAACTGGGAGGCGGAGATCCACCGCTTCGCCCCGGGCGTGTCCGTGCGCCGGTTCCACGGGGCCACGCGGTCGCTGGAGGGTTCGGACGGGTTCGTGCTGACCACCTACGGGACCATGCGCCGCGACCACGAGACGTTGGCCGCGGTCGGGTGGGACCTGGTGGTGGCAGACGAGGCACAACACATCAAGAACGCCGGCTCCTCCACAGCGCGCAACCTGCGCACGATCGAGTCGCGGTGTCGGGTGGCGCTGACCGGCACCCCGGTCGAGAACACCCTGACCGAGCTCTGGGCCATCCTGGACTGGGCGATCCCGGGCCTGCTCGGCAGCCGCAACGCCTTCCGCAAGGTGTGGGCCGGACCGATCGAGTCGGGTCTGGAGCCGACCAAGGCGCGCCAGTTCGCGGACCTGATCGGGCCGTTCCTGCTGCGTCGACGCAAGTCC
>JBDSBU010000152.1:0-11189 GCA_039921445.1 Marmoricola sp. | reverse complement strand
CAACTGCCCGCTCGGCGCCCCACAGGCGGACGCAACTGCCCGCTCGGCGCGCTACAGACGGACGCAACTGCCCGCTCGCCGCGCTACAGGCGGACGTAAGTGCCCGCTCGGCGGACTACGGGAGAGGCTCGACCACGCCGTAGGAGGTCAGTCGGCGGGACAGGTTCCGGATCTGCTGGCGCCCGTCACCGAGCAGGTGGTCGATCGCGGTCAGGCGGGCGGTGAGGTGGCCGACGGAGTACTCCGCGGTCATCCCGATGCCGCCGTGCAGCTGGATCGCCTCCTGGCCGATGTGCCGCCCCGCACGGCTGACCTGCAGCTTGGCGCGGGCCGCGGCCTCACGGCGGGCCTCCGAGGACGTGTCGGGGTCGGCCAGCACCATCGTCGCCCAGGTGACGATGCTGCGGGTCAGCTCCAAGGAGGTGTACATGTCCGCCGCCCGGAAGCTCAGCGCCTGGAAGCGGTTCAACGTGGTGCCGAACTGCTTGCGGGTGGTGAGGTAGTCCGTGGTCTGCTTGAGCGCCGATTCCATCGCGCCCAGGGCCTCGTGGCAGTAGGCGACGGTCGCCGCGGCGATCACGTCCTTGGTCGCCTCGGTTGCGTCGCCGCCCTCGCCGAGCGGGGTGGCCGGGGTCTTGTCGAAGACGACGCGCGCCGCGCGACCCCCGTCGTAGGTGGAGTACGACGTGCGCTCGGTGTCGGCAGGGTCGACGAGGAACAGCTGTCCCTCCGCGAAGACCACCAGCACGTCGGCGCGCCCGCCGTTGAGGACAGGCTCCTTGGTGCCGGTGAGCGCTCCGTCCTCGAGCGTGAGCCCGCCCTCGCCACCCGTGGCATCGGACCAGGCAAAGGCCGGGACGAGCTCGCCGGAGGCCAGGCCACCGAGGATCTCCGCCTTCTGGTCGTCGCTGCCGCACGCGGCCACCAGGCCACCCGCCAGCAGCACTGCCTCCACGAACGGCTCGAGCGCGATCACGCGGCCGATCTCCTCGGCCACGACCGAGACCTCGACCGGACCAGCGCCCATGCCGCCGTCGTCCTCGGTGAACGGCAGACCGAGCACGCCCATCTCGGCCAGCCGACCCCACAGCTCCTCATCGAAGCCTGGGTCCTTGCTGGCCACGCCGCGGCGGTGTTCGGTGTCGTAGCCCTTCAGCAGCCCGCGTACGGCGTCGCCAAGCGCGGTCTGCTCACCATCGAGTGTGAAGTCCATGTCAGGTCCTCTCTACAAGCCCAGGATCGTGCCGGCGATGATCTGGCGCTGGATCTCGTTGGACCCGCCATAGATCGACGCCTTGCGAAGGTTGAGGTACGTCGGAACGGCGACCCGGGCCCAGTCCGGCACCTCGGTCTGCGACTCGGCGCCGGCGCCGGAGGCCATCGTGAGCGAGCCGCCGAGGTCGACCATCAGCTCGGAGACGGCCTGCTGGAGCTCGCTGCCCTTGAGCTTGAGCACGGAGGAGGCCGGATGCGGCTTGCCGTCCGCCGAATGCGCAACCACGCGCAGGGCGGTCAGCTCGAGTGCGAGCAGCTCGTTCTCGAGCTCGATCACCTGAGCGGCCACCAGCGGGTCCTCGATCTGGCCGGTGTCGGTGGCGATCTGCTTGGCCGCGGCCAGAACCCGCTTGGTCGCGCCCACCGGCGCCACGCCGACGCGTTCGTTGCCGAGCAGGAACTTGGCGTAGCTCCAGCCCGCGTTCTCCTCACCGACGAGGTTCTCGGCCGGCACCCGCACGTCCTCGAAGAACACCTCGTTGACCTCGTGGCCTCCGTCGATCAGCTGGATCGGGCGCAAGGTCACGCCCTCGGCATCCATCGGACACAGGATGAAGGAGATCCCCTTCTGCTTGCGCTCGGCCTCGGGGTCGGTGCGGCAGAGCACGAAGATCCAGTCGGCGTGCTGCCCCAACGTCGTCCAGGTCTTCTGGCCGTTGATCACCCAGTCGTCGCCGTCGCGGACCGCCTTGGTCTTCAGCGAGGCGAGGTCGGAGCCGGCGTCGGGCTCGGAGAACCCCTGGCACCACCAGATGTCGAGGTTGGCCGTGGGCGGCAGGAACTTCTGCTTCTGCTCCTCGGAGCCGAAGTTCGCGATCACCGGGCCGACCATGCTGGTGTTGAAGGCGAGCGGCGGCGGCACGCACGCCAGCTGCATCTCCTCGTGCCAGATGTGACGCTGCAGCGGGGTCCAGTCCTGGCCACCCCACTCCACCGGCCAGTTGGGCACGGCCAGGCCGGCCTCGTTGAGGATGCGCTGGGCGGCGACGATCGCGTCCTTGCCCAGGTGCCGGCCGGAGGCGACCGTGTCCCGGATCTCTTGTGGGATCTTGGTGGTGAAGAAGGTCCGCATCTCCTCACGGAAAGCGGACTCCTCCTCGCTCAGGGCAAGCTGCATCTCGGCTCCTGGGGAATGGCGGGCAAACGTCTCGTCAACCTACCGCCCGGTCACAACGCGCCCCGAGGCAGCAGACCCATCCAGCAGACCCATCCAGCAGACCCATCCAGGGGACCCAGTCAGAAGGCCTCAGGCAGCGAGCGCCTGCTCGATGTCCTTGGCGATCTTCTCGGGCTTGGTGGTCGAGCCGTAGCGCTTGAGCACCCGGCCGTCGCGTCCGACCAGGAACTTGGTGAAGTTCCACTTGATCTTCTCGCCGAGCAGGCCGCTCTTCTCCGCGCGGAGCCAGTCGAAGAGTGGGTGCGCGTCCTCACCGTTGACGTCGATGCGTTCGAACATCTCGAAGGTGACGCCGTAGTTCTTCTGGCAGAACGCACCGATCTCCTCGTTGCTGCCCGGGTCCTGCTCGCCGAACTGGTTGCACGGGAAGCCGAGCACGCTCAGACCCTGCTCGCCGTACTGCTGGTGCAGCTCCTCAAGACCCTCGAACTGCGGGGTGAAGCCGCAGGCGGACGCCGTGTTCACCACCAGCGCCACCTTGCCCTCGTAGGCAGCCATCGACTGCTCCTGGCCGGTGATGGTGGTGACGGTGAAATCGCTGAGCTGGGGCACGTCGGCTCCTGGAGCGTCGGGACGGGTGGGGGTCGTGAAGGTCGTTCGTAGACCAGAACGCCTCGGATGGGTGAATCCTTCCGCCAACGCCTTGCCGCGAGCTCAACGCAGCTTTGCCAGCACCCGGAAACTCTGAGCCGAGCCGTTGGGGTTGCTGTTGGTCACCACGACCACGAGCGAGCGGAGCGTACGCCGGTCGAACCTCACCATCGCCCGGCCGTCGCCGTTGCTGTTCAGGGCCATCCGGCTGTGCTGCACCCGGCCGTTGGCCAGACGACGCTGCAGCAGGGCGACCGTGCCCTGGCTGACGGGTGGACCGTCGACCTGGACCACCAGACGAGTGCGGCGCCCGAGCTTGCGATCAGGGGAGAGCTGCATGGTGGAGTTGCCGAGGTGGCCGATCTGCATCGTCTGCCACCCGGTGCTGCGCGACCGCTTCGAGATCGTCTTGCGCAGCCCCCACACGGGTGCGGGGTAGCCGGCCCGCTCGCTGTAGCTTCCGGCTGGAAGTGTGTTCCAGCTGCCGAAGAGCGAGAAGAACGTCGGCCAGGCGGCCGCTCCTACGCGGTCGCGGACTGCCTGCACGGAGGCGGTCCCACCGACTGCGCGCTCCCAGAAGTCGTGCACCGTCCCGACGCCGAGCTGCTCGGAGGCGAAGGTGAAGAACAAGAAGGAGCCGTAGGGGTACTGGCCGTCGGGACGGTCGAGGGAGGTGCGGGGGAAGCGGATCGGGCTGTAGCGCAGGAACTGGTAGTTGTCGTTGATCGAGTCGTAGACCTGATCCTCCATCCAGGTCGCCGTGCCCTCCATGAACCAGATGTCCTCGTAGGCGTCGTAGGCGAACTGGACCGCGTGGAAGAACTCGTGCGCGGCCGTCACCCGCAGGGCCCGGATCGGCTCGGTGCGGAACTGCGCGGCGGCGTAGTCGTTGTCGAGCACGCAGTAGCCGGGCTGGGTCCGCGCCATCGGGTTGGCACCGTCCGGGGCGCAGTAGCCGTAGAGCCCGCGGGAGCCGACGTCAGCGAGGTAGACGTCGATCCGCTGGTCGGGGTTGCCGGGGGTGAGCACGGAGCCGCCGTCCGGAAGGGGCGTCCGGTAGCCGAGTGCACCGATCTCAGTGCGCCACACCTCGGCCATGGTGGCGTAGACGGTCTCGACGTAGTCCGGCACGCCGTTGCGATCGCTGTCCGCCGTGCTGGGAATGCGCTCGGCCCCGGTCGTCACCCAGTGGATGCAGGCGACGCCGCCCACGGGGCAGTAGGACTCGGGGCTGGCGCCGACGTAGCTCACCGGCTTGGTGCCCGGACCCACGGTGTCGCCCCCGGCGTCGGTCGGTCGGGCCAGGATCGCATCAGCGTCGCGGCGGTCCTCTCCCGTCAGCGACGCGCGCGCCCTGAACAGGTCGCGCAGCGTCAAGGTGAGCTCGCCGTCGGAGGTGACGGGGACTTCGAGGCCCAGCCTGCCGGTCGAGGGCACCGGTTGGCGCCGCAGCTGCCGGGTCGCCTCGTCCAGGACCTCGCGAGCCTCGGCCGGCGAGAACTCCGGCGCTGAATGCCCCGCGCGACGTGCCGCCGGTGCCCCATCCGGCGAGGCCTGAGCACTGACCGGTGCGATCAGGCCGAGCGCGAGCGTCAGGACTGCGGCGGGGAGCAGAACGCCGCGGAAGGCAGGAGACACCGGGGCAGTCTATGTCGGCCTTCGGGTGCAGCGGGGGCGTTGGATAGGTTGCGGGCGTGAATCCTGCGTCGATGACCGCTCCGCAAGTCCAGGGGGACACCGCAGCCGACGCGCTGCGGCTGACCCGGCTACGACGGATGCAGGCGGTGGCTCTCGGTCTGCTCCTCTTCGCGGCCGTGGTGTACGTCGTGACGCTGGATCGTGACGGGTTCTGGGGCTACGTCAACGCCGGCGCCGAGGCGAGCATGGTCGGCGCCATCGCCGACTGGTTCGCGGTGACTGCGCTGTTCCGGCACCCGCTGGGTCTGCCGATCCCGCACACGGCCCTCGTGCCTCGCAAGAAGGATGAGTTCGGCAGGAGTCTGGAGGAGTTCTTCGCCGAGAACTTCCTCCAGGAGGACGTGATCCGGGAACGCCTGGCCGCGGCGGACATCTCCCGCCGTGTCGGAAGCTGGCTGACCGATCCGGTCAGTGCCCGCCGGGTTGTCGCCGAAGCAGCCTCGGTGGCTGCGATCGGCCTGCGCCGAATGCGCGATGAGGACGTGGCTGCCGTCGTCGAGGAGGTGCTGATCCCGCGTTTCATGGCCGAGCCGATCTCCCCGGTGGCGGGGGGACTGCTGCAGGAGATCGTGGCCGACGACGCGCACCACGGCCTGGTCGACCTGGCGCTGGAGGAGGCGCACCGCTGGCTGGTGCACAACCAGGACACCTTCGCAGACGTGCTCGGCGAGCGTGCTCCGTGGTGGGCACCCGAACGGCTCAACGAGGCGGTGACGACGCGACTGCACCTCGAGGCGATCCGGTGGGTCGACGACATCCGCCGCGACTCCCAGCACCACGCGCGCCAGGCGCTGGACAGCCTGCTGCGCCAGCTCGCCCAGGACCTGCTCACCGACTCCTCCACCCAGGAGCGTGCGGAGGCACTGAAGATCAGGGTGCTCGAGCAGCCGCAGATGGTGGTCACCGGAATGTCCTTGTGGAGCGCCCTTCGCCGGGCAGCGCTGGCGGCGCTCGAGGACGACGAGAGCCCGATCCGCGACCGGGCAGCCCAGGAGCTGGTGCGGTTCGGTGAGCGCGTCGGGACGGACGCGGTGCTGCGCGACAAGCTGGACAGCTGGCTCTCGGACTTCGCCGTCTGGGCCGTGGGTCGCTACGGCGACGAGCTGACCGCGGTGATCACGAGCACGATCGAGCGTTGGGACGGCCGCGAGGCTGCCCGCAAGATCGAGCTGCACGTCGGTCGCGACCTACAGTTCATCCGGATCAACGGCACGATCGTCGGCGGTCTCGTCGGCGTGCTGATCCACACGGTTTCACTGGTGCTCTGAGGAGGGCGAGATGGACGACGTGCCGATCCGCGACGAGTCGATCCGGCTCGGGCAGTTCCTCAAGCTGGCGAACCTGATCGACACCGGCTCGGAGGCCAAGGAGCTGATGATCCAGGGGCTCGTCACGGTCAACGACGAGGTGGAGACCCGACGCGGGCGCCAGCTCGTGCCGGGGGACGTGGTCCGCCTCGGCGCGGCCGTTGCCCGCGTCGCGCACGTCGTCGAGGGCGAGGTCGCAGACGACCTGCCCTGGTAGGCCTAGCGGACGTCGATCAGGTCGACCACGAAGATCAGGGTCTCGCCCGGCTTGATCACGCCGCCGGCCCCACGGTCGCCGTAGGCGAGGTGTGGCGGGATGACGAGGCGACGACGGCCGCCGACCTTCATTCCCTGGACGCCCTGGTCCCACCCGGAGATGACCTGGCCGACGCCGAGGCGGAAGTCCAGCGGTGCGCCGCGGTTGTAGGAGGCGTCGAACTCCTCGCCGGTGGAGTGGGCCACACCGACGTAGTGCACCGACACGGTGCTTCCGGAGGTGGCTTCCTTGCCCTCACCCTCACTCAGCTCGGTGACCTCGAGTTCGGAGGGGGCCGGGCCGTCGGGCGGGTCGATCTCTGGCTTGTCTGCAGTCATGCACTCAAGCCTGCCACGTCGATCGGAGGTCGCTGGAACCAGGGCCGGTCAGGTCTGGTGCAGGTAGGAGTCGAGCTGGTCGCGCTCGAACTCCAGCTGCATGATCCGGCTCTTCACGACGTCGCCGATGCTGACGACACCCACCAGGTTGCCGTCGTCGATGACCGGGACGTGCCGGATCCGGTGCTCGGTCATCAGGGACATCAGGGAGTCGACGTCCTGTCCCGGCTCGACGGTCTGCACCGAAGCGGTCATGATCTGCTGGACCGGGGCGTCGAGGACCCCTTCGTCTCCACGCAGCTTGCGGACCACGTCACGCTCACTGACGATGCCGTCGACGGCGGATCCGTCACCGCTGACGATCACGGCACCGATGTTGTGCTCAGCGAGCAGCGCGACCAGGTCGCGCACGCTGGCGTCGGGCGAGATCGTGACGATCTCGCGGCTGTCCTTCGCACGGATGACGTCGTGGATCTTCATCGTCGGCCCCTCGGTGAGTGTGTCTGGGTCGGTCTGTCCCACGAACCTAGTGGTCACGGAGGCCGGAGGACAGCGTTACTCAGGACTCGTCGTCGGAACCGGCGCCTGCGGGCTCGCCGCGACGGGCGCTCAGGTCGTGCAGCGTGCCCCCGCGTCGGGTCTCACGCTCCTCGGGCAACGAGCCGAGGAACGCCAGCGCCTGGTCGTGCAGCTTGCCGTTGGTGGCCAGCGCGCTGCCGCCCGTGGGACCCGGCTCGCCGTCGAGGGAGGTGAAGTAGCCCCCGGCCTCACGGACGATGATGTCCAGCGCCGCCATGTCGTAGATCTCGAGCTGGGGTTCGGTGGCGATGTCGACCGCGCCCTCCGCAACGAGCATGTAGGACCAGAAGTCGCCGTACGCCCGGGTGCGCCAGCAGCGACGCGAGAGCGAGAGGAAGTCATCGAGGCGCCCGCGCTCGTCCCAGCCCGAGAGCGAGGAGTAGGACAACGACGCATCCTCGATGCGCGACACGTCGGAGACCTGGCAGGCGGTCGCACGCAGCAGCGACTTGCCGGTCCATGCTCCACCGTCCTTCATCGCCCACCAACGACGGTTCAGCATCGGGGCGGAGACGACACCGACCACGACCTCGCCGTCGACCATCAGCGAGATCAGCGTCGCCCACACGGGGACACCACGGACGTAGTTCTTGGTGCCGTCGATCGGGTCCACGACCCAGCGGCGCTGGCTGTGCCCGGTGGAGCCCGACTCCTCGCCGAGCACGGCGTCTCGTGGTCGTGCGCGAGAGAGCGTGCGGCGGATGCCCTCCTCGACCGTCCGGTCGGCGTCGGTGACCGGAGTGAGGTCCGGCTTGGTCATCACGTGCAGGTCGAGTGCCTTGTACCTCGCTTCTGAGAGGGAGTCGGCGTCGTCGGCCAGCACGTGGGCAAGCCGGAGATCGTCGGTGAAGTCGGACCGCATGCCGACAGGGTATGTCCCATCGGCGGCCGGACCGGCTTCAGTAGTGCTGGTCGCCGCCCTCGCGGCTGGCGAGCAGCCGGCGGAAGGAGAGCACGCGATCACCTTCCTGGCCGACGGCCTCGCTCAGCCCGCACTCAGGCTCGGTCTCCCCATGGGTGCAGCCGCGTGGGCAGTCCAGCGTGAGCTCGTGCAGGTCGGGGAAGGCCTCGATCAGGGTGTCGGTCTGCACGTGGGCCAGTCCGAAGGAACGGATCCCAGGGGTGTCCACGATCCACCCGCCTTGGGGCAACGCCACCATGATCGCGCTCACCGAGGTGTGGCGTCCGCGTCCGGTGACCGAGTTCACGACGCCGATCAGTCGGCCTGCTCCAGGCACCAGTGCGTTGACCAGCGTGGACTTGCCGACGCCGCTGTGGCCGAGCAGCACGCTGGTGCGGCCGGCGAGCCGTTCGGTGATCTCGGAGACGTCGGCGCCGATCTCGGTCACGACGTGCGCCACCCCCAGCGGGCGATAGGCCGAGAGCAGCGTCTCAGGATCGGCCAGGTCCGCCTTGGTCAGGCACAGCAACGGCTCCATCCCGGCGTCGTACGCCGCCACCAGGGCGCGGTCGATCAGGCCGAGACGAGGTTCGGGGTCGGCGAGTGCGGTCACGATCACCAGCTGGTCGGCGTTGGCGACGATCACCCGCTCCACGGGGTCGTCGTCATCGGCGGTACGCCGCAGCACCGTGCGGCGCTCGTCGACGGTGACGATCCGGGCGAGGGAGCCGTCGACGCCCGAGGTGTCGCCGACCAGGCGGACGCGATCGCCGACGACGACACCTTTGCGGCCCAGCGGGCGCGACTTCATCGCAGTCACCAGCGGCTGGTCCGGCCCGAGCATGCAGGTGTAGCGGCCACGGTCGACCGTGACCACCATGCCGGGGACGGCATCGGCGTAGGTCGGGCGGTCCTTCGTCCGGGGGCGGGTACGCCGTCGCGGCCGTTCATAGCTCTCGGGGTCGAACTCGTCGTAGCGGTTGTTCACCGGACCAGCCCGGCCCACGCCTCGGCGAAGCCCGGAAAGGTCTTGGCGGTGGTGCCGACGTCCTCGACGAGCACGTCCGGGACCGCCGAGCCGATCACGACGGCGGCATGCGCCATCCGGTGGTCGGCGTAGGTGTGGAAGGTGCCGCCGTGCAGGCTGGCCGGCTCGATGGAGAGTCCGTCATCGTGCTCGGTCACGTGCGCACCGAGGTTGTTCAGCTCGGTGGAGAGGGCAGCCAGGCGATCGGTCTCGTGTCCGCGGATGTGAGCGATGCCGCGCAGTCGTGACGGGCCTTGCGCCAGCGCGCACAACGCCGCAACGGCCGGTGCGAGCTCGCCCACGTCGTGCAGATCGACGTCGATCCCCGTGATGGTGCCCGTCCCAGAGACCGTCAGGCCGTCGTCGTCGAGGTTCACCTCGGCACCCATCCGGGCGAGCAGGTCGCGCAACGCGTCCCCGGCCTGGGTGGTGCTGCGCGGCCAGCCGGCCACCGTGACCCGCCCGGAACTGGTCAACGCCAGCATCAAGAACGGCGCGGCGTTGGAGAGGTCGGGCTCGATGTCGACATCGACGGCGTGAAGAGTGCTGGGAGCCACGCTCCACCTGTTCGGGGCGGTCTCGACCTCGACGCCGTGCTCGCGCAGGCAGGCCAGGGTCATCTCGATGTGGGGGAGCGAGGGGACGGGTGCACCTTGGTGGAGCACGCTCACGCCTTCGTCGTACCGCGCTCCCGCGAGCAGCAGTGCCGAGACGAACTGACTGGAGGCCGAGGCATCGATGGTGACCTCGCCACCCCGCACGCGGCCCTGTCCCCGGACCACGAACGGCAGCGTGCCCCTGCCCTCGTCCTCGACGGTGACCCCGAGGTGACGCAGGGCCTCGAGGACTCCGCTCATCGGTCGGGTGCGGGCATGCGGGTCACCGTCGAAGGCGACCGCGCCCTCGGCCAGTGCCGCGACAGGTGGCACGAACCGCATCACCGTGCCGGCAAGGCCGCACTCGACCGCGCCGCCGTGCAGCTGAGCGGGGCCGACGCGCCAGTCGGCACCGGTGGTGTCCACCTCCGTGCCGACGGAGCGCAGGGCCGAGGCCATCAGCTCGGTGTCACGCGAGCGCAACGCGCGACGCAGCACCGACGGCCCGTCCGACAGGGCAGCCAGGAGCAGCGCACGGTTGGTCAGCGACTTGGAACCAGGCAGCTCCACGCAGGCCGAGACGGGGCCGCGCGCCACCGGCGCGGCCCACAGGTCGAGCGAGGAGTTCGTGCGTGTGTCCACGCACTGAGGCTAGGCGGCCAGCGACTTCGCGGCGAGACGGGCCTCGAGCTTGGCCTCACGACTCAGGTGCTTGACCTCGCGACGGGCACCAGTCGCGACGTGCTTGGCGCGCCATGCGACGCCGGGTCGACCCTCGGTGTCCACGGCGGCAAGCATCAGCCCGCCGAGCATCGAGAGGTTCTTGAAGAAGTGGATCTGCTGGTTGGTGCGGGCCTGCGGGTCGCTCTCCTTCCAGAACTGGTGGCCGGCCGCGGTGGTCGGGGCGAGCGACGCGGCGAGGACGGCACTGGACAGGCGCGGCGCGCGGCCACGGGCGAGCGCGATGGCTGCCACCAGCTGGGCGGCGGCGTTGAGCCGCACCAGGGTCACGGTGCTCTCCGGCACGGGGACCTGCGGTGCTGCCTTGGCCACCATGGGCCGGATCCGGTCGACCATGGGCTTGGCCTTGGTCGCGAGCGCCGGGGCGTTCCGCAACGCGTTGATCGATCCGACGACGAACATCGACGCGAGCAGGGGACGGGCGATCATGCGAGTGGCTGTCATGGCTACATCAATACCCGATCACGGCACGCTCAACCAGATCGGCCCCACGTCGCAAACGTGCGCGCGGTCACGAGGTTGTTGCCGAGCACGCTGTCGATGAGCCCTGCCGGCACGACGACCGAGGCCCGAATCCGCCCGCTGCTGGGTGCCCGGCTCTGGCCAGACCGGCCTTTGGTCGTCCGGCCCTCGAAGGAGTAGCTCGTCCTCCCGGAGCCGACCAAGCACTTGAGCTCGCTGCCGTGCACCGTGCAGCTCGGTG
>JBDSBU010000151.1:0-4429 GCA_039921445.1 Marmoricola sp. | reverse complement strand
CCATGACCTCGATCGCCTGCGGGAGATGATCGACCGACTGGTGCGGCTTCGGCGTACGACGTTCGGGTACTGCCGTTGCTGCCGCAAGATCGTTGGCCCAGAGCTGCTCAGTGACGCGCACACCTGTCAGGACTGCGTGGCGACCTGGCGTGACCCGGGAGCGGTAGGGCGGAGCGAGTCCGCCGAGGCGGCGCAGCACGCGGAGCCGCTCAGCTGAGATCATCGGGCTGACTCTCACTCTCCTGATCGCCCTGACCGCCGCCGCTGCCGCTTCCGCGGGGAGCAGGCTCGTGACGTTCATCGTGTTCGCGGCGACCACGGGGCCGGTGGCCTTCGGTGGGGCCTGGGCCCTGATCCCCGACCCCGACGCCGCCGACCCGGTGGTGCACATCGAGGAGACGGTCGAGCACGAGTGGGCCCAGTCGGCCACAAGTGGTGCCTTCACCGACCTGATCACCGCGATGGGGCTGGCACTGGTGGTTCAGTCCGTGCTCGACACCGCCTCGATCCCGCATCAGGTCTTTCTGGTGCTCGGAATGGGTGACTTCGCGGTGCGCTACGCGGTCCTGCGGCGGCGCGCAGCCTGATGCGCAACTCGGTCAAGCAGCTCCGTGAGCAGGCCGGGATGTCACAGCAGGAGTGCGCCGAGGTCCTCGGCGTGACGCGGCAGACCGTGATCTCGATCGAGAAGGGGCACTTCGATCCGCGGCTGTCGCTGGCCTTCCGGATCGCTGCCGCCTTCGACCGCCCCGTCGATCAGGTGTTCCGGCTCGACGACGAGTGACGCCAGGACGGGCGGATCGACGAAGATGCGCGTGCCCTGAGGGCAGCTGCAGCCCGGGCCACCAGGGGTCGGCCTCTACGCTTGGGGCGTGTTCAAGCTCCGTTCCAAGCCAGCCCCCGAGGTGGTCCGAACCAACGCCGAGTGGCGAGAGGCTCTCACCCCCGAGGCCTACCGGGTGCTACGCCGCTCGGGGACCGAGGCCGCGCGCACGAGTCCCTACGAGCACCCGCCCGCCGACCGGGCCGGGATCTACCGGTGCGCAGGCTGCGCGGCCGCGCTGTTCCGTGCCGACAAGCAGTTCGACTCCGGCACCGGCTGGCCCAGCTTCACGGAGCCGGCTACTGCCGATGCCGTGCGTACTCGAACCGACTTCAAGATGCTGTTCCCCCGCAGCGAAGCCTCGTGCCTCCGCTGTGGCGGTCACCTGGGCCACGTCTTCGGCGACGGGCCGGCGCCGACCGGTCAGCGCTGGTGCATCAACGGCGCCGCGCTGGATCTCGACCCGTCCGCCTCCTGAGCGGTCTCAGGCCGGGTCGACCTCGCTGCGCAGCTTCAGCACCGTGGTGCCGTCCTCCTGCTCGATCACGTAGGCCGGGTCGTCGTCGCTGCCGTTGCGGGGAATGTCGCTGCTCTTGGAGGTCCTGGTCACCTTCGAGCGATGGATCTCGGTGACCTTGCCCGTCGCTGTGGAGCTGCCCCACTTCCAGGCCACCTCGGTGCCCTCGCGGATGCTCATGCGGCGTCGGCCTCTGCGGCGGCCTTGAGCTTGACCAGCGTGGCGGCGATGCCCGCGCGGTTGCGCTTGGGGAAGCCGGCTCCTTCGATCGCCAGGCGGGCGAGGGCGCCGTACTTGCTGTAGTCGAAGGACTCGGTCACCCGGGTCCCGCTCGCAGTCGGCTCGAGCACGTAGCGCCAGCGGTGGCCTCCGAAGTGGCGCCAGGCGATCCGGACGTCCTCGTCGTACTCCACGACCGTGTTGCGGATCTTGTACGACGCCCCGAAGAGCTTCATGTCCATCCCGAACGTCGCGCCCTTGCTCAGCCGGTCGGGCCCCTTGAGCAGCTCCCTGACCGAGCCGGATCCGTCGATGCGTGAGTGCTGGCGGGGGTCGGCCAGGATCGCGAACACCACGGCGGCGGGGGCCGCGACGTCGATGCTCTCGGAGATGACCTTCGAAGGGGAGTCGCTCATGGCCTGAGTCTCCCAGAGTGCTGGGCGTCGGCTAGCGTCGCCGGGGCGGATCTCGGGAGGACCGGGGCGACGGTGGAGGGAGCCCAGACGTGAGTACCTCGGCGAGCCGTCTGGCCAGCTCGTCATCGGGCCGGCAGCTGCCGCTCGTCCCAGCCGCGGGCTTCGTCGTGATCTGGTCCTCGGGCTACATCGCTGGGCCGTACGGCGTCGAAGCCGTCTCCCCGCTGGCGCTCGTCGCCGCACGGTTCGTGCTGGCTGCGCTGCTGGCAGGCATCCTGGCGCGGGTGCTGCGAGGGCCGCTGCGCGTGACCCGGCAGGACGCGGTCCGGATCGCGCTCGCCGGTCTGGTGCTGAACGCCGTGCAGTTCGCGGCCATGTATCTCGCCTTCGATGCAGGACTCGGTCCCACCCTCGCCTCGCTGCTGCACTCCCTGAGCCCGGTGCTGACGGCGTTGCTCGCCGCGGTGTTCCTGCACGAGAGGCTCTCCCGAGTGCAGCTGGTCGGTTTCGTGGTGGGCGTCGTCGGTGTGCTGATGGTGCTCGGACCCGACGTAGACGAAGCCGGCGGAACCCTGGGAGTGATGCTGGGTGTGGTCAGCGTGCTCGGACTGAGCCTGGGCACGCTGGGCCAGCGCTGGATCGGCCACGCCCCCGACCCGCTGTGGTCAGCGACGATCCAGTTCGGTGTCTCCGCCCCGCCACTGGTCGTCCTGGCGCTCGTCGTGGAGGGCACCGACGTCGTGCGCGACCCGGTGGCGGGAGGGATCGCCCTGGTCTATCTCGCGGTGGTGAACTCGATCCTCGGACTCGGGCTCCTCGGCATCCTGGTGCGAGCACGGGGTGCCGGCGCCGCCGCCAGCGTGTTCTTCCTGATGCCACCGGTCACCGCAGTGATGGCCTGGGTGGTGCTGGGGGAGACTCTCGGCGCTCGCGAGATCGCCGGGTTGGTGATCACGGTCCTCGGAGTGGCGGCGGCGACCCGGGCGACGCTACGGCCGGTCACGCCGCCCGGGTGACCCCAGGGTGCGGCCTCCCGATTGGTCGCGAGCGGGCCCTGTCCGCTACTTTTGCGGTGGGTGATGTGGCGCCGGTCACAGAACCCACCCCGGTCGCCCCGGTCGCGCCACCCCTGCGGCCAGCGACCCACTGCAGGCCCCATGCGTAGCGGAGACCCCGCCGTCGCCCGGACACAGGGAGAGTTGAATGCCGGAATTCGGACCCGATCTGATGGGGGTCTACGGCCCCTCACCCGCCGACGGCGGTCCAGACCTCGTGCAGCTGCTCACTCCTGAGGGTGAGCGCGTCCACCACGACGAGTTCGACCGGGACTTCAGCGCCGAGGAGCTGCGCGGTTTCTACCGCGACATGGTGCTGACCCGCCGGATCGACACCGAGGCCACCGCGTTGCAGCGACATGGCGAGCTCGGCATCTGGGCCCAGCTGCTCGGCCAGGAGGCCGCTCAGATCGGCGCGGGACGCGCCCTCCGGCCGCAGGACTACGTCTTTCCGACCTATCGCGAGCACGGCGTCGCCTGGTGCCGCGGCGTCGACCCGTTGAACCTCCTCGGGCTCTTCCGTGGCGTCGACCACGGGGCCTGGAACCCCAACGACAACAATTTCGGGCTCTACACGATCGTGATCGGTGCCCAGGTGCTGCACGCCACCGGCTACGCGATGGGCATCCAACGCGACCACGCCGTGGGCACCGGTGACCCGGACCGCGACGCCGCGGTGCTCGCGCACTTCGGTGACGGCGCGAGCAGCCAGGGCGACGTCAACGAGGCGTTCATCTTCGCCGCGTCCTACAACGCGCCGGTGGTGTTCTTCCTCCAGAACAACCAGTGGGCGATCTCGGAGCCGATCGAACGCCAGAGCCGGATCCCGCTCTACCAGCGCGCCAACGGGTTCGGCTTCCCCGGCGTACGTGTCGACGGCAACGACGTGCTCGCGACGTACGCCGTGACGCAGGCCGCGCTCCAGCGAGCGCGCGACGGCAGCGGCCCCACGCTGGTCGAGGCCTACACCTACCGGATGGGTGCGCACACCACCACCGACGACCCGACGCGCTACCGGCTCTCCGACGACGTCGAGCGGTGGAAGCTCAAGGACCCGATCGAGCGGGTGAAGGTCTACCTGCGCCGCAACGGCCTGGTCGAGGACGGCTTCCTCGAGACCATCGCGAAGGAGGCCGACGAGCTCGGCCACTACCTGCGCGAGGGCTGCAAGGCACTGCCCGACCCCAAGCCGATGAGCATGTTCGACCACGTCTACGCCGAGGAGACCGAGGAGCTTCGCCAGCAGCGCGAGGGCTACGAGGCCTACCTGGCCACGTTCGAGGGAGCTCACTGATGGGCACGCAGAAGATCACGCTCGCCAAGGGCCTCAACATGGGCCTGCGCAAGGCGATGGAGGACGACCCCAAGGTCCTGCTGATGGGTGAGGACGTGGGCAAGC
>JBDSBU010000150.1:0-10131 GCA_039921445.1 Marmoricola sp. | reverse complement strand
TACTCCACCGCCTTGCAGGTCGAGGTCCCCACCAGCGGGAACCTGACCGACGACGTCATCACCAACGCCACCGAGCACCCGGAGAGTGTGATGTTCTCGCGCCGCTCGGGCAAGGAATGGACCGACGTCACCGCCGCGAAGTTCCACGACGAGGTCCGGGCCGTGGCCAAGGGGTTGATCGCCGCGGGGATCGAGCGCGGCGACAGGGTCGCGCTGATCTCCCGCACCCGCTATGAGTGGACCCTGTTCGACTACGCGATCTGGTACGCCGGAGCGGTCACCGTCCCGGTCTACGAGACCTCCAGCGCCAGCCAGGTGGAGTGGATCCTGAGCGACTCCGGGGCGAAGGCCGTGGTCGCCGAGACCCCCGAGCACATGTCCCGGGTCAAGGAGGTCCGTGGCCAGCTCGACGACCTGCACCACGCGTGGGCGATCGAGAGCGGTGCCGTCGGGGTGCTGCGCACGCTCGGTGAGGACGTCAGCGACGAGGACCTCGAGACCCGGCGGGCCGCCACCGGGCCCACGGACCTGGCCACCTTGATCTACACCTCGGGCACCACCGGGCGCCCCAAGGGCTGCATGCTGACCCACGGCAACTTCATGTTCGAGCTCGGCGTCGCAGTCGACCAGCTCGACGCGCTCTTCGAGAGCTCCGAGGACGGGCACGAGGCCTCGACGCTGCTCTTCCTTCCACTGGCCCACGTCTTCGCCCGGATCATCCAGATCGGTTGCGTCAAGGCACGGGTGCGGCTGGGGCACTCCTCCGACATCAAGAACCTGCTCGACGACTTCGCCGTGTTCCAGCCGACCTTCATCCTCGCGGTCCCCCGCGTGTTCGAGAAGGTCTTCAACACCGCCTCTCAGCACGCGGCAGCCGACGGCAAGGGCAAGATCTTCCACCGGGCCGCCGACGTGGCGATCGCCTGGTCCCGTGGGTTGGAGAGCGGTGGCGCCGGGATCGTCGTACGCACCCAGCACAAGCTCTTCGACCGCCTCGTCTACGCCAAGCTGCGCGCCGCGCTCGGTGGCCGCTGCGAGCACGCCGTCTCCGGCGGCGCCCCCCTCGGGGACCGGCTAGGCCACTTCTACCGTGGCATCGGGGTGAACGTGCTCGAGGGCTACGGCCTGACCGAGACGACAGCAGCGCTGACCGCCAACTTGCCTGACGCCCAGAAGGTGGGGACAGTGGGCCGCCCGCTGCCCGGCACCAGCGTGCGCGTCGCCGACGACGGTGAGCTGCTCTTCCGTGGCGGGCAGGTCTTCACCGGCTACTGGCGCAACGACGAGGCCACGAGCGAGGCCACGGATGCCAACGGCTGGTTCCACACCGGCGACGTCGGTGAGGTCGACGACGAGGGCTTCGTCCGGATCACCGGGCGCAAGAAGGAGATCATCGTCACCGCGGGCGGCAAGAACGTCGCGCCGGCCGTCCTCGAGGACCGGCTGCGGGCCCACGCCCTCGTTGACCAGTGCCTCGTTGTCGGCGACGGCCAGCCGTTCATCGCCGCGCTGGTCACCCTCGACCCGGACACGATTCCGAGCTGGGCAGAGCGCCACGGCAAGCCGACATCGATCGCGAAGCTGGCCGGCGACCCCGACCTGCGCGCCGAGATCCAGGCCGCGGTGGACGACGCCAACTCGGCGGTCTCCAAGGCCGAGTCGATCCGATCGTTCACGGTGCTGCCGACGTCGTGGACCGAGGAGGGCGGGCAGCTGACCCCCAGCCTGAAGCTCAAGCGCAACGTGGTGACACGAGAATGCCGCGAGGACGTGGAAGCGCTCTACTCTCGCTGAGCGGCCATCTTTCCATTTTCAGGACAGATCACCCCTTATTGCGCGAACCTTGTCAGGTCGGTGGTCTAGGCAGCCGACATCACACATCAGCGCCTGGGAGCAGATGGGTCGACCTTTCATGGATCGCAGGAGAGTTCTCCTTGCCGTGGCCGCAGTCATCGCCGCGCTCGGGACACTGTTGGTGTTTCTCTACGTCCGCGGCGCCGATCAGCGCGCGGACAGCCAGTACGACGCCGTACAGGTGCTCCGGGCGGTCAAGCCGATCGCTCCGGGCGAGGCGGTCGAGGCCGCGCAGGCGGCAGGCAAGATCGAGTCCAGCACCGTCGCCCGCAAGGACTTCATCCAAGGCGGTCTGAGCTCCCTGGACTCGATCACAGGTCGGGTCGCCATGACCGCGATCGCACCCGGCGAGCAGATCGTCGACATCAAGTTCGGTGCGAGCGGCGCGAGCACAGCCCTGACCATCCCCAAGGGCAAGCTGGCGATCTCGGTCAACCTGACCGACCCGTCCCGCGTGGCCGGCTTCGTCAACCCTGGCGACAACGTGGCGATCTTCATGACCGGCGCCGGCTCCAGCGGGAACTTCACGCGGATGCTGCTCTCCGGCGTACAGGTGCTCGGTGCCGGAACCACCACCGTGGTCTCCACCACCACCACCAATCCTGACGGCGCCCAGACCAGCGAGCAGCTGCCCAAGACGCTGCTCACGCTGGCAGTCACCCAGTCCGATGCGGAACGGATCCTGTTCGCCACCGCGAACGGGGAGCTCGCCTTCGGCCTGCTCAACAACGACTCCTCGGTGAGCCCCTCAAAGGGCGTCGACGAGGGCAACCTCTTCCGCTGACCCGGCTCTACGAAAGGATCCTGATGCCTGTTCTCGTCGAAGCAGACGCCACCACAGCGGGCGTTCTGGCGCCCACGCTCGCTTCCGGCACGCACGTCGTGACCGGCTCCGCAGAGGTCCTGACCTGGCTGCAACGTCGCGACGACTACGTCGTGGTCGTGGGGCCGACCTTCGATGCGACCGCTGCGGCCGCGCTCGCAGACCAGGTCCGCAGCCAGCATCCGGCTACGACCGTGGTACTGATCCGGCACATGATCTCCCCCGACGTCTACGCCCGTGCGATGCAGCACGGGATCGGAGCCGTCGTGGCTGCCGACGATCCTGCTGCCCTGACCGCAGCCGTGCAGCGCGCTCGGCAGAACTGGGAGGCGATCCACGGCCCGTCCAGCAAGGGCAACGAGCGACAGGGTCGCGTGCTGACCGTATTCTCGCCCAAGGGCGGAGTCGGCAAGACCACGATGGCGGTCAACCTCGGGCTGGCCCTGGTGAAGCGACATGCCTCGGTGTGCCTGCTGGACCTGGACCTCGCCTTCGGCGACATCGCGATCACGCTCCAGCTGATCCCGGACCACACCATCGCCGAGGCTGCCGACGCCGAAGAGCACCTCGACTACGCCCTGCTGCACACCCTGCTGACGCGGCACGAGTCATCGTTGATGATCCTGGCCGCCCCCACGCACCCAGAGGGCCGCGAGCACATCCCCGCCTCCCTGGTGCGTCGAGTGATCACAACGCTGCGGAGCCACTTCGACTTCGTCATCATCGACACCCCGCCCGGTTTCGACGACCAGGTGCTCGGCGCCCTGGACGAGACCGACGAGGTGATCGTCGTGGCCACCCTCGACGTGCCGACGATCAAGAACACCAAGGTGGCCCTCGAGACGCTCGACCTGCTCGGCCTCCTGCGCAACAACCGTCACCTCGTGCTCAACCGGGCCGACGAGGAGGTCGGGCTCTCCCGCGGGAACGTCGAGGACATCTTGGCGATGAAGGTCACGGTCTCGCTCCCAAGCGACATCGCGGTGGCAAGCGCTACCAACCACGGCCAGCCGATCGTGGTCTCCAAGCCGGATCACCCCGTCTCTCGAGCCATCACCAACCTTGCCACCACCCTGTCCGGGGACCAGAGGCCGGCCGAGGGCCCGGCATCCACCAAGCGCGGTCTGTTCGCCCGAGTCAGGAAGCACTAGAACCCCATGACGAGTCTCAGCGAGCGCATCGCCGCCCTCAAGACCGACACCGCCCCCGTGGCGGCTCCGGTGAACCTGACCGGGCGGTCCGCGTCCGAGCCGACCCAGGGCGATCTGCGCACCGACGTACCCATCCGGACCGTGCCCGGCAAGCGAGCCGCTCGGCCGGCAGCCCCCGAGGTGTCGCCCACCCCGGAACCGACCACCCGCACGGTCGGTGCTCAGGACCGCTTCGCCGATCTCAAGGAAAGCGTGCACAGCGAGCTGCTCACCGAGCTGGGTCCGCAGCTCTACGACGCCAACCTCGATGCCAACGAGCTGGCCGGCAAGGTGCGCAGCGTCCTCGCTGAGGTGATGGCTGCCTCGAATCGTCCGCTGACCCGCACCGACCGCGAGCGGATCACCCAGGAGATCGCCGACGACATCTTGGGCTACGGCCCGATTGAGCCCTACCTGCGCGACAACGACGTCGCCGAGGTGATGGTCAACGGGCCTCACAGCATCTGGCTCGAACGCCGCGGCAAGCTCGTCAAGGTCGACGGCAAGTTCAAGGACGAGGCACACCTGCGTCGCACGATCGACAAGATCGTCTCGCGCATCGGGCGCCGCGTGGACGAGGCCTCGCCGATGGTCGATGCCCGGCTCCCCGACGGCAGCCGGGTCAACGCGGTCGTTCCGCCGCTGGCCATCGACGGCAGCACGCTGACGATCCGGAAATTCTCCGCCGATCCGCTGACGGTGCAGAACCTGATCGAGTTCGGTTCGCTCTCAGAGCGCACTGCCGACTTCCTCGACGCCTGCGTGCGCGGGCGACTCAACGTCGTCGTCTCCGGTGGTACCGGCGCCGGCAAGACGACCACGCTGAACGTGCTCTCCTCGTTCATCCCCTCCGACGAGCGGATCGTGACCATCGAGGACGCGGCCGAGCTCCAGCTCAAGCAGGATCACGTCGTCCGCCTCGAGTCGCGACCCGCCAACATCGAAGGCAAGGGCGCTGTGACCATCCGTGACCTCGTGCGCAACTCGTTGCGCATGCGCCCGGACCGGATCGTCGTCGGCGAGGTTCGCGACGCCTCCGCCCTGGACATGCTCCAAGCGATGAACACCGGTCACGACGGCTCCATCTGCACCGTTCACTCCAACGGCCCCCGTGACACCTGCTCGCGCCTGGAGACGCTCGTCCTGATGGCCGGTATGGACCTCCCGATGCGCGCGATCCGGGAGCAGATCGCTTCCGCGGTGGACCTGATCGTGCACCAGGCCCGTCTCAAGGACGGCACCCGGCGGATCACGCACGTCACCGAGGTCGAGCGGATGGAAGGTGACATCATCACCCTCCAAGACATCTTCCTGTTCGATAACTCCGCTGGCTTCGACGCCGAGGGACGCGCGCTGGGTACCCTGCGCGCGACCGGTCTGCGACCGAAGTTCCTGGAGAAGATGGCGCACTCCAACGTCACCGTCGACCCCCGCACCTTCGCCACGACGGACCTGCGGTGACTCACACCCCCCCAGCCCGCCGAGGTCCGCGTCGCCTGCTAGCCCTGGCGCTGCTCGTGCTGTGCACGCTTTGGTCCGTGCCAGCGGTCGCGGCGGCCGACGGCGCCTCGATCGAGAGCGCGCAGCCCCAGGACGGCGCTGTCCGCCTGCTCGTGTCCGTGCCCGGTGAAGCCGCGGTCGACCTGACCGGGGTCACCGTCTCGCTCGGCGGGACGGACGTCGCCACCGAAGCGGCCGCGGCTGCCGGCGCTGAAGACGTCGAGCGGATCACGATCCTGGCCATCGACACCAGCAACAGCATGCGAGGCGCCCGGATCAAGGAGGCCAAGAAGGCGGCTGGGGCATTCCTCAACGCCGCTCCCGCCAACGTCCGCGTCGGTCTGGTGACCTTCGACTCGACCGTGCAGACGCTCCTCGCACCCGGGCTCGACCGTGATGCTGCACGTCAGGCGCTGGACGGCCTGAAGCTCACCCGCCAGACCAAGTTGTACGACGGGGTGCTCGGTGCGCTCGAAACAGCGGGGCCGGCCGTCAAGACCGTCGGGCAACGCAAGGTCCTGGTGCTCTCCGACGGCAAGGACACCAGCAAGACGTCGCTCGCCTCGGTGATCGCGGCCGTCAAGAAGTCCAAGGCGCAGGTCGACGTGGTCTCGCTGCAGCAGGACGACGCAGGCAACCAGGCACTGGTCGACATCGCCGAGGCCGGCAACGGCACGGTGCTCGACGCCACTGACCCGACTGCCCTCACCACAGCCTTCGCCGACGAAGCCGACGCACTGGCCCGCCAGATCGTGGTCACCGCCGAGGTGCCCGAGAGCGTGTCCGGGAACAGCGCCGACGTCCAGGTCACCGTTCCTGTCGGGTCCGAGTCGTTCACCGCCGCGGCGTACCTGCCCGTTCGGGCGGCGTCGACCGATGCCGGCGTCCCCTCGAGCAGCGCCGCCTCCGACCCGCTGCCGGTCGCCTCGGCCGGGCTCGCGATTCCCGTACCACTGATGTTCACCGGCGTAGCCGCCCTGGGTGGTGGCTTGATCGCGATGATCGTGCTGCTGGGTCTTCGGACACCCCAGGCCACCCCTGGTGGCTCACTCGCACAGCAGATCGGCGTCTACGGTGCCGGTGCCGACCCCGGCGGACGGGCGCGTGCGCGCGCCAAGGCCGACGTCTCCTTGGCAGATCAAGCGCGCCAGGCCGCAGCCAAGGCATTGGCCAACAACAAGGGGCTCGAGGCAAGGATCGCTCAGCGCCTCGAGGGTGCCGGCATGGCACTCAAGCCCTCCGAGTGGCTGCTGATGCACGCCGGCATCGCCGTCCTTGCAGGCCTGGTCGGCGCCCTGCTCGGAGGCGGCAGTCTCCTGCTCGGCATCATCTTCCTTGCCGTGGGAGCCGTGGGTCCGTGGGTCTACCTGGGGCTCAAGCGCACCCGTCGGCTGGCGGCATTCAACTCCAGCCTCGCCGACACCCTCCAGCTGATGGCCGGCAGCCTCTCCGCGGGGCTCTCGCTCGCGCAGTCGATCGACACGATCGTGCGCGAGGGATCCGAACCGATCACCAGCGAGTTCAAGCGGGTCGTGATCGAGAGTCGTCTCGGCGTCACCCTCGAGGACTCGCTCGAGGGGGTCGCCAGCCGGATGGAGAGCAAGGACTTCGGGTGGGTGGTGATGGCCATCAGGATCCAGCGCGAGGTGGGTGGCAACCTGTCCGAGCTCCTGCTCACGGTGGCCGCGACCCTGCGCGAGCGTGACTACCTGCGCCGGCACGTCCGGGCGCTCTCGGCCGAGGGTCGACTCTCCTGCTACATCCTGGGTGGACTCCCTCCTGCGTTCCTGCTCTACCTGACGGTCTCGCGCCCTGAGTACGTCAAGCCGATGTACACGACCCCGATCGGCTGGATGATGTGCGCGGCGATGGGCATCCTGCTCACCGTCGGCGTGGTCTGGATGTCGAAGGTCTCTAAGGTGGAGATATGAGCACGCTGGTCATGGTCCTGGGCATCACGATGCTCTTCGGGGCGATGTTCCTCGTCTTGGCCTCGTTCGGTGGTCTGACCCAGGAGCGCACCGGGGTCAACCGCTCCCTCGCGGTCCTCGACGCGATCACGTCGGCCCCGCCGGAGATGCGCACCGAGCTCGAGGCGGGGTTCTCAGACCGGGTGCTGTTCCCACTGCTCGCTCGGGCACAGGGCCTCGGACACCGACTGACCCCGGCCGACGCCAACGACCGCATCCGTACCAAGTTGGAGCTTGCTGGCAACCCGCCCGGCTGGACGGTGGAGCGGGTGATGGCGGGCAAGGTGGTCGGTTTCGCCGCCGCCCTGCTGGTCTCGCTGGTGCTCTCGCTGCTGATGGGCCTGAGCTTCCTGCCCACCCTCGGCGCCGTGGTGCTCGCCTCGCTCGCCGGCTACATGGCACCGAACATGTACCTGCACCAGCAGACCTACGACCGCACCGAGAAGATGCAGCGAGCGCTTCCGGACGCGATCGACCTGCTGACGATCTCCGTGGAGTCCGGACTCGGGTTCGACGCTGCTGTCGCCCAGGTGGCGCGCAACACCGAGGGCCCGCTCTCGGAGGAGTTCGCCCGGATGCTTCAGGAGATGCAGATCGGCCGCGGACGCTCCGATGCGTTGCGCTCGATGGCCGACCGGACCACGATGCCCGACCTGCGCACCTTCGTGAGCGCCATGGTTCAGGCTGACGCCTTCGGCATCCCTGTCGGACAGGTGCTCAGGGTGCAGTCGAGCGAGATCCGGCTCAAGCGCCGGCAGTGGGCCGAGGAGATGGCCCAGAAGGTGCCGGTGAAGATCCTGGTGCCACTGATCTTCACGATCCTTCCCACCCTGTTCATCGCGGTGCTGGGGCCGGCAGGCATCTCCATCATGGGATCCTTCAACGGCAAGCTCTGAAGGCAGAAGTATCCATGTCCCAGATCGACCGGGTGGCGCTGGCGGCGAGGGTGTTCACTGTCTCGGCGCTCACCTCGCTGGCGGCCGTGGCGGGGACTCGTCTGCTTCCAGGAGCCTTGGTCGTTCTGGGGATCGCCCTGGTGACCCTGACTCTCTCCCTGACGATCCCGCTCAGCCAGACCACCCTCGCTGTGATCGAAGGCAGCGCCGTGGCGGTCGCGGCGAGCTTCACCTTCCCCGACGAGGCGGCCGTGACGCCGTACCTCGTGATCCCAGTGCTGATCGGCGCGCTCGATACCGGTCGTCGCGGTCTGCTGCGAGTCGTCGCCACTGAGCTGGCGGTCTTCGTTCTGGCCTGGACCGTCCTGCAGCACAGCTTCGACCGTGAGATGGCCGCCACCGGCTTCACCTGGCTGGCAACCGCCGTCGGCCTGGGGAGCCTGGGTGTCTACCTGAGCAGCGCCGTCACCAAGTCGGCCACCGAGGCCTCCTACCGCACCGCCGTGGGGCTGATCCAGCGGCTGCGGGCGTTGTCCGAACGACTGCACGGTGGTCTCGACGCCGTCGACATCGCCGAGCAGATGATGCAGACAGCCGACGAGATGATCGGCGTCGAGCACATAGCAGTGTTCATCATGAACCCTGAGGGCGTCGCTTCCCTTCGCTACTCCCCGGGCGCTCGCCCCGAGACCATGGACTGGGCACAACGCGCGTGCACCACGGTGTGGGCGGGCAAGCAGGTCGATCTTGGCAGGTCGCGCAGCATCGTCAGGCTCGAAGTAGATGGGCAGATGGTCGGTCTGCTGGCCCTGGAGGCGCACCACGACATCGACACCCGCGACCTCGAGCGACTGCGCACGAGGTTGACCACCCCGGCCCTGCAGTTGCAGGCCGCATTGCTGTTCGGTCACGTGAGCGAAGCCGCGAGCAGTCGCGAACGACAGCGAATCGCCCGCGAGGTACACGACGGCGTTGCCCAGGACATCGCCTCTCTGGGATATCTGGTCGACAACCTCGTGGCCAGCAACGAACAGCAGGACCAGCGCGCTCCGCTCGACCAGCTGCGCGAGGAACTGTCCCGGGTGGTATCCGAGCTGCGGCACTCGATCTTCGAGCTGCGTCAGGTCATCCCGGCGGAGGCTGGCCTGGGCGAGAGTCTTGCCTCCTACGCCCGTCAGGTCGGTTCCACCTCGCCACTGACCGTGCACGTGACCCTCGACGAGCAGGGCGACCGGCTGCCGATGGAGGTCGAGCACGAGCTGCTGCGGATCTCCCAGGAAGCCATGAGCAACTCCCGCAAGCACTCCGGCGCGGAGAACCTGTGGCTGCGCTGCACGGTGAGTGCGCCGTACGCCGAGGTCGAGGTCAGCGACGATGGAGTGCGAGCACACTCCCCCGCTCCGGACAGCCAAGGGCACCGGATCATGCACGAGCGGGCCGAGGGCATCGGAGCCGTGCTGGAGATCGATCCACCAGCCCCCGGACGCCCCGGGACCCGGGTCCGGGTCAGCGTCGGCACGGTCAACCGCTAGCGTTTGGCGCAGGAGGCCGGGCCAAGGTGCCCGGACCACGATGACATCGGTGCTTCTGATCGACGACCACGAGCTGATCCGCCAAGGCCTTGCGGGCGCTTTCGCCCAGGCCGAAGGCTTCGAGGTGGTGGGGCAGGCGGGCACGGTCGAGGACGGCTTGGCCCGCACCCGCGAGCTTGAGCCCGACGTGGTGGTCACCGATGTACGCCTTCCCGACGGCTCCGGCCTCGACGTCGTACGAACGCTGCGCAAGGAACGTCCGGGGATGGGCCTGGTCGTGCTCACGATGTACGCCGGGGACGAGCAGCTCTTCGCCGCCATGGACGCCGGCGCCTCGGGCTTCGTCGGAAAGGACGCCCCCACCTC
>JBDSBU010000149.1:0-21793 GCA_039921445.1 Marmoricola sp. | reverse complement strand
CGACTGGCTGAGCAGACTCACCGACACTGGTGGGAAG
This sequence comes from Marmoricola sp., assembly GCA_039921445.1. Taxonomy (GTDB): domain Bacteria; phylum Actinomycetota; class Actinomycetes; order Propionibacteriales; family Nocardioidaceae; genus Marmoricola. The sequence goes on along the minus strand of JBDSBU010000149.1, from coordinate 21,756 downwards.
GTGATCCTGCGCCCCGTCATCGATCTGGCTGCCAGATCAGCGGTGGATCGCCATGACCCACCCGCGGCGATGCGCGAGCAGGTGCTCCTGCGAGATGCGCACTGTGCCTTCCCCGGCTGCGGCCGCGACTCCCGGGCCTGCGACCTGGACCACATCGTCCCCTACATCCACGCAGACGACGGTGGGCCGCCTGGCCAGACCCACCCTTCGAATCTGGCGCCGCTGTGCAGGCACCATCACCGGGTCAAGACCCACACCAGTTGGGACTACCAACGCCTCGACAACGGTGGCTACGACTGGACCGCACCCACCGGACACCACTACGCAGTCACCCCGGCCAGCCGACGACCACCAGCGACCGCCCGGCGCACTGAAGTCGCCACACACCCGGCCCGGCTACTCGTCCCGCCACATCGTCGACGAACCTGACCGCCCCAGCACCCCGACCCCAGCCCGGCCGGGGTGATCAGCACGCGCCCGGGGTGGCTACGGCGTACACCGCGCGCGGGTAGCCTGAGCCGCATGTCCCAGCAGACTCCTGATTCCGGCCTGCCCGAAAACGCGCCCGCCGCGACGCACGCGTGGGGGCACGGACTGGCGACCGTCGCCCACGACGAGACCGTGCTCGACACCTGGTTCCCCGCGCCGGCACTCGGCACCGCCGACGGTTCCACCCCCAGCGAGGCGCTCTCGGCTCTGGCCCGCAGTCACGCGGAGCGGCGGGTGCGCACCGACGTGGTCACCGTCGAGATCGAGCTGGACAAACCCCCGGCCGGTGCCAGCGACGCCTACCTGCGACTGCACCTGCTCAGTCACCGACTGGTCGCGCCCCACCAGCTGAACCTCGACGGCGTCTTCGGTCAGCTGGCCAACGTCGTGTGGACGAGCGTTGGACCGTGTGCCGTCGCCGACTTCGAGGAGGTCCGCCTCGCACTGCGCGCAAACGGGCCGTTGCAGGTCTTCGGCGTGGACAAGTTCCCCCGGATGACCGACTACGTCGTCCCGAGCGGTGTCCGGATCGCCGACGCCGACCGGGTGCGGCTCGGAGCGCACCTCGCCAGCGGGACCACCGTGATGCATGAGGGCTTCGTGAACTTCAACGCCGGCACCCTCGGCGTCTCGATGGTCGAGGGTCGGATCAGCGCCGGCGTGGTGGTCGGTGACGGCTCCGACGTCGGTGGGGGCGCCTCGATCATGGGCACCCTGTCCGGTGGCGGCAGCCAGGTGATCTCCATCGGAGAGCGCTGTCTGCTCGGCGCCAACTCCGGCATCGGGATCTCCCTCGGGGACGACTGCGTCGTCGAGGCCGGTTGCTACGTCACGGCCGGCACCAAGGTGACGGTCATGGACCTCGACTCCAAGCCCAAGGTGATCAAGGCCGCCGAGCTCTCCGGCGCCAGCAACGTGCTGTTCCGCCGCAACTCGGTCTCCGGCTCCATGGAGGCCACGCCGCGCGCCGGCGAAGGCATCTCGCTCAACCAAGCCCTGCACGCGAACTGATGCGTCTGCGGGGGCTGGTCTTTCTCGTCGTCCTCGCGGTGGTGGCGGGCGTGGGCATCGCCACCTGGCGTGGATCCGGCCCGCTTCCGGATCCCGAGGGCTGCACGGCGACTCTCACCGGGCGCAGCGTGCCGCTGTCGACCGAGCAGGCCGAGGTGGCGACCCTGGTCGCGGCCATCGGCGTCGGCCGGGGTCTGCCTGCGCGGGCGGTCTCGATCGCCCTGGCCACGGCGTACCAGGAGAGCAAGATGCGCAACATCGACTACGGCGACCGGGACTCACTGGGCATCTTCCAGCAGCGGCCGTCGCAGGGTTGGGGGACGCCGAAGGAGGTGCGCAACCCCTACTACGCGACCAATGCGTTCTACGACGCCCTCGAGCGGATCCCCGACTACCAGTCCCTGCGGATCACCGAGGCTGCTCAAGAGGTGCAGCGCTCTGGCTTCCCGGAGGCCTACGAGGACCACGCCGACGACGCACGCATCCTCGCCTCGGTGCTCACCGGCTACAGCCCCGGGGGCCTGTTCACCTGCGTGGTGCGGCCGAGCGAGAAGCGCCAGACGGCCGCCGAGGTGACCCGGATCCTCCAGCGTGCCTACGGGCCCCTGGACGTACGTCGCACCGGCACCCGTCAGGACCTCACCATCGCGGTGGGTCCGGGCGAGGCGGCGCAGAGGCTGGGCTGGTCGGTGGCGGCCTTCGTGGTCGGCCACGGCGTGAGCCTGCGGCCGAAGTCGGTCAGCCATGCCGGCAAGCGCTGGCGGAGCGGCCGCGCCTCCGAGGACGGCTGGGTCCCGGTGAAGGACGCCGGCTCGGACGAGGTCCGGATCACCCTGGGGTGAGGCGTGCCTTGCGGGAGCCGAACAGGTGCCAGGGTCGGGCGCCGGCGACGAAGGCCGCGAGGCTGAGCAACCAGATCGCCAGCGGCAGGGTCCCACCTGCTTGCAGGCCCGAACCGTCCCGCTCGATCTCCGCACTCACCGGGCTTCCCCAGGGGAAGACGGTTCCCGACACCTCGCGCCCGGTCACCCCACTGGCCTGCACCCCGTCGACGAAACCGAGCATGGTGACCAGCCAGAGCAGCGTGAGCACGGAGAACACGGCGAGGCCCAGATAGGCGCCCACGCTCCAGCTGGGCCTCGCACCGTCGGCGTTCGCGGTGTCGCGGGCGAACCCACGAGGCGAACCGATCCCGAGCAGGGCTGCCTGTACCCCTTGATGGGTGGCTGCGTCCCGGAGGTTGGCGCGCAGCTCCGAACGCAGCTCCCGGCGACGTGGCCTCCTGACCCCGTCGAAGTCGAGCCAGAAGTCGTAGCGCTGGACGACGCTCTCGATTCGCGCACGGTCGAGGACTGCATTCATCAGGAGACCTCCCTCTCATTGGTGACGTCCGGGCCTGCGACGGTCCCGACAGCTGTGAGGAGCTCACGCCAGGACCTCTCCCGCGAGCTCAGCTCGGTCAGCCCGGCGGGCGTGATCCGGTAGTACTTCCGTGCCGGACCAGCGTCCGAGCGCACCAGGTAGGCCCCCAGATGCCCGGCAGCCTCCAGTCGCGTCAGCGCTGGGTAGACGGTCCCCTCGGCGAGGTCGTGGAAGCCCGCCTCCCGCAGCCGGGTGACGATGGCGTAGCCGTAGCCGTCCTGCTCCCCGAGCACGCGCAGCAAGAGCAGCGTGAGCACTCCCTTGAGCATCTGTGCATCGTGTGGCATGACGTCTTTCTATGCCGAGTACTCTGCATTGTCAAGTAGTAACCTCGAGCGTTGGCTCACTTCTCAGCCGAGACGGGCGGCCGCCGCAGCGATGCGCTCATCGGTGGCGGTGAAGGCGACCCGCACATGACGCCGACCGGCCGGGCCGTAGAAGGTGCCAGGCGCGACCAGGATGCCGCGCTCGGCCAACCAGGCCACGGTGTCCCAGCTGTCCTCCTCGCGGGTCGCCCACAAGTAGAGCGCGGCCTCGGAGTGGTCGATCCGGAAGCCGGCCGACTCCAGCGCGGAGCGCAACGTCGTACGCCGGGCCGCGTAACGGGCGTGCTGGGCGTTGACGTGGTCGTCGTCGTCGAGGGCGGCCACCATCGCGTGCTGCTGGGGGCCGGGCATGATCAGACCGAGGTTCTTGCGCACCGCGAGCAGCTCGCCGACCACAGCCGGGTCTCCGGCCACGAAGGCGCAGCGGTAGCCCGCGAGGTTGGACCTCTTGGACAGCGAGTGCACGCTCAAGATGCCCTCGAGCGAGCCCCCGTTGATCTCCGGGTGCAGCACCGAGACCGGCTCTGCGTCCCAGGCGCACTCCAGGTAGCACTCGTCGGAGACGAGCAGGGCGCCACGCTCGCGGCACCAGTCCACGACCTTGCGCAGGTGCGCGGCGGGCAGCACCTGACCGGTCGGGTTGGACGGCGAGTTCACCCACACGAGCGCAGGATTGCGCGGACCGAGCGCGGTGAGCGCGTCGGTGGCCACGATCTCCGCACCAGCAAGCGCCGCACCGACCTCGTAGGTCGGATAGGCCAGTCGCGGCTGCACCACGAGGTCGCCAGGCCCGAGGCCCAGAAAGGTGGGCAGGCCGGCGATCAGCTCCTTGGAGCCGATCGTGGGCAGTACCCCGTCCAGCGCGAGCCCGGTCACGCCGAAGCGCCGCTCCAGCCAGTCGATGCAGGCCTGCCGGGTCTGCGTCAGACCGATCGTGGTCGGGTAGCCCGAGGAGTCGGCCGCCTCCCTCAGCGCCTGCTGCACCACCTCTGGGGTCGCGTCGACCGGCGTGCCGACCGAGAGGTCGACGATCCCGCCGACGTGCGCACGCGCCTGCTCGGCGTACGGCGTGAGCTGGTCCCAGGGAAAGTCCGGGAGCCGCGAGGAGACAGGTCCCCTCGCGGGGCGCCGGCTCACTCCTGCTGGGGCTGCGGAGGCAGGGCGGCGATCAGCGGGTGGTCCTTGTCGATCTCGCCCATCTTCGCGGCGCCACCCGGGGAGCCCAGGTCGTCGAAGAAGTGCACGTTCGCGTCGTAGTACTCCTTCCACTGCTCCGGGGTGTCGTCCTCGTAGTAGATCGCCTCGACCGGGCAGACCGGCTCACAGGCACCACAGTCCACGCACTCATCGGGGTGGATGTAGAGCATCCGCTTGCCTTCGTAGATGCAGTCGACCGGGCACTCGTCGACACACGCACGGTCCTTCAGGTCGACACACGGCTGGGCGATGACGTAGGTCACCTGGGTCCTCCTACGGGTTCGGTCCGGACGGACGGGGCTTCAGCCTAGTATCCCCAGAGTGTCAGCCGACGAGCCGCCCGAGGACCGGATGAGTGTGGCGCGCTCCGCACCCGCCCTGGGACCGCACCTGGTGGGTCAGCGGGTCGTCGTACGCCGACTGCTGCCGGGCCTGACCGGACCCACAGGGGGGCCAGCGATGACCGACGCCACCGGCATCTGCGAGGCCTGGGACGAAGGCGTCGTGACCTTGCGTCGTGAGGACGGCACCACCCTGGAGATCCGCACCGAGGATGTCGTCGCCGGCAAGCAGATCCCGCCCAGGCCGCCGCGTCGCCGGCCGCGCGACTGAGGGTCCGATCAGGGCAGGCAGGACGGGCGGTACGTCGGACTGGCCGGCCCACGACGACCGAGCGCGTTCAGGGTGATCCGGATCGCGGCCCCGTCCGAGGGCAGCAGCACGTGGCCGGGGAAGTGCAGCCGGCACTTGGACTGCAATCGCACGTTGGTGGTGTTCTCGCCGTTCAGGTAGCCCGAGGTGTAGGGAAGCACCACCTCGTCGTACCTCGTCACGATGTTGGTGTAGCTGACCGGACCCGGGGTCTCGTCGCCAGCGTTGAGCCGTCGCAGGAACGACGACCCGGTCTTCTGCTGCAGGCACGACCGGCACAGCCTGCTCAACCCGGGCGTGAGCAGCAGCGGGTTGGCGGTGCCGTGGTTGGAGGGCGCCAGCCCGACGAGGTCGTCGACCTTGGTCGCACCACCGAGGAAGCGGATGTAGTAGCGCGGCATCATGCCGCCCTGCGAGTGCCCCACCAGGGAGACCTTCGCGGCACCCGTCGCCTCCAGCACCCGATCCACGAAGCTGCCGAGCTCCGCGGCAGACCCCTCGATCGGAGCAGTGGCGCGCTTGCCGTAGTCGAGAGCGAAGACGCAGTAGCCGGCATGGCTCACCGACCACGAGAGCCGGCGCAGCAGGGTCTGGCTGTCGCCGAAGGTGCCGTGCACGATCACCACCGGAGAGGGGTGCGCCTGCGTGGGTCGGCACGACCAGTCGTTGGCCCCGACCATGGCAAGCGTGCGGGTCGCTGGGCGCGTGCTGGCAGCGGCACGCTCACCGGACCGCTCACCGGCGTACGCCGCCCCGGCCGCTGGTGCCAGGATCGCGAGCAGCGCCGCGCACAGCAGTCCGGTCCCGAGCGCCCTGACTGCCCCTGCCCACGTGCGTGTCTGTGTCCGCCGATGACCCATGGTGCCCTCCTGGAGGGCGCGTGGGCCCGTCAGTTCTGCTGGTTCTTGGGCGGCTTCCCGCACTTCACGGTGTCGCCGGGGATGTAGACCGTGTGGAACTTCTCCGTGCGTTGCACCTTGTCAGACTTCAGGTCTCGGAAGTAGCGGAACACGTTGATCGTGAAGCCCTTGGTGCCGCTGAACTCCTCGCAGGGCTGCTCCTGGCTGTAGCGCGTCTTCGGGTCGGTGTAGTCGGTCCTCGGCCCCTCGGTCGTGGTGATGTGCCACCGCTTCGTGGAGTACAGCGAGACGGTCGCCGTGCCCTGCGTGCTCGGCGTGGACTTCACCACGTTGGCCTTGACCAGCACCCCGTAGGGCGAGTCGTTGCGAAAGCTCAGGTCCAGGTTGGGCCACGCGACCGTGGCCTCCCGACCGACGGGATAACGGTCGATGTAGACCGAGTGGGGTTTGTGCTCGACGTCCTCGAAACCACCGAAGAACATCGCGTTGAAGGTCGTCGTCGCGATCTGGGAGACGCCTCCGCCCAGATCCTTGGTGAAGATGCCGTCCGAGATGATGTAGCCCTCGGTGAACCCGTTGGCCTTGGTCCGCTCACCCACGATCTTGTTCAGGCTGAACACCTCACCCGGCTTGAGCACCACGCCGTCGATCAGCTCAGCGGCCCGCGAGAGGTTCACGTTGCGGTACTCCGCGTAGGGGAAGTACGTCGGGAACGTGCTGACCTGCTCCTTGATCTTCAGCTTGCGTGCCTCGGCGGTGGAGAAGTCCGGCTGGCTGACCCTCCCCTCGATCTTGAGCCGGCGCGCCTTCCCTGTGCCGGCGGCGGCCTCGGCGAACCCGCCCTCGAGCTCGGTGGGATCGATCTCGACACCGACCTTCGCCGGCACCAGCACGGGCTTGCCTCCGCGCACCTCGAAGCGGGCGTCGACCGGCTCGGCGCCGACCGTGCGCATCACCGGCTCGAGCGCGGTGATAATGGCCTGTCCGTCCACGCGTGGCACCAGAGCACCGTCGTTGGGGATCATCGAGAGGCCACGACCGAACAGGCGTGGCGGAGCGACCACCTCTTGCCCGCCCAGCACCAAGGTGACCGGGCCGGACATCGCGGGCTTGCCGAACTCCTCCAGCGCCCGGGTCACCTCCTCGTCGGTGACGTAGGGCTGCTCCACCTCTGTGGGCACCTTGCGCGACCCCTCGCGCAGGAACTGCTGCTGCAGCAGGGTCTGGGTCGCGCTGCGCTGCACGACCACGCCCGGCTCGGAACGCACGGCGACTGCCTTGCCCTTGCGGAACTCAACGGTCCCCTCCACCGGCTGCTGCCCGATCGCCTTGTCCAGGTCGTCCAAGGTGGTCTGCATCCGCGACTGGTCGACGTCTGTCTGGGCGCGGGTGTCGCCGCCGCCGGTGACCACAGCCCAGATCCTGCGCAGGGACAGTGAGGCCCCGCCGCCGGCGTTGGCCACCGAGTCTTCGTAGTCGACGCTGAGCCCGGCCGCGGCCGGGTCGATCTCCTCGTTGCGGCCGTCACCCAGGCTGACCCGGATCGGCTGCTGCTCCCGGACGGCGAGGCCGTCGCGGAGTCGCGCCGTTGCCTCCGCGGGTGAGAGGTCACCGATCGCGACCCCCTCGACGGAGGCGTTGCGGGGCGTCCGGTCACCCGCGTAGAGGTAGAGCCCGCCGTAGGCGGCACCGAGAAGGACCAGGAGCCCCACCAACGTCAGGCCGACGACCTTGCCGCCGAGCCTGGGGCGGCTCTTCGCCGACTGCTTCTTGGACCCTTGTGCCTGGCTCACAGGCCAGCGAACAGGTCGGTCTCGAGTCCGCCCGGACCGGTCGGTCCAGGCTTCCCCTTGGCGATCCGGAAGAACTCGGTGCCCCAGATCTCGCTGCCCTTGTTGTTCGACAGGGCGAAGAAGGGGCCGTCCACCGCGATCTGGGTCCGGTGCGCCTTCAGCGCCTCCATCTTCACCGCGGAGTACTCCTCGGCCTCGACGCAGGCGGTGAGCAGGTGGTCCTCGACCATGAACGCCGGCAGGTCGCCCTCAGGGTCCATCCCCTCGAAGCTGGTGGTGTCCCCGGCTGCGCGCAGGTCACGCAGCCCCTGGCGCATCCGGTCCGCCGACATCGCACCCCAGTAGATCTTCGCGATCTCGTGGGCCTCGCCGAGGTCGACGCGGTAGGACGGCACCGCAGCCAGCGCAGCGGCGTACGTCGCGACGCGGTGGGCCTGGATGTGGTCGGGGTGGCCGTAGCCGCCGAACTCGTCGTAGGTGACCATCACCTGAGGCCGGACCTCACGGATGACCTCGACGAGGTGGGTGGCGGCTTCAGTCAGGTCGGCGTGCCAGAAGGCGTTGTCGTGCACGTCGTCGGCCGCGACGGCGTGCCCGTCCGGGTGCCACTTCATTCCCGAGTCGCGGTAGCGCTTGAACCCGCCGAGATGGCGGTAGTCGGTGACCCCGAGAACCTTCATCGCGTTGTCCAGCTCGATCTTGCGCTGGTCGGCGAGGGTGTCGTCCTTGTCGGCCGCCATGTGCTCCAGCTCGGGCACGAGGATCTCGCCCATCTCGCCACCCGTGCAGGTCACCAGCGTGACGCCGACGCCCTCGGCGACGTAGCGGGCCATCGTGGCGCCCTGGCCGATCGACTCGTCGTCGGGGTGGGCGTGCACGAGCAACAGGTGCTTGTTCATGTCCCCGATCCTAGAGGCGGGGTCGCACCTGCCTCACTGTGGGCGTTTGATCCGCTTGGGCGCATCGGGCAGGACCAGCGGGGCGGTCGGGCTAACCTGCTCCTCGGGCTCCACCCAGCCGTCGTACTGCTCGACGAGCAGCTCGATCATGCCGGTGGGCGCATCGGTGGCCACCACCCACGGGTGGTCCTCGTCGTCGTCCTCGCCGGCGAAGGCCTCACGGCTGCAGCGTGCCTCGAACCCGTCCCGCACCAGCCGGGCCACGGCCGCCCGAGCGTGCTCCTCGTCGTAGAACACCCCGCGCATCAGCACTCCTCGACTCGGCCCAGCTGCGAGGCGAAGGGTACGTCGGGACGCAGCCACTCCACCTCCTCGAGCCGGTCGCGTCGCCACCACCGCACGGCATCGTGCTCGTGCGGCACCGGGTCGCCCTCGATCAACCTGGCGGTCGCGACCAGGAGCTCCATCCCGGTGCCGGGCGGCCCGATCGGTACCTGTCCATCCAGCCAGCCGGTCACCTCCACCACGCAGCCGAGCTCTTCGCTGATCTCGCGCACCGCGGCTGCCTCCGGGTTCTCCCCCGGCTCGACCTTGCCACCGGGGAACTCCCAACCGCCGTGGCGCGCGGGGCCTGGCCGCCGTCGCGCAGCCAGCACCCGGCCACCGTCCAGGACCGCAACTCCCACCACCATCTGCATGGTCGGCATCATCCCCCTCTACGTTGGGCGCGTGAGCATCCACCTGCGACGTACCGAGGAGAACCTGACCGAGATCGAGGCCGCGGCCCGGAGCCTCGGTCGTCGGGTCGGGCTCGAGGGGTTGCTCGGGCGGCTCAACCGTCAGGCTGCTCCAGCGAAGGTCCCGGGACGCGCGGTCGACTGGGGTTTCCAGTGGAACACCAGCGATCAGTCCAGCGAACGCTGGTTTCCCCAGGGTGTGACGACCTCGGCGGACGCCAACCGGGGCGGGACCGTTCAGGGTCGTCGCCTGCTGGTCGCCAGCTGGTACTCCAAGACAGTCGACGGGCACAACCAGGGCAGTCGGGTCACCGTGGTCGACCTCGACACCCTGGAGTACCGACACGTGCTGCTCGTGGTGCCACGCACGCTGCCGGATGGCAGGGTCGAGCTGGCTCCGCTGGCGGTGCACGCCGGCGGGATCGTGTGGTGCGAGGACTACCTGCACGTGGCGGGCACCCGCCGTGGTCTGTTCAGCTTCCGGATGGACGACCTGATCGAGCTGGAGTCGACCCAGCACACCTTCGGCTATCGGTTCGTGCTCCCGGTCGGCTTCGCCTACGAGGCCGACGCGGTCGAGGGCGTGGAGAAGATGCGCTACTCCTTCCTCTCGCTGGACCGCGGCTCGGATCCCCCCCAGCTGCTGGCCGGGGAGTACGGCCTCGGCGAGATGACCAGACGCCTGGTCCGCTTCCCGCTCGACTCCGAGAGCGCGCTGCTCGCGCACGAGGACGGGACCTCACGACCGGTCTGGCTCGACGAGCGCGGGCTCGGGCACATGCAGGGCGCGGCTGTCGTGGGCGAGACCTACTACGTCACCTCCAGCCGGGGCCGTTACCGCCTCGGCTGGATGTACGTCGGAACGCCTGGCCACTTCCGCAGCCATCCCCGGGCGTTGCCGATCGGCCCAGAGGACATCTCCTACTGGCCGGAGACCGACACCTTCTGGTCGCTCTCGGAGTATCCCGGCCACAGGTACGTGTTCTCGATGCGGCGCTCCAACCTCGAGGCCTGAGTCAGCTCACCTGGCAGTCGGCGTGCCCGTGGGGGCGGGGAACACGGACGCCGTCGGCCCTGCTGGCGCACACGGGTCCGCCACGGGCGTCGCGATGTCGGTGGGGGTCTCCGACGGGGCGGGAGCCGGGTTGCCGCTGGGCGTCCCGGTGGGGCTATCGGTGGGGCTATCGGTGGGGCTTTCGGTGGGAGTCGGGCAGGTCGGTTCGTCGACAGGGGTCACGGACGGGTCCCCGATCGACGGAGCCGTCGCCGTAGCCGTCGGGCTCAGGACTGCCGAAGGGGTCGCACTGGGCCTTGCACTGGGCCTCACACTGGGCCGGGCGGTAGAAATCGCAGCGGCACTCGCAGTGGGACTCGCAGTGGGTGATCGCAGCGCGGTGACCGACGGGCTGGGCCGTGTCAGGGTCTGGGAGCTCTGACGCAGCTGCAGCGCCTGTGCGCCGTCGTCCGGTGTGATCGGCTCGAACGGATCGGCACCCACCTGCCAGGTGCCGGGGTTCGGGTCCCAGGAGACTCCGGTGACGTCTGCTGCGTCGAAGGCGGTCTTCCACGACAGCACCAAGCGAACGTAGGACTGCGAGTGGTTGTAGGACCACACCGCCTCGTCCAACCCCGCGGGGGTGGCCAGGTCTCGTCCCGCGGCGCAGAGGTAGACCATCGCCGCAGCCGCCGAGTCATAGATGTTCTGCGGGTCCCGGACACCGTCACCGTCGGCGTCGAGCCCGACCTCCCGCCAGGTGGCCGGCAGGAGCTGCATCGGCCCCACTGCCCGGTCCCAGACCTTGTGTCCATCCCAGACGCCGTTGTCGGAGTCGGGGACGGCCGCGGTCCCGGTGCCGTCGAGCACCGGCCCGAGCACGCCGGGGACCGCACGATTCCTGGCGTCGATGGCCTGTCCGGACAGGTTGCCCGACTCCACCTGGCCGATCGCCGCGAGCAGCGAGAGGCTCAGGTGGCACGACTCCGGGGCCAGGAGGACCGCCAACGAGTAGGCATCCACCAGCTCGGCTCGCACCGACTGGTCACCTCGGACGATCGCCACGTCTCCCCCGGGCGCCCAGCCACGCGAGTTCGACGCCAGACCGGCCGCGACCACCACCGCCTTCTCGGCCTCCGGGAGGGTCACCGACGCGGCTGCATCTGGTGCGGTGGCCGGCAGCGCGGACTGCAGCCCCGACGGGCCGACGGCAGCGTCCAGGGCCGACTGGGTGGCCGCGTGTCCGGCAAGCATGGCCAGCATCACGGTCAGCGCCAGAACGGCAGAGTTCGTGATGCGACCCATCGTCGAGAGCCCCGTCGGTCAGGAGTGCCTTGGAGGTTCGAAGTTACCCCCCGCGACACCTCGCGTCGATGGTCAGTTCGGCCGGTCTAGCGAGGGGTTGAAAAGCCACGCCGAGGTGCCCTCTCAGCGCATCGTCGATCGGGGCAGCAACGCGAGCTGGCGCGACTGGGCAACGAGGCGGCCGGTGGAGTCCCACACCTCACAGTCCTCCTCGAACTGGCCTCCGGAGATGTTGCGGGTGGCGTGCCGCACGATCGCCCACCCGGGGGCCGGACGAGCCCGGACGTGCACCGTCAGCTCCAGCGTCGGGGCCCATCCGGGCAGCCCCAGGTCGAAGGTGACCGGTGGAAGCGCATCGACGACGAGCAGCAACGCGACCGGATCCAGGTCACGCTCGTCCGCGAGACGGAACCAGCCCTGGATCACCCCGGCCCGGCTCGGCTCCCCCAACGCCCACCCGACGTACGCCGGGTCCAGGCGGGTGCCGAACCGTTCGAGCAGCGGGGCGATCCTGACGAAGTCCGCGGGGGCCATCGTGGTCGGAAGGCAGTCGTCTCGCGGCGGCAGGTCCGGCGGCGACATCTGCCGGTCGACCTCGGCCGGCATCGCGTCAAGGTCCCCCTGGATCGCCAGGACGGTGAGCCGCTCGACCTCGCTGCCGTCCTGCTCCTGGACCAGGGTCGCCCGGACCGTGGAACGGCGGCCGCCCGTGCGCACCCGCTGCACCCGCACGAAGGCGGGACCAGGCACGCCCGGAGAGAGGTAGTAGGCGCTGACACTCACCGGATCGGGGTGGCCGTCCGGGGTGAGCTCGGTCCGGATCGCGTTGCCGATCACGGCCAGCAGATAACCACCGTTGAGGCCACCGCCGACCATCCAGCCGGGGTCGAGCTGCACGGCGTACCGACCCCCGCCGATCGACGTGACGGCGATGCCTCGGTCCAGCTCGGAGTCCATGACAGGCAACCCTGGGATCGAGGACGGAGTGCTCACGCGCGCAGGGTCCGGACCGCGGCGGTCGCGGCCTCCAGCTGGTCCAGCACCTTGGAGAGCGCGCTGGCACGACGCTCCTGCGGGATGAACTCGTTGCCGTCGAAGTCGGCGAAGTTCTGCAGGGCGACCTGCGAACGGACGGTGAACATCACCACCGCCGAGAGGATCGTGCGCCATTGCTCGACCGCGCGGGTCCCGCCGTCGAAGCCGTAACCCACGAAGCCGACGGCCTTGTTGTTCCACTCCGGGTAGAGCAGGTCGACGGCGTTCTTCATCGCCGCCGGGACCCCGTGGTTGTACTCCGGGGTCACGAAGACGAATCCGTCGTACCCATCGACCAGACGGCTCCAGGCGCGAGTGCTCGCCCGTTCGTAGTCACGATCGGCGGCGCCGGCGTCGACCGCCTCGTCGAGCAACGGGAGTCCCTGGTCCGCGAGCTCGATCAGGTCGTAGTGGACGTCGTGCTTGCCCTCGCGGCCCACTGCGTGCTCGTGCACCCACTGCCCCACGCTTGATCCCTTGCGGCCTGGCCGGGTGCTTCCCACGATGATCGCGATCCTCATCCGGCACACCCTAGGGCGCAGCTCCGAGGGTCAGGTTCGAGCCACCGCCCGGCTAGAAGTCGCACTGCGCCTTCTGGCCTCGCAGCAGCCCGGGCCACTCGAAGCTCGAGACCGCCGGAGTCAGCGGCTTGCGGGAGTGCACGTAGGGCCTGGCACCCGATTCGCTGACCACCCACAGCCGCTTGCCGTTGGCCGTGAAGGAGATCCCCTCCGCGCCCGGAACGAAGGCCACTCCTCGGCCGCGACGGTTGACCAGCTCTCCGCATGCCAGGCTCGATCGGCTCAGGAGGAGCTTGCCATCGGGACTGATCGTGGCGCCCTGGACGTGCGTGGGGATGCGGCTCCGCGCGGTGGCACCGAGCTGCTTGCGTCCGGCAGTACGGGTGTCCAGCTCGAGCACGCCCTTTCGTCGCAGCGACCGGAAGTCGAACCAGTGGATGTAGACCGGACCTGTCTTCTGATAGGGCACCAGCCCGATCCGTTCGGAGGTGGCCACCACCGAGGATCCCCGCAGCGGACTGTTGATCTTCCACACCCGGTCGGCCTGCAGCGTGCTGGCCGGAGAGGACCCCGGGCGGACGCGCCAGAGCCGGTTCTTCTCCACGATCCACAGTGCTCGACCTCGAGCCAGCACTCCGCCCCCGTGGCGGCAGTACGTCGACGGGCGGTTGCCCACCCGGCCCACCACCTGGCTCGCAGAGAGCCGCGCGCCGGTGGCGAGGTCCAGGCGGATCAGTCGGCAGGGCCGCTCGCCGTAGCCAGGTTTGTGGAGATAGCCCGCCATCCAGGCGGTGCGACCGGTCACTGCCAGCCCTTGCGGGACCAGGGTCTTGCGCGGACGAGGCAACCACATCGCCCGGCACATCCGCTGGTCGTTGGCGAAGGTGGCCAAGCGTTTGCCGGTGTAGGTCGGCTTGGCTCCGAGGACCTGGTCGTGGCTGACGCCATGACAGGCGAACCGGTTGCGTGCCGCCACCAGCATGACGCTGGAGTCACCGGACACCGTCGCCGTCGCGAGGAGTGCGAGAGCGAGGGGGAGCAGGACCACCCGGAGGCCACGCGTCATCATCGGTCCACGCTAACCCCCGGGCCGGGGTGTTGGGGCAGATCGGTCGAGCGGCACGCCGAGACGACCGTGTCGCCAAGAAGGGCGAGAGACTGCGGGGCCCGGGGGAAGCACCCGCAGCCTCCCGCTCCCGCGAGCGTGCGCCTCAGTGTCACAGGTGTAAAGGCCCGGCTTCGTGGCTGTGTTCCCGCTCGCCGAAGATGTGGGCAAGAGAGTCCTAAAGCACCCTGGTGGGGACTAGTCCGGCACCCGGTCCGTCGGCCTCACGCTGCCAGGAAACCGCCGAAGATCTGCCACGCCATCAGCGACTTGGCCACCAGGCTGAGCAGCGCGTAGGTCTTCTCCCCGTAGGCGTAGTCGCGCCACATCCCGACACCTCGGTACTGGAGCCACTGGTTGATGGGAAAGCACACGAACACCAGACCCTGCACCAGCACGACCCCGACCACGAAGTCGGGCAGACCGCTCGAGGCGACCATGCTCAGCACGATCGCCAGCCACACGATGAGCGCCGTGATCACGCCGAACACGAACGGAGTCATCAAGGTCTGTTCCCGCCGGGGCGGATTCATCAGTTCCTGGAGCCAGCCATAGAGGATGGCGCCCACATTGGCTGCGGCGATGGCGATCAGGGCCACCACGTCGGTGATGCCCACGAACAGGGCGATGAGGAGCAGCATCCAGGTGGCACTGACGGCGTACTCCGCCCAGCGGAGCCGGTTGATGCCGTGGCGTAGGTCATGCTCGTAGCGGTCACGGGCGGCGACCCCGGACATCAGGTGGTTGAAGGCTGCCAGGGCGAGAAAGCCCCCGACGGCAAAGCCGACCGGAACCTCGAAGAGTGCCTGCGAGTGCGCGACGCCGAAAGCGCCCGCGCCCGCTGAGAACGACGAGGTCACGGCCAGCGTCCGGTCGGTGGCGAGCGTCATGATCGCAACTGCCTGCACCAGGTGCAGCACCGTCAGCGCGAGGTTCCACACGCGCAGCTCCGCGAGCTGTTCGTCGCTCACAGCCACGCGCGGACGGGCCGTTGAGATGCTCATGATCGTCCGCCTTCCCAAGGCGTCGATCATGCCACGGGACAGCTCCTAGTAGTCGTAGGGCTGCGGCGTCCCGTACGGGTAGACGAGGGGGGCGGCGTCGTTGCGGTGCACTGAGCAGTAGCTGTCGCGCGCCGTGGTAGAGGTCAGTGGCGGCACGTAGGCCTGGGTCTGCAGCAGTCCTTGAGCAACCAGCTGAGCGTCGGACTCGATCTTGGCCGCAACCAGGGCCCGGGCCGCCGGGGTGGGTGCGGACACGAGCGCCTCGGCATTTCGCCAGGCGGCCTCACGCCAAGCAGAGATCCCCTGGAAGGTCGCGCTGTAGCTCAGACCCATCGGGTCGTTCGAGTCGTCGAGGGTGGAGTCGAAGCGGGCAGCAGCCTCGGCCATCATCGGCTCGGTCGCCTCGCTGAGGAACTGCTCGACCTTGTCGTAGTCGCCCTTGCCGGAGACCCCGTCGGGCCGCACCAGTCCGCTGGCAGCGAGCACGAACGGCAGGTCACGGTTGATGTGGGCGTTCATCCCCAGCAGCAGGTCCCCGGAGCCCGAGACCCGATGGTCGCGAGCCGCGTCGTGGGCGGTCAGCCAGGCCTGAGGCACCAGCGCACGGTTTCCGGCCCGGTAGTTGTAGTAGGCGTCGGTGTAGTACTTCGCGAACACCGCGTCCATGTGGTTCATGTACGGCAAGTCCTCGTAGTAGCCCGGGATGTCCCGGCTCCAGGCATAGGCCTGAGTGATCCGGGTGTAGGCCAGGGCGAAGATCGCACTGTGCGAGCAGCTCTGGGCGGTCTCGCTCAGGATCCGGCCGAGCTCCTTACGGGTGGCCTTGAGACAGTTCGGCTTCCCCGAGACGCAGTCGTTGGCGCTGGTCGGCACGTACTGGTCGCTCCAGGCCGGCAGATAGGTCGACCACGGGACGTAGGGCCCCGTCTCGGCTCTCGCTGGAGCCACGCCCACCACCACGGCCGCGACAGCGGCCGTGACCGCTCCCGCAACTGTCGCCAACCGGGTCCGACCACCAAAATGCGTCGCTGACATCACAGCTCCCTCCCCAGGGTTCGAGCTGCCGAGCCAGCGCAAGCATCCTGCTCCGCGCGAGCTCACCTTGTCCGGCAAAAGCAGAAATCTGCTGTCTTGGGTGGACCAGTGATCGAGGAGCTCTCGAAGCGAGCGTTTCTGAACCGGTGGGTCAGCGATCGCCCGCGAGCAGGGGCTCCAGGGTGAGGTTCGGGTGGTCGCGCTCGACCACGCTCATCCGCCATTTGTCCGGGGCGAGCACCAGCAGGGTGCCGTCATTGCGCGCCATCACCTCGATGCCACGGACCGAGCCGAGCTCGGACGCGGAGGCGGCGTCGGTACGCCGGGCCTGGGTGTAGGCGAGCGTCTCGAGCCGGATCGGTGCACCGAACTCGCTGGCCATCCGAGCGACCGCGACCTCGAACTGCATCGGGCCGACCGCCGCGAGAACCGGTGACTGAGGACCGCGCATGTCCGAGCGCAGCACCTGCACGACCCCCTCGCCGTCGAGCTGGTCGATGCCGCGCCGGAACTGCTTGAACCGGCCGCTGTCCACGGCGCGGGCGACAGCGAAGTGCTCGGGTGCGAAGGTCGCGATCGGGGGGAAGCTCACGGGGTCCTCAGCGAAGATCGTATCCCCGATCGTCAGGGCGTTGGCGTTCACCAGCCCGATGATGTCCCCGGGGAAGGCGGTGTCGATCACCGCGCGCTCGCGGCCGAAGATCGCCTGGGCGTACTTGGTGGCGAACGGCCGACCCGTCTGCGCGTGCGTGACGACCATCCCCCGCTCGAAGACTCCCGAGCACACCCGTGCGAAGGCCACCCGGTCGCGGTGGTTGGTGTCCATCCCGGCCTGCACCTTGAAGACGAACGCGCTGAACGGCGCGGCGACGTCGCGCACCTGAGCCGGCCGCTCATCCTCCCCCGGCTCGCCGTGGCGAAAGGCTGCTGCCGGCGGCGCCAGCTCGACCAGGGTGTCGAGCAGCGCGGCGACGCCGAAGTTCGAGATGGCCGAGGCGAACAGCACCGGGGTGGTGAATCCGCTCAGGAACAGCTCCTGGTCGTGGTCGGCGCCGTCGGAGGACAGCAGCTCGGCCTCCTCGACCGCGACGTTCCAGGGGTCTCCCACGCGAGCAGCAGCGGCGTCGGCGGCCATCCGCTCCTCCGGAGCGCGGGTGGCACCCCCCGCGGTGCGGGTGTAGGCGACGTAGTCACCGCTGCGCCGATCCAACACCCCGCGAAAGTCCCCAGCGATGCCCACGGGCCAGGTCAGCGGCGTGGGCACGAGCTTGATCTGGTTCTGGATCTCCTCCATCAGCGTCAGCGCGTCGAGCCCCGGTCGGTCCCACTTGTTGATCACCGTGATCACCGGGATGCCGCGTGCCTTGCAGACCCGGAAGAGCTTCAGCGTCTGCGGCTCGAGACCCTTGGCCGCGTCGACGAGCATCACTGCGGCGTCGACCGCAGAGAGCACCCGGTAGGTGTCCTCGGAGAAGTCGGAGTGACCCGGGGTGTCGACGAGGTTGATCACCTGTCCGGCGTAGGAGAACTGCAACGCGGCGGAGGTGATCGAGATCCCGCGCGCCTTCTCCATCTCCATCCAGTCCGAGACCGTCGAACGACGACCGGACTTGCCGTGGACGGCACCCGCCTCGGTGATCACCTGGGCGTGCAGCGCGAGCGCCTCGGTCAGCGTCGACTTGCCCGCATCCGGGTGGCTGATCACGGCGAAGGTACGGCGACGCGCGGCCTCACGGCGTACGTCGCGCTCCTGGGTCGTGCTGGTGCGGCTCTCGGCGGGCGTGGAAGTCACGTCGTCCTGCATCGTCGGGGTTCACCCGGCGATGGCACGGGCGACTGCCCAGTGTAACGAGCCCTCGCGGACCCGTCGGCCACCCGAGCAACGATCAGTTCATCGTGGCCAGATCTGCCTCCAGGCGTGAACCGACCTTGCGGTCAGCGAACTGATCGTCCGTCGGGTCGCTCAGGGTGCTGCAACCACGAGCCGCCGGCCTTTCTCGCCTCCTGATCCAGCCTGCTCTTCCTTCAGCCGGCTGTTCCTGGGATGCGCACCGGCGTCGTACCTTCGTACTCGTGGTGACTTCCCAGCACACCAGATCCGAGGACGACCCCGAGGTGCGACCCGTCGTGCGCCAGGTGGTCCTTGACTGCTCGGATCCGCGGGCGCTCGCCGAGTTCTACCGAGAGCTGCTCGGCTACCGCTACCGCCCGGGCGACGAGTTGCCGCCAGCGGGCGAGCCGGACCCGCGAGGTGGGGATTGGCTGGTGCTGCGGCCCCGGAACGACGACCCCAGGGGTGATCGCGGTCTGGCCTTCCAGTACGACGAGACCTACCTGCCACCCGAGTGGAGCGCGGACTCTTCGCGTGGGCCGACCGGGCGACCACAGATGCTCCACCTCGACATGACGGTGCCCAACGCTCAGGCGCTGTTCCAAGCGCGCGACCGGGCGCTGGGTCTGGGGGCCACCGTCCTGCACGACCGCGCTGCGGATCCCGCGGAGCCTCTC
Organism: Marmoricola sp.; assembly: GCA_039921445.1. Classification (GTDB taxonomy): domain Bacteria; phylum Actinomycetota; class Actinomycetes; order Propionibacteriales; family Nocardioidaceae; genus Marmoricola. The sequence goes on along the minus strand of JBDSBU010000149.1, from coordinate 2,864 downwards.
TACGTCTTCGCCGACCCGATGGGGCACCCCTTCTGCATCTTCGTGGGCTGATGCTCTGGTGGCCGCCACCGTGGTTGCTGACCCGCGATTTGGCTGCGCGATCGCGTCTGGACCCGACACTCTGTCCTCATGAACCCGTTCCGCTTGTTGTCTGGTGCCCTGATCCGAGTCCTGGCTCTGGCCGTGGTGATCACGGTCTACGGGGTGGCGATCGGACGCAGCGACAGCACCGACGCCCTGGGGGCTGGACTGTTGGCGTTCCTGATCCTCGCGTTCGTCGCGACCCTCTGGGCCCTTGTCGACGGCATCCGCAAGGGGTTCACGACCGCCCTCGTGCTGTGGCTGCTCACCTCGCTCTTGGGCGGCATCGCGGTTCCCCTGTCGCTCACGCTGACGGGAGCCAACGACATGGGCGCAGTCGAAGGCATCCGCGACGGCTCGGTCTTCTTCGCCTTCCTGCTGTTCGTGCCGGCTTTCCTCGGACTGGCCATCGGCGGCCTCGTGCGCCGGATGCTCGGAGGCGACAACCACGCGGAGAACAGGGCGGCAACCGCCCCGATCGGATGAGGTTCACGGGCGGCTGACCTCCGCGCACTGCCTCGGGCCGCTCGCAGGACGGTGCTTCCCGGGCGACAGGAACCTGCTTGCAGGGCTGATGATTCTCAGCCGGCTGGGTTGTCAGTCCTCGGTGCTTGGATGGATTCATGACCCTCCAACTCGAGTCTCCTCGTGGTGTGGTCAACGACGGTGGGCCGGTGGCCGAGCTGGAGGCGTTGCGCTCGACGCTGGACGCCGTCGAGCTCGAGGTGGTCCGCGAGCTCGAGGCCACCTCGGCGGTGAAGCCCGAAGGTTGGGCCTCCACCCAGGACTACGTGACCGCGGTCGCGGGCGGGCACAAAGACACCGGCCCGGGGATGGTGCGGCTCGCCAAAGCCGTGACGGAGCCAGTGCTGACACCAGTCGGGGCTGCGCTCATCGGCGGCTGGTTGTCCGCAGCGAAGGCCCGGGTGATCGAACGTGCCATCGACGCCCTGCCCGGCGACGCGGGTCTGCGCGCCAGGGGTGTGGCCGTCCTGCTCGAGCAAGCCAGGATCTTCGATGCGACCGACCTGAGGAAGCTTTCGCGGCGGTTGGTCAGCATTCTCGACCCCGAGGGCGACGAGCGCCGTGACGAACGCGCCTTGGACCGGCTCGAGCGTGCCGCCCACGTCACTCGCGGCCTCTCCGTCACCGATGACCAGGCTGGTGGTGCATGGATCAGGGGTCGCTGCTCGATCGAGGACGCCGTGCTGGTCGAGGGCTGTCGCCGGTTGCAGACCGCGGATCTTCTCCCCAGGTCCCACGGTGCTGCGCCGCGACTGACCCTGACGATGGCCCTGCCCGATCTGCAGCAACTCTCGGGCTTTGCGATGACCGAGACCGGAGAGCAGCTCTCGGCCTCCGCCGTGCGCCGGCTCTGCTGCGAGGCCGAGGTCATCCCCGCCGTCCTCGGCGCTCGGTCTGAGGTCCTCGACGTCGGCCGGCTGCAACGTCTGGTCACGAACGCGATCTGGAGGGCCCTCGTCGTCCGTGACCAGCACTGCCGCTTCCCGCACTGCACCCGGCCCCCGCTGATGACCCACGCCCACCACGTCACTCACTGGATAGACGGCGGCGCAACGTCCCTGTCCAACCTGATCCTCTTGTGCGGCCACCACCACCGACTGGTCCACGCAGCTCCGTGGACCATTCGTCGCACCAGTCCCAACGACTTCGTCTTCGAGCCACCACCCGGCGCCTCAAGCGAGATCAGCGCTCCGCCCAGACCACCACCGCGAGAGTGAGTCGCTCTCGTCGTGCCCGCCTGAACGCGCTTCCCTGGCTTGACCCGGGCTGGCGCACGCGTAGGCAGCGGCTTGGTTGGGTAAGCACCTACGGAGCGTTTCGTGAGCGCCCAGCCACGGAGCCCAGCCACGGCGCCCGACCAGCGCTCGACTGAGGGGACAGCATGCAGCCTGAGCTGATCGGTGACCGCTACCGCGTGGAGGCGGCGATCGGTCAGGGAGGCATGGGCACGGTGTGGCTGTGCCGCGACGAGAGGCTGCATCGCGTGGTGGCTGTCAAGCAGGTGGGCCTGCTGCCGGGGGAGTCCGTGACGGACTCCGCCCGGGCCCTCCGTGAGGCCCGCTCCTCGGCCGCGCTCAGTCATCCCAACGTGGTCACCATCTACGACGTCGTGGAGGACTCCGGCCACCTCTGGCTGGTGATGGAGCACGTTCCGGGGCGATCGCTCTCGGAGGTGATCAAGCAGGACGGTCCGCTCGATCCGGCCACGGTCGCCGACATCGGCGCTCAGATCGCGGGCGGTCTCGCTGCCTTGCACGCCGCTGGGACGACGCATCGCGACGTCAAGCCCGGCAACGTGCTCATCCGCGGGGACGGAGTCGCCAAGATCAGCGACTTCGGGATCTCCCGCACCACCGGGGATCAGACTCTGACGGGCGCGGGCCTGGTCACGGGTACGCCGAGCTACTTCTCCCCCGAGCTCGCCCGGGGTTCGGAGCCGAGCCCTGCTGACGATGTGTGGGCGCTCGGCGCCACGTTGTACGCCGCTGTCGAGGGCCATCCGCCCTACGCGAATCGGACCAACCCCGTCGCCGTACTCCACGACATCGTCACCGGCCCACCCCCTCCTCCGCAGCGAGCAGAGTTCCTCGAGCCCGCCCTGACGCGCATGCTCGACCGAGACCCCGAGTCTCGGTGGGCGATGACCGACGTCGGGCACGTGCTCGGTCGGCTGGCGGAGACACACCGGTCGGATGCGACCATCGTCGAGACCCGCGCTGCCGCCATAGCCACCGAGAGCACCGCCGCATTCGCCGCAT
>JBDSBU010000148.1:0-11709 GCA_039921445.1 Marmoricola sp. | reverse complement strand
GGGATTCTGCTTGGCTCGGGGGCCCGAATAGTGCAATCTTGTACCTGTCGCGCCGCTGGTGACCCGAGACGCCAGCGGCGCGACTTTCATGTGCCCTCGGGCAGACCCCAGACCCGGGCTGGCTGAGCCGTCCCGTGCTCCCGTAGTCTTTGCCCGCACATCGCCGCCAAGGTGTCCCTCGGGGCACCTGGTTGCTCGTTCCGGGCGTATAGCTCAGCGGTAGAGCCCCTCGCTTACAACGAGGTGGTCGGGGGTTCGATCCCCTCTGCGCCCACCCGGGAGAGGACCCAGTGACTGGCACGCTCTACCTCATCGGCGGCCTCGCGATCCTGCTGGCCGCCGTACTGCCCTCGGCGCTGAACCGGCTGGCGCTCTCCCCGCCGATCGTGCTGCTCGCCGCTGGGATGGGGGTCGGGCTGCTGCCGCTGGGCGATGGGATGCTGGACCCGCTGCAGCACCGGGCCGTGATCGAGGAGGTCACCCAGCTTGCCGTGCTGCTGGCGCTGCTGGGTGTCGGCCTCGCCCTGGACCGCCCGCTCCGGTTCTCCAGGCCGCGCGAGTGGCTGCGCTGGTCGGCCACCTGGCGGTTGCTGTTCGTTGCGATGCCGATCAGCATCGCCGCGATCTGGTTCCTCGGCTGGTGGGGGCTCGGCCTGGGACCGGCGTCCGCGCTGCTCCTGGGGGCCGTGCTGGCTCCCACAGACCCGGTCCTGGCTGGAGACGTGCAGGTCGGAGGCCCGGACGTGGACTCGCACGAGGACGAGAGCGACGAGCGCCACGAGGTGCGGTTCGCGCTCACCTCCGAGGCGGGCCTCAACGACGGCTTGGCGTTTCCGTTCGTCTATGCCGCGATCTTCTTGCTGGTCAAGGGTGATCCCGGCTCCTGGATCGGGGAGTGGTTGGCCTGGGAGCTGGTCGGCAAGGTCGTCGCTGGCTTCCTGGTCGGCGCGTTCGTGGGCTGGTCGCTCTCAAAGCTGGCCTTCCGCTCGCGCCCGGACTCCCTGCCATTGGCCGAGCGAGGTGAGCCGCTGCTGGCGCTGGCGGCCCTTGCGATGTCGTTCGGGGCGGCCGAGCTGGTCGGCGGCTACGGCTTCATCGCGGTGTTCACCTGCGGCATGGCGGTGCGCAACGCCGAGCGCAGCCACCAGTACCACCAGGAGATGCACGGGGTGGTGGAGCGGCTCGAGCGGCTGTTCACGCTGCTCATCCTGCTGTTCCTGGGCATGGCGATGACCAGGGGGCTGCTCGGCGCCCTGGACTGGCGCGGAGTCACCCTGGGCGTGGCTCTGGTGCTCGTGGTCCGTCCACTCGCCGGGGTGCTGAGCTTGCTCCCGCTCTCGCGACGTGGGCACGGCATGAACGGCCGCGAACGCCTGGTCACGGCCTTCTTCGGCGTACGCGGCGTCGGTTCGCTGTTCTACCTTGCCTACGCCGCAGGCGAGGCTGACTTCTCCGACCTGCGCTGGCTCTGGGCCACGGTGGCCTTCACGATCGGCCTCTCGGTGCTGGTGCACGGCGTGCTGGCCAAGCCTGCGATGGCGTGGCTGGAACACGAACGCAGCGACGCCTGACGGCTCGGGACCGGCAGGTGGCTAGGGTGAACAACATCCGACCGTGAGGGAGTCACAACCGTGATAGTGCCGTTCTCAGCAGCCGATTTTCTCGACCGTGCGCTGGCGGTGTACGCCGAGCGCCCCGGGATCGTCGACGAACCCGATCAACCAGCCAAGTCGATGGGCGACCTGACCTACGCCCGCGTGGGTGAGCTCGCCCGCGCCCAAGCGGCCAAGCTCGACGAGCTCGGCATCGGGGTGGGTGACCGGGTGGCCTACATCTCGCACAACAGCGCCCGGCTGTTCACGGCCTTCTTCGGGGTCTGCGGCTACGGCCGCGTCCTGGTGCCGATCAACTTCCGGCTCTCTCTCGACGAGGTGCGCTACATCGTCGAGCATTCCGGAGCCCGGGTGCTCTACGTCGATCCCGAGCTGAAGGATCAGCTCGCCGACGTCGAGTGCGAGCACAAGTTCGTGATCGGCGACGACGAGGACATGTACGCCGAGGGGGCTGACCCGGAGCCGTGGGAGCACGAGGAGAACGCCACCGCGACCATCAACTACACCTCCGGCACCACGGCTCGTCCCAAGGGCGTGCAGATCACGCATCGCAACATCTGGACCAACGCGGTCACATTCGCGCTGCACACCGGTGTCACCGATCGTGACGTCTATCTGCACACGTTGCCGATGTTCCATGCCAACGGGTGGGGAATGCCCTTCGCGATGACAGGGATGGGCGTCACCCAGGTGGTGATCCGCAAGATCGACGGGGCCGAGATCCTGCGTCGCGTCGAGAAGCACGGTGTGACGGTGATGTGCGCCGCGCCGGCTGTGGTCGCTGCTGTGCTCGAGGCGGCCGAGACCTGGGAGGGGGAGGTCCCCGGACGCGACAAGGTGCGGATCATCGTCGCCGGTGCGCCGCCGCCCACCAAGACGGTCGCGCGGGTGGAGGCCGAGCTGGGTTGGGAGTTCATCCAGATCTACGGGCTCACCGAGACCTCACCGCTCCTGACGGTCAACCGCACCCGGGCCGAGTGGGACGAGCTCTCCGGTGAGGACCGGGCGAGCAACCTCGTGCGTGCGGGCCAACCGGCGATCGGGGTCTCCTTGCAGATCTCTGAGTCCGGTGAGGTGCTGGCGCGGTCCAACGTCGTCCTCGCGGGGTACTGGGAGCAGCCCGAGGAGACCGAGGCTGCGTTGGCCGATGACTGGTTCCACACCGGTGACGGTGGCGTCATCGGCGACGACGGCTACCTGACCATCCAGGACCGCAAGAAGGACGTGATCATCACCGGTGGCGAGAACGTCTCCTCGATCGAGGTCGAGGACGTGATCTTCTCCCACCCCGACGTCGCGGAGGTCGCCGTGATCGGCGTACCCCACGAGAAGTGGGGCGAGACGATCAAGGCCCTGGTGGTCAAGAACGAGGGCTCGGACCTCACCGAGGCCGAGCTGATCGACTACTGCAAGTCGAAGGCTGCGCGCTACAAGGCCCCGTCCTCGGTGGAGTTCCGGGAGGAGCTGGCCCGCACCGCGACCGGCAAGCTGCAGAAGTTCAAGCTCCGCAAGCAGTACTGGGAAGGGCGCGACCGCCAGGTGAACTAGCCTCGCCCCCATGCCCACCCTTGGCGACCTCACCGCGCTGCTCGACGAGTGGTACCCGCCGCAGCACGCCGACGACTGGGACGCCGTCGGGTTGGTCTGTGGCGATCCTGCTGCGGAGGTACGTCGGATCCTGCTGGCCGTGGACCCGGTCGAGGCCGTCGCGGAGGAGGCTGTCGGGCTCGGAGCTGGGTTGCTGGTCTGCCACCACCCCTTGTTCCTCAAGGGGGTGCACGGCGTCGCCGCGACCACGCCCAAGGGGCGCACGGTCCACCGGCTCACCACGTCTGGCTGCGGCCTGTTCACCGCGCACACCAATGCCGACTCCCCGACCCAGGGAGTCTCTGAGTCGCTTGCCCTCGCGCTCGGGCTGGTCGACGTCCGTCCGCTGGAGCCCGATGCGGCGGCGCCGATGGACAAGATCGCGGTGTTCGTGCCCGTCGAGTCCGCCGACAGCATCCGCGCCGCGCTGGTAGAGGTGGGCGCCGGGGCGCTCGGTGACTACGAGTCGTGCACGTTCAGCTCGACCGGCGAGGGTCGTTTTCGGCCGCTGCCCGGAGCGCGACCCGCCGTGGGTCAGGTCGGCCACGCCGAGCTGGTCGAGGAGGCGCGGGTGGAGACAGTCGCACCACGCCATCTGCGCGAGGTCGTGATCGCCGCGATCAGGCGCGCCCACCCCTACGAGGAGCCCCCCTTCGACGTCCTGGAGATGGCGCCGTTGTCCGAGCCCAGTCGTGGCTCGGGACGAATCGGGCGGCTGCCCGCCGCCGAGTCGCTCTCGGAGTTCGCAGCCCGGGTCGCGACCGCACTCCCGGAAACGGCCCACGGCGTGCGGGTCGCCGGCGACCCGGACCAGCGGATCGAGTCCGTCGCACTGTGTGGCGGGTCCGGCGACTTCCTGCTCGACCGAGCCCGTTCGGCAGGTGCCGACGTCTACCTCACCTCCGACCTGAGGCACCACCCCGCCTCGGAGGCACGCGAGCAGGGCCAGATGGCTCTGGTCGACGTGGCGCACTGGGCTGCGGAGAGCACCTGGCTCCCGGTGCTCCGCCGTCGGCTGGTGGAGTCGCTGGGAGATACGGTGGAGGTCTGCACCAGCTCGATCAACACCGACCCGTGGACCTTCCGGGTCTGACGCACCACCCGAGACCAGGAGACTGCCCTGAAAGCCGATCCGTTCGTTCAGCTGAGGCTCCTCGACGTCCAGGAGCTCGACTCCCGGCTCGACACCCTCACCCACCAGCTCGGCAGCATCCCTGAAGCCACTGCGTTGAGCGAGCTTGCGGGACGGCGTACGGCGGTGGAGAACGCGGTCCGCGACCTGCGGATCGCGGTCGACGACCTCGGTCGCGAGCAGCGGCGTGCCGACGCCGACGTCGAACAGGTCAAGACCAGGCGCGAGCGCGACCAGGGGATGATCGACGCCGGCCAGGTCTCGGACCCGAAGGCCTTGCAGCGGATGCTCGGCGAGCTGGAGTCCCTGCACCGTCGGATCGGCGACCTCGAGGACGTCGAGCTCGACGTGATGGAGCAGCTCGAGACCGCCCAGGCCTCGCTGGTCGAGCGCACCGCCGAGCTGGCCACCCTGGAGACCGAGGAGGCTGAGCTGCAAGCCGCGCTGGAGCACAAGTCCGCGGAGCTGTCGGAGGAGGTGCGGACGGTCACGGCCGAGCGCGCCCCGATCGTCGCCGGGATGCCCGCCGACCTGATCGCGCTCTATGAGAAGTTGCGCGCGCAGAAGGGTGGTGTCGGTGCCGCGGCCCTGCGCCGTCGCGAGTGCGGCGGCTGCCGGCTCACCCTGAATGCCTCCGACCTCGGGCTGATTGCGAAGTCCCCGACCGACGAGGTGATCCGCTGCGAGGAGTGCAACCGGATCCTGGTGCGTACCGGGGAGTCCGGCTTGTGACCAAGCGCGGTTGGGCGCCCCCTGGAACACCGACCACCTTGGTGCTCGTGCGTCACGGGGTCACCGACCACACTCTGGGCAAGCTGTTCTCCGGCGGGCTCGGCAGCAGCAACCCGCCGCTGAACGAGACCGGACGCGAGCAGGCCCGGGCCACGGGAGAGTGGCTGGCTCCGCTGGCCAAGACCTTCGATGCCCTGATCAGCTCCCCGGTGCTCCGGACCCAGCAGACCGCCGAGATCATCTCTAGCTGCGTCGGCCTCGAGATCGAGCAGGAGCCCGGCATCGCCGAGATGGAGTTCGGCTCCTGGGACGGGCTGAGCTTCACCGAGGTGCACCAGCAGTGGCCCGACGAGCTCTCCGCCTGGCTCGGTGACCTGGAGTCCGCGCCTCACGGGGGCGAGTCGTTCCGTGCCGTGGAGAAGCGGGTGCTCGCGGGGCGCGACCGGATCCTTGCCGACTACACCGGCAAGACCGTGGTCGCGGTCAGCCACGTCACCCCGATCAAGACCCTGGTGGCACACTGCGTCGGCGCGCCGCTGGAGGCGGTCTACCGGATGGAGCTCGCGCCCGCCTCGGTCACGGTGATCTCCTACTTCCTGGGCGGCCCCGACGGCGACCTGCCGATGTCGAGCCTGCGGCTGTTCAACGCCCGACCCACCGAGATCTTCGGCTAGCCGGAGGCCGAAGCGTCATCCGGGGCCAGGGCATGTGCTCTGGGCCCAGGACGACCCAGTCGGGAGGGGTTGGTCGCCGACGCGGTGCTGGCCTTCAGACTCAGCTCCGACGAGATCGTGGTGACCACGCTCACGGCCGGCCCAGGGACCCCGACGCCCGTCGGACGATCAGTTCGAGGTCGTGCGCGCAGCAGTCCCGCGTGCGCTGGATCCTCTCAGCCCGAACTGATCGTCCCACGGGCCCAGTGAGAGTCGGTCTCAGGTCTCAGGTCAGAGGTCCTCGACGATGACGTCGAGTCCCTGGCCGCTACGGCTGGGCTCGGCGAGCTCGACCTTCCAGCCCAGGCCCGTGATCACATCGGCGAGATCACCGGGGGTGCCGGGAGCAGCGCCGGCCTCGAGCAGCGCACGAACGAGGCGCCCCTTGGTGGCCTTGTTGAAGTGGCTGACCACCTTGCGCTGACTGCCCACCTGTTGCAGCACCCGGACGGTGGCCACCCGCGCGGCGAGGTCGGGGCCGGGTCGCCAGAAGGCTGCGTAGGTGGTCGAGCGCAGGTCCACGACTAGCCCACGCCCGGCCGCCGATTCCACGATCGGCTCGAGAACCTCGCGCCAGCGGGTGGAGACCACTCCCAACCCCGGCAGGTTGACCCCGCCGGCCAGCCGGTAGGAGGGGATCCGGTCGCCGGGGCGCACCAACCCGAACAGCGAGGACGTGATCGCGAGCCAGCGGGAGGCCCGTCGACGGGCGGCAGGGTCCAGGGAGGCCAGGTCGAGGTTGTCGTAGAGCACACCGGTGTAGATGGCGTCGGCGCGCGCTGTCGCAGCGGTGCGCAGGTGGGCGTTGCGGCGTACGTCCTCGGACTGGGTGGGGCCGAGCCCGAGGCTGCGCTGCGCGAACTCGACGAGAACCTCGTTCTGCGTGGGGGTGGCGGGGTCGTGGTGGGTGCCGCAGAGCACGCCGAGCGCATCGAGCACGGCTTCACGGGTCTCGGTCAGCTCGGGGAAGCTCAGCGCCTCCAGGGCGAGCGGTCTGCCCCGCGTGGGGGCGGACTTGCCCTCCGACGGCGGTAGCAGGATCAGCACCGACCCAGCCTAGGTCCGGCGGTGCACAACGGGTGCATATCGTGGTGAACGTCATGCGGTCCGGGCGGCCGTCCTGTGAGGCGAGGAGATAGACGTGGGCACTCGTGTGCTGAGAGCCAGGGATCCCGAGAACGAAGACCTCCGCAAGGGCGTGGCGGAGATCCAGCAGGAGCAGCGCCTGCCGCAGGGATTCCCGCCCGAGGTGGAGAAGGCTGCCGCGAAGGCGGCTCAGACGCCCCGGCTCCCCGACCTGGACCTGACCCATCTCGAGCTGGTCACGATCGACCCAGCAGGTGCGATGGACCTCGACCAGGCGATGCACCTTGCAGCCGACGGTGACGGGTACGTCGTGCACTACGCGATCGCGGACGTGATGGCCTTCGTGCGCCCCGGCGACCCGGTGGATCTCGAGGCGCACCGACGCGGTGAGTCCTTCTATGCCGCGGACTGCAAGATCCCGTTGCATCCACCGGCGCTCAGCGAGGGGGCGGCCTCGTTGTTGCCCGACCAGGAGCGACCGGCCTTCGTCTGGACGGTCCGGCTCGATGCCACCGGCGTGGTCACGGATGCGCAGGTGGAGCGAGCGCGGGTCCGATCGCGAGAACGGTTGGACTACGAGACCGTGCAGGCGACCGTGGACGACGCGCCCACGGGCTCGACGCTGGCACTCCTCCGAGAGGTCGGTGAGCTGCGGATCGCCCAAGAGGTCAAGCGGGGCGGGATCTCGCTGCCGATGCCGTCCCAGGAGATCGACATCGAGGACGGGCGATGGCGGCTGGAGTACCGCGAGATGCTCCCGTCGGAGTCCTGGAACGCGCAGATCTCGCTGATGACCGGGTTCGCCGCCGCCGCGATCATGATCGAGGGCAAGGTAGGTCTGCTGCGGACGCTGCCTCCTGCCCCCGAGTTCGTGGTCACCCGGCTGCGCCGGACGGCGCGCGCCCTGGGGTTGGACTGGCCGAGCGACCTGGGCCATGCGGACTTCATCCGCGCGCTGGATGCGGCTCGTCCGGCCGAGGCCGCGATGGTGGTGGCCGCGACCGCATTGCTGCGCGGGGCTGGGTACGCCGCCTTCGACGGCGAGCTTCCCGACCAGGTCGAACACGCTGCGCTGGCCTCGCCGTACGCCCACGTGACGGCGCCGCTGCGACGGTTGGTCGACCGGTATGCGCTCGAGGTGTGCGCCGCCCTGTGCGCTGGCGAGCCGGTGCCGGACTGGGCCAGGGACGGACTCGCCGCACTGCCCCAGATCATGCGCGACTCCGGACGCGCAGCCAATGCCTACGAAGGGGCGGTGATGAACCTCGTCGAGGCGGAGACCTTGAGGGACCGGGTGGGGGAGAGCTTCGACGCCGTCGTCACCGAGGTCGAGTCGGACGATCCCCACAAGGGCGAGGTGATGCTGCGTGACCCCGCCGTGGAGGCGCGCGTGACCTCTGAGCGCCCGCTGCCCGTGGGTGAGGAGGTCCGCGTCAGGCTCACCGTCGCTGACCCGAAGACCCGGATGGTCCGCTTCGAGCTGTGAGGGCAGGCTTCTCCTTCAACAGGCCCTATCCTTGGCAGGCGGATGAGCTGGCCGGGCGACCGCGACGGGACTGGGCAACCAGGACCGACGAGGAAGGTCCGGGCTCCACAGGACAAGGTGGTGGGTAACACCCACCCGGGGTGACCCGCGGGATCAGTGCCACAGAAAACAGACCGCCACCGCTCCTCGGAGTGGAGGTAAGGGTGAAACGGTGGTGCAAGAGACCACCAGCGCGGCGGGAGACCGCCGTGGCTAGGCAAACCCCACCTGGAGCAAGACCAGACAGTGAGCGTTCGAGGGCGGTCCGTCCGAGCTCACGGGTAGGTTGCAGGAGGGCGTCGGCAACGGCGCTCGTAGATGGATGGTCGCCAACCGAGCCGTCGTGAGGCGGTACGGCGAACAGAACCCGGCCTATGAGCCAGCTCATCCGCACCAAGCCGTTGACCTGCGGTTTTACTGTTCTGGGACCCCGTCAGTCCGCAGAAAGTCCGCAAGATTTCCGAGCACCATGTCAACCGCTTCCCGTGTGCGGTCGTCTGAGTCCGGCCACAGGTGGCTGTAGGTGTCCAGGGTCTCCGAAGCGCTGGCGTGCCCGAGCCGTGCCTGGACGGTCTTGACGGACTCGCTGTGTCGGATCAGCAGGCTCGCGTAGTAGTGACGCAGGGCGTGGGAGCCCGTGCGTGGAGGGAGCCCGGCGGCACGGATCGCCGGGCGCCAGATGTGACCGAAGGCCTGGCGGGTCCATGGACCGCCGTGTCGGTGGAAGACGAGACCCACGAAGTCGCCACTGTCCAGGGGTGGGAACTGTGCGAGGTGCTCGGTCACGGCCTTACTGACCACGTCGGGAAGTGGGATGCTGCGCACGCTCGCCTTCGTCTTGGGCGGCCCGAAGGCCGGTCCGTGGCCGGGGGTGGTGAGCACCTGACGATCCACAGTGACCGTTCGCCCTGGAAAGTCGATGCGATCGATGGTCAGACCGAAGATCTCAGACTGTCGCATCCCAGTGCCGGCGGCGAGGGTCACGGCGGCGCGCAACTGGCCCGGCATCGCAGCTCGCAGGGCTTGCGTCTGCTCGGTGGTCATCGGGACGACCCGACGAATGCGCTCGTCCTTGGGCAGCTTGGTCGTCGCGCAGGGGTTCGCCCTGATCTTCCGGTCCAGGACGGCGGCCGTCATGATGCTGAACAAGATGGAGTGGACGACCCCTGCCGTCGACGCCGCGAGCGGCTTGACCTGCCGCACCGGATCACCCTGGACCAGCCGCGACACCCACGCCTGGACTTCGCTGGGCATGATGCTCGCCAGTTGACGCTGCGCGAAAGTCGGATAGATGTGCCGGCGGATGTGACTCTCGTAGTTGTATCTGGAGGACGGGCGCAAGGGCTGAGCATCTAGCCAGGCTGCTGCGTGTTGCCCCAGGTTCTCCTTGCCGGCGCCTGGGTCGACGTAGTCACCGCGCACGATGCTGGCTGTCTGTCGGTCGAGCCACTGTTGCGCGTCGATCTTCCGAGGGAAGTGTTTGGCGTGCTCACGGTCGGCGGTGTCGCGGAATCTAGCTCGCCATTGCCCGTCAGGCCTCTTGGCGATGCTTGCCATCCGTGCTCTCCCGTCTACTGGCGACCGTCCTCAGCGAGGCGAGTGACCTGCGTGCAGCTGCAGTTCGCTCTGCTCTTGAGAATTCAGCCAGCTGGTCACGTCGGTGCGCCAGTAGCGGACTCCGCGGCCCACCCGGAAGCTGTGAGGACCGGTGCCGATGTGCCGCCAGTAGCGAAGGGTTGCTACGGGGGCACGGACCATGGCGGCGACTTCTCCGATCGTGAGCAGAGCGTCGTCGTTGCGCGGCATGACCGAGGCCGCGTCGTGGTGGGGTTGCCCGGCAGTGCCGGAGTGACCGGGAGTGCTCGCGTGGATCATTGTTTCTCCTGACGTTGTGGCCGGCGTCGCTGAGAGGCCCTGGACTGGTTCGGGAATCCCTGACGCAGGAAGCCCTCGCCAATGGCAGGCGCAGCTTCTGCTGCTACGCAGACCGCAGGTAGTCATCTTCTGTACCGCCTCGTCATGCAGCACAGAAGAGATGTGCAGCCTGTGGACAAGTTGGCGCTCAGGAGGGGCCAGGGGGCCTTCCTCTTGAGATCTCGCGACTGCGAAGTGAGCCGCCGATCGTTCAACCCAGGGGTCAGGGCCTGGAGGCAGCTCAGAGTGGTGCCGCCGTGTTGGTCGCGCGGCTTCTGCTAGCGGTCTCGATCGCGGACCACGTTCGACAGCTGTTCAGAAGTCCTACTTCTCCACAGGGTCGCCCACTCGCCGCGACAAACGATGCCCAGGCTCCGAGCGTTGATCTGTCCCCGCACCGAGCTGCGGCGTACCTGTGTAGATGAGGCGGAGAGGAGCCCCCGTGAGCAACATCGGTCGCTGGTGCCGATCTCGTGGCCCTATTGCGATACCGCTCGATGGGCGTAGCGTGCGAAGGGCACCGCGCACCTACTCTGAGGAGACTGGGATGCCGCGTCTCGGAGTGCTGATTGTTGGGACAGTCCTGGTGCTGACCTGCGCCTCGTGCAGTCAGGACGCCGACGGTCCGAACCTCGGGAAGCCCACCACGACGACGGCATCGCCGTCGACGTCGCCATCTCTTCCGTCGCCAACCGTGCCTGCAGACCTTGTCAAGTACGCCCCGGAGGAACGTGCCGCGTACGCGGGCGCTGTTGCCGCCTTGCGTACCTTCTCCGCGGTGAGTGACCGGTTCGTGGCACAGGGCAGGTTGACTAAGGATCAAGCCGCCTTCTACCGAAGGAACTCCATCGACTGGGTGCAGGACTGGGCGAATCTCGCGCAGCTGGTGAACGAGAGGATCACCTTTAAGGGCGAGCCGAAAGAGCTGTGGCTGCGGCCAGCCTCGATCGATCTCGCGGCCAAGGGCGGTCAGCGCGTCGTGTTGAGGCGGTGCCTCGACCAGAGGCGGCTGCGGGTCTTCGCCGACGGCAAAGCGGTGCCGCAACCTCAGCTCAAGGTGCCGCACGTCTACCGCGTCACCATGATCAAGAAGGGCGCCGAGGCCAAGTGGCGCACGGGCATCCCGCGGCAGGGACCGAAATGTTGAGGCGGGTCTTGGTAGCTGCGCTCCTCGGCGGCGTCATGGCCGTCAGCGTGAGCGGAGCTGCCCAGGCAAGCGGTTGCCGGTCGGGCACCACTCCTGCACCGGGACCTGGCCTTGGTGTCATCTGTGTGCCCGCTCATGATGCTGGAAATCAGGGAAGCCCGGGGAAGTCCGGAAGCACGTCTTCCCATGGTGGCGAGAAGCGTCCTGCGGGTTGCTACAGGTCGAGCGGTGAGCAGGTGCCGTGCGCGACGGATCTGGGT
>JBDSBU010000147.1:0-3900 GCA_039921445.1 Marmoricola sp. | reverse complement strand
CGCCGCGACTTCACCTCGGTGATGCAGGTGGTCGCCACCCGCTACGAGGTCCTCGTCGAGCACAAGCACGCCGAGCAGGGCCGTCAGATCCTCGCCACGATGGGGAATCCCGTCGTCTGATCGGCTGGGACGGCGTACGCCGGTCGCACCTCGCCCCTAGGGTGTGCCCATGTCTCAGCCCTCGATCACGTTCATCGGCGCTGGCCTCGGCGGACTAGGCACCGCCATCGAGCTCGCGAAGTCGGGGTTCACCGACAGCAACGCGCTGGAGAAGGCTGACGACGTCGGGCGGGGACTCACCTGGCTGGTCACCGAGCAGGTCGTCGAGGTCCTCCCCCACGGCGTGCTTGACTCGGGTGGTCAGGTGCACGAGGCCGACGTGATCATCTACGGCACCGGCTTCGCGGCCACCGAGTTCCTCTCCCCCATGACTGTCACCGGGACCGGCGGCACCAACCTCCGCGAGCAGTGGAGCTCCGGAGCGCGCGCCTACCTCGGCCTGTGCATGCCGGACTTCCCGAACCTGTTCGTGGTCTACGGCCCGAACACCAACCTCGGTGGCCGGATCAGCACCAACTGGCCAGGCCTGGCCGCGGAGTACCAACGCCGCTGCGCCGAGGTCGACCTGCACGACCTCGAGCTTGCATGACAACGCTCTACCGCGTGCTCCTGGCCCTGCTCGGGTTCGCTGCCGTGGTCACCGAGATCGCCACCCTCGTCGAGCGCGGGATCTTCGTGCCGGCGAACTTCTTCAGCTACTTCACCATCGAGGGCAACCTGTTCACGGTCGCCGTACTCCTCGCAGCGGCCGTGGCGCCATCTCGACGCCGGCGTCTGATCGATCTGCTCCGCGGTGCGGCGACGCTCTACATGGTGGTGATCTTCCTGGTGTTCTCCGTGCTGTTGGCCGGGCTCGAGGACACCACGCTGACCGCGGTGCCCAGGGACAACACGGTGCTGCACTACGTGATGCCCCTGGCGGTCCTGGCCGATTGGTTGCTCGACCCGCCACGGCATCGGATCTCATTCCGCACCGCGGCGTCCTGGTTGGCCTTCCCGATCGCGTACGTCGGCTACAGCCTCGTGCGCGGCGGCGTCGTCGGATGGTATCCCTACCCGTTCCTGGATCCCGCCGACGGTTATGCAGAGGTGGCCGTCGTCACTGTGGCGATTGCCGTTGTCGGTGTGGTCCTGGCCTGGGCGATCACCAGGCGCGGCCCGAGCCGCCACATCTGACCAGCGACTGGACTAGGCGTGCACGCTCGCAGCCGGGAGCTGGGCGGCCAGTTCCGGATCATCGTTCTTGGCTGGCACCGGCAGCATCACCGCGACCGGGCAGTGGGCCTCACGTACGACGGCTCGCACCACGTGACCCAGATGGTGGAAGAGGCGTCCGTGATCCGGCCGGACAACGACGAGGTGATCGCTGGTGCGCGATGCGTGCACCAGTGCGTGGGCCGGCTGGTCGTGGACGATCTCGATCCGGATCGGCACCTCGGGGTGCTTGCTCCGAACACGCTCGACGAGTGGCTCGATGACCTGGGTCTGCGAACGCGCCCACTCCTCGACCGCTTCCCGGTTGGAGACGATGTCGTCGTACCCCGACGCCAACTTCCAGGCGTGCAGCACCACGACCTCTGAGGGAGTGCCGCCACTGCGCGTGGCCACCTCGACGGCAGCCTCGAGCAGCTCGTTGGCGTGGCGCTTGGTCTTGAGACCGACCACGACACGACCGTGCGTGAGGTCAGGAGACCAGTCCTGCGGGACGACCACCACCGGGCAGTGAGCCCGCGAGACGACCCCGGCGATCGTGTTCCCCGTCCAGACCCGCTCTCCAAGGGAGTGGTGTCCGTTGCCGAGGAAGAGCACCTTCGCGTCGGTGGAGTTCGTCACCAGGCCCGGGACCCGGCCCGCGGTGACCAGCACCGTCTCAACCGAGAGGGCAGGGGCGTCCTGACGGGCTTGAGCGGCCGCGTCCTTGAGGATCCCGAGCCCGTAGCTGCGCAGGCTCCCGTCGGGGATGATCGGCAAAGCCGGCCCGGTCGGGACATATCCGGGAGTCACGTGCACGATGCGCAGCCCCAGGCTGAGGCGTTCAGCCTCCTTGGCCGCACAGCGGACGGCCTGCAGACCGGCCTCGGTGCCGTCGGCACCGACCACGATCTGGGGGACGGGAGGGACGGGGTGTTGTTCCATGGCAGTGATCCTTTCGCTCACCTCCATGCTGACCAACGCTTGGCCCGCACGGCAGGGCCTTCCGACCCGGTTGGGGCGGGTCCCTCGCCCCCACCACCGATCAGCTCACCGGAATGCGCCACCGCACGTGGGTGCCCCCGGTCTCGGCCGAGAGGATCTCGCAGGAACCACCGCGTCGCTCGGCACGCAGCCGCATGTTGCGAAGTCCGCTCTCGGTGACGCCCACGGGAATGCCACCTCCGTCGTCGCGCACCTCCAGCGTGACGTCTCCCTCGTCGACCCAGACGCGCACCTCCACGCGAGAGGCATTCGCATGCCGGGCGGCGTTGGAGAGGGCCTCGCTGAGCACGGCCAACAGGTCCGGAGCCTCTTCGGCCCCGACCCGGGCTCCGACGTCTGCTTCGAAGACCAGGGACGGGCGGCTCTGAAAAGCGGCAGCGGCCCGGTCGACCAGCCTGGTGACCTCCCCCTCGAGATCCACACCCGCCTCCGGCGCCCCCAGGGCGAAGATCGTGGTGCGGATGTCCTTGATCGTGGTGTCCAGGTCATCGACCGCCAGCTCCAACCGGCGGCTCACCTCGCCAGAGTCCTGGAGCCGTGTGGCTCCCTGCAACGAGAGACCGACGGCGAACAACCGCTGGATCACCAGGTCGTGCAGGTCCCGCCCGATCCGGTCACGGTCCTCGAAGACGGCCAGCCGCTGTCGGTCGCGCTGGGCGCGGGTGAGCTGCAGAGCCAGTGCTGCCTGCTCGGCGAAACGCGCAGGCAGCGCCCAGTCCAGCTCCTTGTGCTGGGTGTCGTGGTGGGGCATCCACGCCAGCACCAGTACGCCGGGGATGCCGGATGGATCGCGCAGCGGCACCAGGATGGCCGGCCCGAGCTGGGGCCAGCTGTTCGGCAGCGGCGCGTCGCCGCTCAGGTCCTCCACGACCACTGGCACGCCGCTCTCGATCACCTGTCGAGCAAGGGCAACCCCGAGCGGACGTGTGGGCTCACCGGTCAGGTCGATCTCCAGGCCGGCGATCGCCTGGACACGCACGTCCTCGCCGGGTGTGTCGTGCCCCAGCGTGCCGGAGGCCTCGCTGTCACCGGTCGCGATCCAGACCGCGTCCGCCTCAGCCACCTCGAGAGCCCGGTCCACCACCAGCTGGAGCGCCTCCCCGCCGCGGATCGCGCCGAGGAGCAGACCGGTGATCTCCGCGGTCGCGCTCAGCCAGCGCTCACGTCGCCGGGCGTCGTCGCGGAGGCGAGCGTTCTCGACGGCCACCCCGGCGGCCGCGGCGAGCGCGACCACGATCCGCTCGTCCTGCTCGGTGAAGTCCCCGCCACCCTCCTTCTCGGTGAGATAGAGGTTGCCGAAGACCTGATCACGCGTCCGCACTGGCACGCCGAGGAACGACCGCATCGGGGGATGATCCTTCGGAAACCCGAAGGAGGCCTGGTGCTCGCCCATGTCATGGAGCCGCAAGGGGCGTGGCTCGTCGATGATCAGGCCGAGGAGCCCGTGGCCGGAGGGAAGCTCGCCGATCACCCCGGCCAGCTCGACCGGGATCCCGTCGTGGATGAACGTGGCCAACCCGCGCTTGCTGCCCGTGTTGAGGACTCCCAGGGCGGCGTACCGCGCCCCCACGAGCTTGCCGGCCACGGCGACGATGCGTCTCAGCAGGTCGTCGAGGTTCAGCTCCGGGATGCCGAGGGTCAGCA
>JBDSBU010000146.1:0-22162 GCA_039921445.1 Marmoricola sp. | reverse complement strand
CGTAGCCCTCGCGGATCGCGATCACCCCGAAGACCCGGTCGAAGACGCTCTCCACCGCGAGCAGCTCCCGGACCAGCTCGCGGTAGCGGTCCTCGAAGATGTGCAGGCCCGTGGAGACGCCCGGGAAGACCACTGCGTTCAGCGGGAACAGCGGCACCTGGGTCACGCATCCCAATCTAGGGGTCTCGTCGGTATCCGCACGCACCTGTCCCCCCGGCGCCCCGGATAGGGGCGCCGACGGCCGGGGCGTCCGCGGGGGGAAGCAGGTCAGGAGGCGTGCGGGGGGAGACCTAGAATGGGCGCCATGATTCGTCGTATCGACCTGCGTGGGAGCGGAACCGGCCCGTCGGCGCCGGACTACCGCACCCTGGTGCCGCGCGCCGACTTCGACGTGGAGGCGGCCGTCGACGTCGTCCGCCCGATCTGTGACGACGTGCGCGACCGGGGAGTGGCTGCGATCGCGGACTACTCCGCGAAGTTCGACGGCGTCTCCCAGAGTGAGATCACGGTGCCGCGCGATGCCATGCGGGTAGCCCTCTCGGCGCTCGACCCGGCGGTCCGCGCGGCACTCGAGGAGTCGATCCGACGGCTGCGGCGCACCTGCGAGGCCGAGCTCGAGAGCGACACCGTCACCGACCTCGGCCCGGGGGCGCGGGTCACCGCCCGCTTGATCCCGGTCGACCGCGTGGGCCTCTACGTCCCGGGCGGCGTGGCGCCCCTGGTGAGCAGCGTGCTGATGAACGTCGTCCCCGCGCAGGTTGCCGGCGTCGCCTCGATCGCCTTGACCAGCTCGCCCCAGAAGGACCACCACGGACTGCCGCACCCGACGATCCTTGCGGCGTGCGAGCTGCTCGGGATCGAGGAGGTGTACGCCGTCGGCGGCGCCCAGGCGATCGCGATGTTCGCCTACGGAGCCGGTCCGTGCCGTCGCGTGGACATGGTCACCGGGCCCGGGAACATCTACACGGTCTCGGCCAAGCGGCTGCTCAAGGGTGTGGTCGGCATCGACTCCGAGGCTGGGCCGACCGAGATCGCGATCCTCGCCGACGACACCGCCGACGCGGCGTACGTCGCTGCAGACCTGCTCAGCCAGGCCGAGCACGACCCGATGGCCGGATCGGTGCTGGTCACCGACTCGTTGGGTCTGGCCGACGACGTGGAGGCCGAGCTCGACAAGCAGGTGGCCCTGACCAGGCACGTCGAGCGCGTGCGCACCGCTCTGTCCGGTAGGCAGTCCGGGATCGTCCTGGTCGACGACGTCATGCAAGGCCTCGAGGTGATCAACGCCTATGCCGCCGAGCACACCGAGATCCACACCGCCGACTCGGCCCGTGATGCCGCCAAGGTGCGCAACGCAGGTGCGGTCTTCGTCGGCCCTTGGGCGCCGGTCTCGCTGGGGGACTACTGCGCCGGGTCCAACCACGTGTTGCCCACGGCCGGCTGCGCGTGCCACTCCTCGGGGCTCTCGGTCCGCTCCTTCCTGCGCGCCGTGCACTTCGTGGAGTACTCCCGCGATGCGCTGGAAGAGGTCGCGCACCACGTGATGACGTTGGCCGACGCCGAGGACCTGCCCGGCCACGGCGCCGCCGTGCGGGTCCGCTTCGCCGACGAGTCGGGCACGGCCCAGGCATGACCGTGGAGCAGGACGCGGCCTGGCCGCCGCTGCGCGAAGCTCTGCGCGGAGTTCAGCCCTACGGTGCCCCGCAGCTCGACGTCGCGGTGACTCTCAACGTCAACGAGAATCCCTACGCGCCGTCCCCCACTGTGGTCGCCGACATCACCGCGGCGGTCGCGGCGGCCGCGGCCACCCTGAACCGCTACCCCGACCGCGAGTTCACCGAGCTGCGCAAGGGACTGGCGGCCTACCTCAGCGCCGATGCCGGCCCAGAGAAGGGTTCCGAGATCGGTCCGGAGATGATCTGGGCCGCCAACGGCTCCAACGAGGTGATGCTGCAGCTGCTGCAGGCCTTCGGTGGTCCGGGCCGCACGGCGGTCTCGTTCGCCCCCACCTACTCGATGTACCCCGAGTACGCGCGAAACGCGATGACCGGATGGATCGAGGGACGTCGCCGCAGTGACTTCGGCTTCGACCTCGACGAGGCCCGTCGGTTGATCGAGGAGCACCGACCGACGGTGGTGCTGCTTCCCTCACCGAACAATCCGACCGGGACGGCGCTCCCTCGCGAGGTCGTGGGTGAGCTGTGTGCGCTGCTCGACCGGCCTGGGCACAGGGGCGTGGTCGTGATCGACGAGGCGTACGCCGAGTTCCGGCGCGAGGGCACTCCCTCCGCCTTGGAGCTGTTGCCGCAGCACCGCAACCTCGTGGTGAGCCGCACGATGAGCAAGGCTTTCGCGCTCGCCGGCGCTCGCCTGGGTTATCTCGCGGCCGCACCCGAGATCTGTGACGCGCTGCGCGTGGTTCGGCTGCCCTACCACCTCTCGGCCGTGACCCAGGCAGTCGCGTGCGCGGCCCTGCGCCATTCCACGGAGCTCCTCGGAAAGGTCGCCGAGCTCCGTGCCGAGCGCGACCGCACGGTCGAGTGGTTGAGGGCGCAGGGATATCAGGTCGCGGAGAGCGACGCGAACTTCGTACTCTTCGGACAGTTCCCCGACCGCCAAGATGTCTGGCAGCAACTGTTGGACCAAGGAGTGTTGATCAGGGTCACCGGCCCCGATGGCTGGCTGCGCGTGTCGATCGGCACTGCGGCAGAGATGACGGCGTTCAAGGACGCCTTGAGACAAGCGACAGCGGAGGTAACCCGATGAGCAGGACCGCACGGATCGAGCGCCAGACCAAGGAGTCGAAGGTCCTGGTCGAGCTCGACCTCGACGGGTCCGGGCGCACCGACGTCTCGACCGGGGTCGGTTTCTACGACCACATGCTCACCGCCTTCGGCAGGCACGCCCTCTTCGACCTCACCGTGCAGACCGAGGGCGACACCCACATCGACGCCCACCACACCGTGGAGGACACCGCGATCGTGCTCGGGGACGCGTTGCTCGAGGCACTCGGGTCGAAGTGCGGCATCCGCCGGTTCGGCGACTCCCTGGTGCCGCTCGACGAGGCCCTGGTCCAGTGCGCGGTCGACGTCTCGGGCCGCCCCTACTGCGTGCACCTCGGGGAGCCCGAGGGACAGGAGTTCGTCAGCATCGGCGATGCCTACCTGGGCTCGCTGACCCGGCACGTCTTCGAGACCCTCGCGCACCACGCCCAGATCGCGTTGCACGTGCGTGTGCTCGGCGGTCGCGACCCCCACCACATCGTGGAGGCGCAGTTCAAGGCGGTCGCCCGGGCGCTGCGTGATGCCGTTGCTCTGGACCCACGCGAGACCGGTGTGCCCTCCACCAAGGGCATGCTCTGAGCTCCCCGGAGGTCGTCGTCCTCGACTACGGGTCGGGGAACGTGCGTTCGGTGGTCCGGGCGCTGGAGCGTGCTGGGGCCTCGGTCACCTTGACAGCAGAGCATGCCGTCGCGTTGGCGGCCGACGGGCTCGTCGTACCCGGAGTGGGCGCGTTCGCCGCGTGCATGGAGGGGTTGCGCGCAGTCCGGGGCCCGGAGATCATCGGCCGCCGCCTGGCCGGCGGTCGCGCGGTGCTGGGCATCTGCGTCGGCATGCAGATCCTCTTCGAGAGAGGTGTCGAGCACGGTGTGGAGACCGTTGGCTGCGAGGAGTGGCCAGGCGTGGTCGAGCGACTCCAGGCCCCGGTGGTGCCACACATGGGCTGGAACGACGTCGAGGTTCCCGAGGACAGCACGCTGTTCGCAGGCGTGCAGGACCAGCGCTTCTACTTCGTGCACTCCTACGCGGTGCGGGAGTGGTCGCTGGTCACCAACGGACGCACTCGACCCCCGCGCGTGATCTGGGCCGAGCACGGTGGCGACCGGTTCGTCGCCGCGGTGGAGAACGGACCGTTGACGGCCACGCAGTTCCATCCCGAGAAGTCCGGGAATGC
Source organism: Marmoricola sp. (assembly GCA_039921445.1). Lineage (GTDB taxonomy): Bacteria > Actinomycetota > Actinomycetes > Propionibacteriales > Nocardioidaceae > Marmoricola. Next base: position 18,208 of record JBDSBU010000146.1, on the reverse strand, counting down.
GGGGGCCAGGCTGTTGCGCAACTGGGTGGACGGGTTGCGACGACCGTGAGTCCACGATGAGCAAGGAGCGCGCCCAGCGCCGCGAGGTGCGTGAACGGGAAGCGGCGGTGGTGGCCGCGGCGCGCGCGGGCGCGGCCGAACGTCGTGACCGCCAGCGGGCACGACGCCAGGCCCTTGGCCGTCTGCGTCCCGGACATCGCAGCCGACCTCCAGGACTGCTTGCAGCGCGTCGTCGACGCCAGCGCGGGATCACGGCTGCGCTGCTGCTCGGCCTGAACGTGCTCGTGTGGGTGCTCTTTCCTGACTGGCCCACCCGGGCGATGGCCCTGATCATCAGCCTCCTCGCCGTTCCCGTGCTGCACACGATGCTGTTCCGACGCACCTGAGCACCCGAGCTCGGGGCAGACCCTCACCCACCAACGCTAGGAAGACCTGATGAGTGACCACCTCGAGCTCCTGCCCGCCGTCGACATCGCCGGCGGCCAGGCCGTCCAGCTCGTCCAGGGCGTTGCGGGTTCGGAGAAGCGTTTCGGTGACCCGGTCGAGGCAGCCCTGCGCTGGCAGGAGGCTGGTGCGGAGTGGATCCACCTCGTGGACCTCGACGCGGCGTTCGGGCGCGGGCACAACCGGGACCTGCTGGCAAGGATCGTTGGGACCCTCGACATCGACGTCGAGATGAGCGGTGGCATCCGCGACGACGAGTCGCTCGCGGCGGCGATGACCGCCGGATGCCGACGGGTCAACATCGGGACCGCTGCGCTCGAGCAGCCCCAGTGGTGCGCGGCGGCGATCGCCTCCCACGGTGACCGGATCGCGATCGGGCTCGACGTACGCGGTCGGACGCTGGCGGCACGGGGCTGGACCCGGGACGGGGGAGACCTCTACGACGTGCTTGCCCGACTGGACGCCGAGGGTTGTGCGCGTTACGTGGTCACCGACGTGAACAAGGACGGGATGCTCCAAGGTCCGAACCTCGAGCTGCTGCGCAGCGTCTGCGACCAGACCGACCGTCCGGTGGTGGCGTCCGGAGGCATCACCGAGCTCAGCGACCTCGAAGCGCTGATGGGCCTCGTCGACTCCGGTGTCGAGGGCGCGATCGTCGGCACCGCGCTCTACGAGGGCCGCTTCGACCTCGCCGAGGCGTTGGAGCTGACCTGGCCCGGGCGCGCCCGGTGACGCTCGCCGTACGCGTGATCCCGTGTCTCGACGTGGACGCCGGCCGCGTGGTCAAGGGCGTCAACTTCGAGCAGCTGCGCGACGCCGGGGACCCGGTCGAGCTGGCCAGGCTCTACGACGCCGAGGGTGCCGACGAGCTCACCTTCCTCGACATCTCCGCCTCGCACCAAGGGCGTACGACGACCTTGGAGATCGTCTCGCGCACGGCCGAGCAGGTGTTCATCCCGCTTACGGTGGGTGGGGGCGTGACCAGCGTCGAGGACGTGGACCGGCTGCTGCGGGCTGGAGCCGACAAGGTCGCGGTGAACACCGCCGCCATCCGCAGGCCAGAGCTTGTCGCGGAGATCGCGGACCGCTTCGGCAACCAGGTCCTCGTGCTCTCGGTCGACGCGCGGCGAGCGGCAGGAACCGACTCCGGCTTCGAGGTGACCACGCACGGCGGGCGGGAGTCCTCGGGGCTCGACGCGATCGAGTGGGCTGCTCGAGCCGCAGACCTGGGGGCAGGGGAGATCCTGCTGAACGCGATGGATGCCGACGGCACCCTGGACGGCTTCGACCTCGACCTGATCCGCCTGGTGCGGCGAGAGGTGAGGATCCCGGTGATCGCCAGTGGGGGCGCCGGGAAGCTCGAGCACTTCGCGCCGGCAGTCGAAGCCGGGGCCGACGCGGTGCTGGCAGCCTCGGTCTTCCACTTCGGGACCTTGCGCGTGCCGGAGGTCAAGAGAGCGCTTGCGGCGGCCGGGCATCCGGTCCGCTGACCGGCAGGATCAGCTCTGTGGGACCCAGCAGTAGCCGTAGCGCTGGCCCGATTTCCACTGCTGCTCGGTCGGCCATTCGAAGCTCCAGGAGAACTTCAGCGAGCTCCCCGCGCGGTCGGCGGCGATGCCTCGGCAGCTCGCGTCGCCCGCTGCGCCGGCGTCCTTGGCCAGGTAGCGCGCCTGCTTGTCGATCTCGATCACGTCAACGGCGCGCCACGAGTGCGGTTCGCTGCAGCTGATCCGCTCGAAGCCACGTCGGTCGGGAGCACTGGTGCCACAGGTCCCGAAGCGGTCCAGGGCATCTGCGCTGTCGAGTGCGCCCTTCAGCGAGCGCGGCAGCTGCATCAGCGTCCCCTTGGACCTGAGCGCCACAACGTCGCAGCGGAACCAGTTGGCGCCGGCATCGGCCTGTTCGAGCGAGGGAGCGAACGAGACGACGTCAAGTCTGCTCAGACGCTGCGCCGTGACGCTGCCTCCGAGATAGCGGGGCAGGGCAGGGGGGCAGACCCGGGCGAGCTGGACGCGTACTGCTGGAGAGTCGACCGCCAGCAGGTGACCGTCCTGCAGAGGATCGATCTGCCCGACCATGATCGTCACCGACGTGTGCGGGCGTGTGCACGGCACTGCGCGCTTGCTGTCGATCGGCTGCGTGGCCTGCTCGAAGTCGAGGTCGTGACAGCTGCCGACCGCAGGCGCCGAGGGTGCGGCGGGTGCGACAGAGACCGACACGCTCGGTGTGGACTCCGGGGTAGGTGCTTGGCTCGCCGACTCACCCGAGGCGCAGGCCTGGGCCAACAGCGCCACGAGGACCACGAGCGCGGCGCACCGCCGAGAGCGTCTCGACACGGCGGGCCGCTTCACTGGTCGGTCCTTGCCCAGCACACTGAGCGCCTGTTCCCGGCCTTCCACTCCGCCTCGTGGAAGAAGGTGTATCCGAATTCGTACTCGACCGGATAGTTCATCCACGCGCCGACCGAGTCTGAGCAGAAGTCGTGAGAGCGGACGGCCACGAGCCGGTCCCCGGGGTAGGAGTCGGTGGGTGTGCCCAGCTTGATGGTGGTCACCGCCCGCCAGTTGTGTGGCTCGGAACAGGGGACCTTGGGGGAGTCGGCTACCTCCCGGCCACGAGCGCAGGTGATCCACTGCTGCGGCGGCTCGGCCGCGAACAGGCCCTTGGCTTCAGTGGGCAGTGGTGCGTAGCGCGTCGAGTCTGCGCGGCCACCAACGAGGTCGCACCGGTACCAGCGGGCCCCGTCGTCCCAGCCACGTTCAGAAGGACGGAACCAGGCCCAGCTCAACTGCACCCGGAGCGCCAGGCTCTCGTCGATTCCGAGGAACTTCTCGAACGCCGTCTGGCAGGTGCGGTAGACCCACTTTCCGTGCGCCGCGGCCTCGCGTGCCGAGCCGCTGCTCTTGGGCAGGTCACCGATGGCGAAGGTCTGGGAGGTGTGCTTCGTGGTGCATGCCACCGGTTCAGCGGCACTGCTCAACTCGGCGGTCTCCTTCGGCGTCAACTGGTAGCAGGCGCCCAGCTCCGGGGGAGTGGCCCTGTCGGCCGGCGTGGCCGGCTTCAACGGGGCCGCGCAAGCGGCCAGCAGCGACACGCCGACGATCAGCCGGACTAGACCACCTAGAGCCAAAGGGCGGGCACGCTCACGCACCTGATCCACCCCTTCGTCCGTCGTGGGTCATGTGCCCAGCAGTGCGGCGATGGTAGCCCCGAGCTCGTAGGCGGCAGCCAGGTCCATGGGTGTCGGCTCGTCCATCGTCTCCAGGACCTCGGCCGCCTGACGCCAGCCCAGGGCGCCGGTGATGCTCAGTACTGACCGCACCGCCCCAGTCGTGTCGTAGCGGCCGTGCACATAGAGACCAAAAGGTCGATTTCTTGTGGTGCGACGGCTGATTTCGAATGCTCCGGCATCTTCCAGCGCACCCCCGATGTGCAGGAAGGTGCTGTCGAAGACGTGCTTGAGCGCTCCGCTCATGTAGCCGAAGTTGGCCGTCGTGCCGAGCAGGAAGCCGTCGGCTTCCAGCAGATCCTCGTGGTCGGCGGACCCGCGGGCGAAGTCCAGGGCCTCGTGGACGATCACCTCCACCCCCAGCACGGCCGGGTCGTGGGTGCCCGCCACGACCGCGTCGGTCAGGGCTCGCATAGCCCGCGTGGGGGAGTGTGCGATCACGTTCAAGCGGGCCATGACAGTGATTCTGACAGTCACTGGAGTCAACTTGGTGATGGCCACTGCGATCAGCTCTAGGCTCTCCACGCAATGACTCACTCCGGGGGAGAAATGCGGTGAAGGGATGACTCGCGCCAGGACGCCGGCTGCTCTCAGCGGTACCTCGATCGCTGGAGGTCTCGCTGCCGAGGTCGCCCGGCTGCAAGGTCAGCTGGAGCAGGAGCAGTCCCGCCGGTTCGACGCCGAGACAGTCGGCGAACGCGCCACGGCAGACCTGATCGACATCGTCCGCCAGCTTCGGGAGACGCAGTCGCAGCTGATCGACAGCGCAGCGCAGTCGCGCCTTGTCAGTGACCTCACTCGTGCTCTGCGGCAGGACCTGGACACCCCGAACCTGGTGGCGCGCGCAGCCGAGCTGATGGGTCACACGCTGCTGCTCGACCGCTGCCAGGTGGTGGTCTTCGAGTCAGACGCCGGTCCCGGTCACCGCGGAATCTGGGCGGCCGACACCCAGCCGCGCCCGCTGGGCGACCCGTGTCACATGGACAGCCTGGTCGGCCGCGTCGAGAACCCGCTGATCGCCGGCTCACGTCATGCCGAGGCGGTGCGGATCGACCGGGTCGCCGAGGACGATCGGCTTGCCGGGGCAGGGGCAGGGGCCGGGGCCGAGCTCGCGGAGCGCAGTGGGGTGCACGCGCTCGCCTTCGTTCCGGCCACGATCGGGCGCGAGCTGGTCGGCTGCATCCTGCTGGAGTCCTCTGCGCCACGACACTGGCGGACACGCGAGATGGTCATCTGCGAAAGCCTCACCCGTGATCTGGTCGCCTCCCTGGTGCAGGCGCAGGCCTTCGAGCAGCAGCGGCGCTCCATGCTTCAGCTCGAGGAGCTGGATCGCACCAAGGACGCTTTCATCTCCAGCGTCTCGCACGAGCTGCGCACCCCGTTGACCAGCATCGTGGGGTACCTGGAGCTGATGGCCGATGGCGGCATGGGCGAGCTCAGCGAGGAGCTTGCGCACGGGATCGAGATCATCGAGCGCAACGCCGTACGTCTGCGGGCAGTGGTCGAGGACCTGCTCACGCTCTCGGCGTACGACGCCGGGGCGGTCGTCCTCGCGCACGAGCCGGTCGACCTGTCGGCGCTCGTGGCCGAGTGCCACCACTCGCTGTTCCCATCAGCGAGTGCCCGCGGGATCACGATCGAGGTCGAGCTGAACGCGCACCGGCCCCGACCGATGGGCGACGAGGAGCAGCTGCACCGCGTGGTGCTGAACCTGATCAACAACGCGATCAAGTTCAGCCGCGACGCCAGCCAGGTCTCCGTGCGGCTCGACGTGCAGGATGCCCACGCGGTGCTGGTTGTGGCCGACCAGGGCATCGGGATCCCACAGTCGGAGGTCTCCCAGGTCTTCTCCCGGTTCTTCCGGTCCACGCTCGCCGTCCGGGACGAGATCCAGGGCACGGGGCTCGGCCTGGCTCTCGCCAAGACCGTGGTGGATCGCCACAGGGGCAGCCTGGAGCTGCAGTCCGAGGAGGGCGTCGGCACTGTCGTCACCCTGCGCCTCCCGCTGGAGGACTGAGAGCTGCTTCCGCCGCGCGCGGACGCTGCTAGGCTCGTCGATGTCATGACGCGCCAACTGCTTGTCCTCAGGAGTGCCCCCCGGGCGCGCTTCGAAGGGCTCCTTGGTTGCCGCCGCGAGGTCACGCCGCACTCCTGAGGTGCGAAGCCGGCCCCCTCGCTGCGGAGAGTTCGCGTACGCCCGGTGCCCCCTGACTTTCGCGAGAGAAGAACCATGACCCTGCAGCACTCTGGTTTCCAGAACACCCAGCGCCCGAGCGGCATGCCTGTCCACCGCTACGCAGCCTTCCCTCCGGTCGACCTACCCGACCGCACCTGGCCCGACCGTCAGGTGCTCGTCGCTCCTCGCTGGCTCTCCACCGACCTGCGTGACGGCAACCAGGCCCTGATCGACCCGATGTCACCCGAGCGCAAGCACAAGATGTTCGACCTCCTCGTGGCAATGGGCTACAAGGAGATCGAGGTCGGCTTCCCCTCGGCGAGCGAGACCGACTTCGCCTTCGTGCGACAGCTGATCGATCGCGACAAGGTCCCCGAGGACGTCACCATCTCGGTGCTGACCCCGGCCCGCGAGGACCTGATCGAGCGCACCACCCAGTCGCTGATCGGTGTCCACCACGCCAACATCCACCTGTACAACGCACTCGCACCCCTGTTCCGCAGGGTGGTCTTCCGGGCGTCGCGAGACGAGGTCAAGGACATCGCCGTACGAGGCACCGAGCTGTTCATGAAGTACGCCGAGGCCAACCTGGCCCAGACCGTCATCGGCTACGAGTACTCGCCCGAGATCTTCACGGGCACTGAGCTGCCCTTCTCCGTGGAGGTCTGCGAGGCGGTCTCCGACGTCTGGCAGCCCGAGGACGGTCGCGAGATCATCTTGAACCTCCCGGCCACCGTGGAGATGTGCACGCCAAACGTCTACGCCGACCAGATCGAGTGGTTCTCCCGGCAGCTGACCCGGCGCGAGCACACCACGATCAGCCTGCACCCGCACAACGACCGCGGCACCGCCGTGGCCGCCACCGAGCTGGCGCTGATGGCCGGTGCCGACCGGGTGGAGGGCTGCCTGTTCGGCCACGGGGAACGCACCGGCAACGTCTGCCTGGTCACCCTCGGGATGAACCTGTTCAGTCAGGGCATCGACCCGCAGATCGACTTCTCCGACATCGACGACATTCGACGCACGGTCGAGTACTGCACGCAGCTGCCGGTGCACCCGCGTCACCCGTACGCCGGCGACCTCGTCTACACCGCCTTCTCGGGTTCCCACCAGGACGCCATCAAGAAGGGACTGGAGGCTCTCGAGGAGGAGGCGCAGGCGGCGGGTCACCCCGTTGGTGAGCACGACTGGGAAGCTCCCTACCTGCCGATCGATCCCAAGGACGTCGGGCGCTCCTACGAAGCCGTCATCCGAGTCAACTCTCAGTCCGGCAAGGGTGGTGTCGCCTACGTGCTGAAGTCCGAGCACAAGCTGGACCTGCCTCGCCGGCTGCAGATCGAGTTCAGCCGTGCCGTCCAGGCCCAGACCGACGGGGAGGGTGGCGAGATGTCCGGGGCGGCGATCTGGGAGTCCTTCCGCGCCGAGTACCTCATTCGGGAGAGCCCGCTCAGCCTGGACTCCGTGCACACCTCGTCGGCCGCGGGGGAGAAGGACCAGCTCACCGTCGGCGTACACGTCGAGGGAGAGCTGCACGAGCTGCACGGGTCCGGCAACGGTCCGATCGCGGCGTTCGTGAGCGCGCTCAACGGGCTGCAGACGCCGCAGTTCCCCGACGGCATCGACGTCCGGGTGCTGGACTACCACGAGCATGCGCTCTCCTCCGGAGGGGACGCGATCGCCGCGGCCTACGTCGAGTGTGCGGTCGGTGAGGAACTGCTCTGGGGCGTGGGGCTGGACCCGAACATCGTCACGGCTTCGCTCAAGGCCGTGATCTCGGCCGTCAACCGAGGCTGACCCGCGCTGAGCAACGCCCAGTCACCCGGGGGGCGGCGCGGTGCTCGCTGCTGGCACCCGTGCCAGCGGCAGTCGCACGGTGAACGTGGTGCCCTTCAGGTGCGCGGAGCGTACGTCGATCGTGCCGTCGTGCGCCTCGACGATCGAGGAGACGATCGAGAGCCCGAGGCCGGTGCCCTGGATCGCGCGCTCCTGCGCGGTGGAGGAGCGGAAGAACTTGGTGAACAGGTCTTGCTGCTCGGTCACGGGGATGCCGATTCCGTCGTCGCTGACCACGAGCAGGGCGTGAGTGGCGTCGGCCTCGACTGCGCAGTGCACCGAGCCGCCGTCGGCGGTGAACTTGATGGCGTTGCTGAGCAGGTTCATCAGCACCCGGTCGAGGTGTGCGGCGTCGCCTGAGACGATCACCTCGCTCGTCGGGGGCTCGATGCGCAGGACGAGGTCCCGCCCGCTCATCAGCGGTCGGACGGCCTCCTCGATGTGGCCCAGCAGGCTCGCCAGGTCGACCGGGGCGTGCTGCCACTCGGAGGTGTCGGACTCCAGCTCGGAAAGGGTCAGCAGATCGCTGGCGACGGTCAGCAACCGTGCCCCGTTGCGGGCGATGGCGTCGAGCATCCGGATCTGTTCCGGGGTGGGCTCACCGGCCAGGCCCTCGCGCAGCATCTCGGTGTAGCCGACGATGCTCGTGGTCGGCGTACGCAGCTCGTGGCTGGCGGTGGAGACGAAGTCGTTCTTCGCCGCGTCCAGCCGGCGCAGTCGCTCCATGCCCTCCCGCTCCTTTTCCAGGGCGGCGACGAGCATCTCCTGGGTCGCGCGCTGCTCGGTGACGTCGCGGCCGACGCAGAGATAACCGACCGGCTTGCCAGCGCCGTTGCGCACGACGCTGATCGTGGTCGAGATCGTGAGCACGGTGCCGTCGGCGCGGGTCCAGCTCCAGTCGCCGGTCTCGGTGTCGGCGCTCCCGGCCACGAACCTGGCCGGCTGTGGCGAGACGACGATCTGGTGGAGCGGCTGCCCCATGGTCTCCTCGACCGATCGCCCCAGCATCTCCTGGGCGCCACGGTTGAACAGGGTCACCCGCCCGAGCTGGTCGGTGCCGACCACGGCGGTGGCCACGGGCGCCTCGAGCAGGTGCTGGACCATGCCCGAGGTGGTGCGCTCGGCGGTCACGTCAACGCCGGTGAACACGGCATGAAGCAACGCACCAGAGGGATCGAGGACCACGTTGTTGTTCCACACCACCCGAAGGCGCTCCCCGTCGCTGCGCATGACGTCGGCCTCACGACTGCCCGGGATGCTGGACCCGTCAGCGTTGGCGAACAGTGCTCGGACGATCTCCAGTCGCTCCGGCGGGACCATGCCGGTCTCCCAGATCAGGTGGCCGACGTACTCGCTCACGGGGAAGCCGGTCATCCGGGCTGTCGTCGGGTTCGCCCGGAGCACGGTGCCGTGGGCGTCGGTGACCAGGATGATCGCCTCGGTCGTGGCCAGGGTGATCGCGGCGAGCTCGCGCTCGGAGGTCAGGCGCCCGAGCAGCGCCTTGAGCTGATTGCCAGCGAGAGCCGACGGGAGGGCCAGCAGCGCCGCGCAGATCAGGAAGATCTGCACCTGGGCACCAGCCAGGGTGGCATCGACGGCGCTGCTGCGCGCACCGATCGCGAAGGGGCCGCCTCCGTTTGCGGTCATGCCAGTCGCCACCACGGCGAGCACCATCAGCTGGGTGCTTACGACGACGCTGCCCAGACGCAGAGAGGCCCACAGCAGCAGCGGGAGCGGCAGGAAGGTGAGTGCGAGCGCGTGGGACGGCCAGAACACGAGCAGGCTGGTGGCGACCAGCAGCGCGGACTGGACCACGAGCTCCAACCGCCGTCCCCGGGTCTGTCCCGCCTGGCTGGGCAGGAGCAGCAGCGGGAGCATCACCAGGGTCGCGGCGAGGTGTGAAGGAGCCGCAGTCGTTGCAGCACCGAGACCGTCGCGACCCGTCGAGCCGACTGCCAGGGCGACCCCGACCCCGAGCACGAACGCGCCTGCGACGCACGCGCGGACGAGGCGGAAGAAGGCGGCTGGGGTGTCGAGCTCGAATCGCCCACCGCGCGCAGGGACCAGGATCGTCGCGACCACGAGCGCCTCGCTCGCGTTGGACAGTCCGAACAGTGCCGAGATAGCAGATCCGCGGCCCCCCGTCAGGTTTGCGAGCACCGACGCGACGACGATGCCCCCAAAAAGCCAAGGCCACCATCTACGCGGCGACAGCATCAGCAGCGCGACCGAGACCCCGGCCGCAGGCCACCAGGTCGCCACGTCGCTGCCCTCGGGCCGGAACAGCACTGAGCTGGCTCCAGCGAGGTAGACCAGCGCGAGCAGCAGCGCCACCCGCGTCAGGTCCAGCAGGTGGGGTCGCAGACGCACCGGACCAGTCTCGCAGTCTCGCAATGCGTTCGTAGGGGTAATCACGACAAATCCGGCTCCGGCAACAGGTGTCCGCCTGCGTGGTTCTCGCTCGTCCCGACCGGGCTGCGTGGAAGAATCAGGCACATGTCACTGGTCTCTGAGCGCGTAGGTCAGCTCTTCCACGACGGTCACCGGCTCGAGTTCACCGAGTACGGCAGCGGCGAGCGCTGGGTGGTCCTGCTGCACGGTCAGCTGATGCCGAGGCGGATGCACCAACCACTGGCCAGGGCATTGGCCGCGTCGGGGTCACATGTCGTGACGCTGGACCTCCTGGGACATGGTCGCTCTGACCGTCCTGACGATCCGCGGCTCTACTCCATGACCGCGTTCGGGGAGCAGGTCGTCTCCCTGCTCGACCACCTCGAGATCGAGCGCGCGGTCGTGGGCGGGACCTCGCTAGGGGCCAATACCTCCCTCGAGGTCGCGATGCTCGCACCGGAGCGCGTCGCCGGCCTGATCGTGGAGATGCCGGTGCTGGACAACGCGCTCGAGGCCGGGATCCTCGCCTTCGCCCCGCTGCTGTTCGTCTCGCGCTTCCTCCCGCTCGCCGTCACCTCGGTGCGGGCCGCGGCCGGCTTGGTGCCCCGGCGTCTGGTGCCGTTCTGGGTGGGCATCGGCCTTGACACCGTGGGGCAGCGGCCAGGGCCGATGGCCGCAGCGATCCACGGCATCTTCTTCGGTCGGATCGCGCCCTCCTCCCGCTCACGTTCCGCGATCGACGTACCCGCCATGGTGGTCGGTCACCCGCGCGATCCGATCCATCCCGCCGCCGATGCCGCCATGCTCGCCGAGGAGATGCCGCGCGCGACCTTCGTCGAGGCCCGCTCGATCCTGGAGTGGCGCCGGCGTCCCGAGCGGCTGACGGGGATCACCGCGGCGTTCGTCGAGGAGTGCTTCACCCAGACGTCGCAGAGTCGTCGCCTGCGGGGCTGACCCGGCGGGTCGCTCGCGCCCGCGACCGGACGCGGGGGAGAATGCCTGCGTGCCCTTGTACAGCGACGAAGCCATCGTGCTGCGCACGCACAAGCTTGCCGAGGCAGACCGGATCATCACCCTGCTCACACGCCAGCACGGCGTGGTCCGAGCCGTGGCCAAGGGCGTACGCCGCACCACCTCCCGGTTCGGGTCACGGCTCGAGCCGTTCACCCACGTCGACCTGCAGCTGGCGGTGGGGCGCAACCTCGACATGATCACCCAGGCAGAGACCCGTGCTCCCTACGGAGCGGTGATCAGTGCCGACTACGACCGCTACACCGCGGGGAGCGTGATGCTGGAGACCGCCGAGCGGCTCGTCTCCGAGGAACGCCAGCCCTCACCGCAGCAGTACCTCCTGCTCGTGGGGGCTCTGCGTGCGATGGCTGCGGCCGAGCACCGGAGCACCGACGTGCTCGACTCCTTCCTGCTGCGCTCGTTGTCGGTGGCGGGTTATGCGCCCTCGTTCTCTGCCTGCGCGAGCTGCGGTCTCGAGGGCCCGCACCGCGCGTTCAGCCCCGCGGCAGGGGGCTCGCTGTGCCCGTCGTGCCGGGTGCCGGGGTCGGCCAACCCTGCGGGCGAGACGCTCGCCCTGCTCGGCGCCCTGCTGGCGGGGGATTGGCCGGTCGTGGACGCGGCCGAGCCACGTCATCGGCGGGAGGCGCGTGGGCTGGTCGCGGCGTACCTCGCCTGGCACCTCGACCGCGGGCTGCGCTCGATGCCCTACGTCAGCGAGGGGATCTGAGTGCGGCGACAGAGCAAGCACCCGGGCAAGCACCCGGGCAGTCAGCAGACCCAGCGTCAGGTGCGCCGGCCCACGCCGCACCCTTCCGGAGCCCGGCCGCCGTCCGTGCCCGCGAGCCAGGTGCCCGGACACGTGGCGATCATCATGGACGGCAACGGCCGCTGGGCCAAGGAGCGCGGTCTGCCGCGGACGGCCGGCCACGAGCGCGGCGAACACTCGCTCTTCGACGTCGTCGAGGGCGCCATCGAGGTCGGTGTCAAGGCGATCTCGGCCTATGCGTTCTCCACCGAGAACTGGTCGCGCTCGGCTGATGAGGTGAAGTTCCTGATGGGCTTCAACCGCGACGTGATCCGCAGGCGGCGCGACGAGATGAACGAGCTCGGCGTCCGGGTGCGGTGGGCCGGTCGCGAGCCCCGGCTGTGGCGCTCGGTGATCAAGGAGCTGCGCGTCGCCGAGGAGATGACGGCAGACAACGACGTGTTCACCCTGACCATGTGCGTCAACTACGGCGGCCGCGCGGAGCTGGCCGATGCGGCCCGGGCGATGGGGCGCGCAGTGGCGGCCGGGCAGCTCAATCCCGATCGCATCGACGAGCGCACCTTCGCCCGGTTCCTCTACCTCCCGGATCTCGGCGACGCCGACCTGGTCTGGCGGACCTCGGGAGAGCAGCGCCTGAGCAACTTTCTGCTCTGGCAGGCGGCGTACTCCGAGATGGTCTTCACCGACACCCTGTGGCCCGATGTCGATCGCCGCCACCTGTGGGCCGCGATCGAGACCTACGCCCAGCGCAACCGTCGCTACGGCTCCGCCTGACCCCCCGCCGAGACGTCACAAATGGAATCCCTGCGGGGGGACCTGTGGATTGGCGGATGCAGGTTCGCCGTTGTCGTCGCATCCTCGGACGATGCTGAGTGCGTACATCGATCCCGGCCAGGTTCTTCTCGACGCCAGGTTCCCGCTTCCGTTGTCGGCCCCGTTCACCCTGACTGAGGCACGTCGGGCCGGGCTGCACCCGACTCAGGTCAGCGGACTTTGCGAGGCCGGGATCCTTCGCCGCTTGCTGCACGGGGTGTACGTCGTCGCGCAGATCCCGGACTCGCTGGAGCTGAGATCGGCTGCACTCCGTTTGGTGGTGCCCTCGGACGCCGTCGTTACCGACCGCACCGCGGGCTGGCTCCACGGTGCGCCCATGGTCCTGGCGCCTAACGATCACTTGGCCACTCCACCGGTGTCGGTGTTCCTCAATCGCAAGGGTGCCCGGCTCCGCAATGGTCTGGCCCGCAGTGGGCAACGGCTGTTGCGCGACGAGGACGTGGTGGAGATCAATGGGGTGTTGGTCACGACCCCGGTGCGCACCGCCTGCGACCTCGGCCGCCTACTCCATCGTGACTCTGCCTTGGCGGCGCTCGACGCGATGTTGCGCCTGGGTCGTTTCGACTCCGACGAGCTTTGGGACTCGATCGGCCACCTGAAGGGAATGCGCGGCGTACGACAGCTGCGAGCACTGGCTCCGTTGGCCGATCCGCGTGCGGAGTCGATGGGTGAGTCCGTTCTCCGTCTGCGCTGGCTCGACATCCCCTCATTGCCGCGCCCGGAGCTGCAGATCCCGGTCGCCCGGCCGGGCCGTTGGCCCTACCGCGTGGACCTCGGTGTCGAGGAGCTGTTGATGGGGTTCGAGTACGACGGAGAGGAGTGGCACCGACGTACGGCCCGTCAGATCGAGCGAGACCGTGGCCGCCGGGCCTGGTTGCGTGACGAACGCGACTGGCTGATCTGTCCCGTCACCAAAGTGAACGTGTTCGGCGCGCACCGCGACGTGGAGGACCTTTTGCACGCGGGGTTCGCGGAGGCCCTCCGCCGCCAGCGTCGGATCAGATGAACAGACCGGTGGTGCGGAGCATCCACTCGGTCTCGCGGTCGTGCTCACCCTTCTCGTCCGGATGCTGACGCACGTCCTGGCTGGTCCGCAGATCTTCACGCCGGATCTGCGCCGGCAGCCTGGCGTATCGGTTCGGCTGCGGAGCCTGCTCTTCGTCCACTGACATCGGGACCACCTCCAGGTCTCGATCGTACGTCGCAGGCATTTCACTTGCGACGTCTCGGCGGGGGGAGGGGATTTCACTTGCGACGTCTCGCGGGTCAGCAGGAGTCGCAGGTACCGAAGATCTCCAGGGTGTGGCTCACGTCGCGGTACCCGTGGTCGGCGGCCACCCCACGGGTCCAGCGCTCCACGGCTGGGCCGTCGACCTCCACCGTGGCGCCGCAGCTGCGGCAGACCAGGTGATGGTGGTGGTGACCGGCGCTGCACCGGCGGTAGCTGCTCTCGCCGGACTCGGTGCGGAGCGAGTCGACCTCACCGGCGTCGGCGAGTGCCTGCAGGGTGCGGTAGACCGTGGAGAGTCCCACCGACTGACCACGCGCCACCAGTACGGCGTGCACCTCCTGGGCGCTGCGGAACCCGTCGAAGGTCTCCATCGCCGCGGCGATCGCGAGTCGCTGTCGGGTCGGTCGGACGCTGCCGGTCTCCCCGAGGGGTTCAGTGCTCGTCATAGTGATCCGCGTGCTGGGCATGGCGGTGACCGTCGTGCAGGTAGTCGACGTGGTCGCCGTGCTCGACGGCCTGGTGTCCGCAACCGGGCCCGTGCACGTGCCCGTGCGGCTCGTTGGCGCGGGTGAGGACCTCATTCGCCTCGACGTTGAAGGGGATCCGGGCACGGCGCCGACGTTGTACGACGACCCCGAGAGGGAAGGTCAGCGCGAAGCCGGCCAGCGAGACGAGCACGATGGTGGCACCCGGGGGTACGTCGACGAAGGCCGAGAACGAGACCCCGGTCAGGGCGGCGATCGTGCCCGCGGCCATCGCGCCGAGCATCGTGACCCGGAAGCCGCGCGAGAACTGCTGGGCCGTTGCGACCGGGATGATCATCAGCGCACTGACCAGCAGCAGGCCGACCGTACGCATCGCCACGCTCACGGTCACCGCGGCGAGCACCGAGATCAGCACGTTGTAGAACTTCACCGAGAGTCCGGTCGTGCGGGCGTAGTCCTCGTCGTTGGCCACCGAGAACAGCTGTGGGAGCAACGCGAAGCTCAGCACCAGGACCACCGCCGCCAACGCAACGCTGACCAGCATCTCCTGCGTGGAGATGGTCGCGATCGAGCCGAAGAGGTACTGCTGCAGGGCGAAGGCACCGTTGCCGGCCAGCGAGACCAGGAGCAGCCCGCCGGCGATGCCCCCGTAGAAGAGCAGTGCCAGCGCGACGTCGCCCGTGGCGCGACCGCTGGAGCGGATCAGCTCGATCAGCAGCGCTCCGGCAATGGCCACGATCACTGCCGTCAGTGTCGGTGAAGTGCCGGTCAGCAGCCCCAGTGCGACCCCGGTGACTGCCACGTGCCCGATGCCGTCACCCATCAACGAGAGCCGACGTTGGACGAGGTAGGTCCCCACGGCCGGCGCGGCGAGACCGGTCACGGCCGCCGCCAGCAGCGCCCGGAGCATGAAGGGGGAGAGCAGGATGTCCATCAGCGACCGCCGTCCAGGGGTGCCCGCACGGAGGGCAGCAGCAACGGCGGGAGCGTCGGAGGATGGTGGTGGTCGTCGCCGTGCTCGCCGGAGGTCGAACCGAGCGCCGGCCCGTCGTAGACCAGTCGACCCTCGTTGAGCCGGAGGGTGCGTTGGATCAGCCCGGCGAACGGACCGAGCTCGTGGAGTACGACGACGATCGTGGCGCCCGTGTCCACCAGACTCGACAGGGTCGCGGCGATCGCCTCCTGGCTGGCCAGGTCGACCCCGGCGTTGGGCTCGTCCAGCACCAGAAGTTCTGGCTCGCCGGCGAGGGTGCGCGCCATCAGCACCCGCTGCTGTTGGCCTCCCGAGAGGGTGGAGACCTGCTGACGGGCGCGGTCGGCGAGACCCACGGTCTCCAGCGCCCGACGCACCGCGTCCCGGTCCGTACGTCGTGCAGGGCGAAACGGTCGACGTCGCGAGAGCCGGCCACCACCGACCACCTCAGCGACCGTGGCTGGAACCCCCGCCGCGGCCGTTGATCGCTGCGGCACGTAGCCCAGGCGCGGCCACTGGGTGAAGCGCTGCACCGACTCACCGAAGAGGGTGAGCTCCCCCCGGCTGACCGGGTTCAGGCCGACCATCGCCTTGACCAGGGTGGACTTGCCCGAACCGTTGGGGCCGAGCAGGGCCACCACCTCGCCGGCCCTGACCTCGAAGTCGATGCCGCGCACGATCGGTCGGCCGCCGAGGGCCACGCCCACGTCGCGGGCCGAGACCACAGGAGCAGTCGAGGAGTCGGAGGGGGTGCTCATCGGCAGCCGTTCGCCAGGACCAGCGCGGCAAGGTTCTCGCGCATCAGCGAGAGATAGTCCTCCGCGGAGCCATCGACCAGCCCTTCGATCGGGTCCAGCACAGCGGTCCGGATGCCCAGGTCGTCGGCGAGGGTCTCGGCCAGCTTCGGGCTGGCCAGGCGCTCGGTGAACACGGTGGTGATCTTGTCGGTGCGGATCAGGTCGGAGAGCTCGGCGAGGTGGCGGGCGGAGGGCTCGGCGTCAGGGGAGATCCCGGCGATGGACTCGAAGTTCAGGCCGTAGCGGTCCAGGTAGCCGAACGCCTCATGGCTGACGACGACGGTCTTCCGGTCGCAGGCGGCGAGCTTCTCGCCGTACTCGAGGTCGAGCTTCTGCATGTCCAGGCGGACGTCCATCGCATTGCCGACGTAGGTGTCGCGGTTCGAGGGGTCGACCTTGGCCAACGCTGCCGCGACCGCGTCACCGAGGTCGGCCATCAAGTAGGGGTCCAGCCAGAAGTGCGGGTTGTCCGCGCGCACCTTGGGTGCGTTGGCCGTGACGAAGTCCTTGGCCGCCGGGTCGACCACCGCAACATCGCCGCCGACATTGGCGATGGCCTCGTCGAGCGCCGGCTGGAAGCCCTGCATCGTGACGACCACGTCGGCCTGTGCGACGTCTGCGACCTGGCGCGGGGAGAGCTCGGTGTCGTGGGGTTCGACACCGGGGCGGGTCAGGTTGGTGACGGTGGCATCTGTGCCCGCGACCCGCTGGGCGACGTACTGCAACGGGTAGAAACCGGTGACAACCTGCAGTCCTTCGCCGGCGCCACTGGTGGAGCAGGCTGCGAGTGGGCCGGTCAGCACGAGCAACAGTGCAACTCCCAGGCGCTTCAACATGACAATGATTGTCAATCTAAATGAGAACCATTGTCAAACCCGCTCGGTTTCGAGCCGGACGTCGACGTAGGGTCGGCCGGGTGCTGGTCCTCAACAGGTTCCGTGTGTCCGAGACAGAGACCGAGGCCGAGGCGTTCCGCCTCGGCCTGGAGTCGGCGTTGCAGGTGCTCTCCGAGCGGCGGGGGTACGCCGGGGGCCACCTGGGTCGAAACGTCGACGACCCCACGTTGTGGACGATGGTGACCCTGTGGGACGACGTGGGCAGCTATCGACGGGCGCTGTCTTCCTACGAGGTCAAGATGGGGGCCGTGCCGCTGCTGAGTCGCGCGATCGACGAGCCGTCGGCCTACGAGCCGGTGACCGGTGAGCTCAACCGATGGGTCCCACGCGGCTCGGTGTAGCGACCGGGTGAAACCGGCCCCGAACCCTCGATAGGGTGTCCTTTCCGCCCACCGCAGCCAACGGACGGGCACGCCCTGACGCTAGGAGCTCCACCGTGGCCAAGCCGCCGCCGACCGCCGTCGACAACGTCGTCTCCCTCGCCAAGCGTCGGGGTTTCGTCTACCCGTGCGGCGAGATCTATGGCGGCACCCGCTCGGCGTGGGACTACGGACCGCTCGGTGTGGAGCTGAAGGAGAACATCAAGCGGCAGTGGTGGCGCTCGATGGTGCAGTCGCGCGAGGACGTCGTGGGGCTCGACTCCAGCGTGATCCTGCCGCGCCAGACCTGGGAGGCCTCGGGTCACGTCGCGACGTTCTCCGACCCGCTCACCGAGTGCCAGTCCTGCCACAAGCGGTTCCGCGCCGACCACCTCCAGGAGGAGGCGGCCGAGAAGCAGGCCAAGAAGGGCAGCGCCGAGGTCGACCCCGACACCATCGACCTGGCCACCCTGGCCTGTCCCAACTGCGGCACGCGCGGCGCCTGGACCGAGCCGCGCCAGTTCTCCGGGCTGCTCAAGACCCACCTCGGCGTGGTCGAGGACGAGGGCGGCCTGCACTACCTGCGCCCCGAGACGGCGCAGGGCATCTTCTTGAACTTCGCCAACGTCGTTACCAGCTCGCGCCGCAAGCCGCCCTTCGGCATCGCCCAGATCGGCAAGAGCTTCCGCAACGAGATCACCCCCGGCAACTTCATCTTCCGCACCCGCGAGTTCGAGCAGATGGAGATGGAGTTCTTCGTCAAGCCCGGCGAGGACGAGGAGT
>JBDSBU010000145.1:0-9303 GCA_039921445.1 Marmoricola sp. | reverse complement strand
GGACGACCACGGACGGTGTGAACGTGAGCTCCGGCCAACGAACCTCGAGCGAGAAAGCCGCAGGACAGGAGCCGCGCCCGGACGAGCGTCCCGCAAGCCCCGTCCGTAGGAGTGCCCGGTGAAGGGTGGGCAACTGGTGACGCCGGTTCGCGAACTCTTTGGTCCTGGAGCCAGTTCGACTTCTGTTGGTGGGGCCAGTCCGGGTTGTCGAATGCACGGAGCCTGGTCGTCGTCGAGGGCATTCATCGCGTCGCGGAGCGGAGCGGAGTGTCCCCTTCCGCGCGGCGGGCGGCACGCACGACGTCCACGGGTGTTCGGTCGAGCAGGCGGACGAGTCGCCCAGTCAAGCCCGAGTCAGTCGTCGGGGTCGAAGAGCTTGAGGAACTTCTCGCGTGGGATCAGCACGCGGCGGCCGAGCTTGACCGAGGGGATCGTTCCATTCTCGATACCGGCCGTGACCGTGCGGGGGTCGACGCCGAGGGCTGCTGCGGCGTCGGTGCGGGCCAAATGCACCACCGAGGACCTCGCTCGCTACTGGAAGGACGAGTACTTCTCCGCGGTCAGTTCCATTCACTACTACGAGAACCTCATGAAGCAGTACACCGAGGACGGCAAGGGCAACCAGATGCACCGCGCGACCTACGAGGAGCGTTTGGCCTCATTCCGCGCACGTCGCGATGCAGCTCGCGTCCGGCTCCTCGCGCTCGACCCCGGCGCCCTGCCCGCTCCCCGTGACGATGCGGCCGACGGGTGGACCTGAAATGGCCAGTGCAGGGGATCGCCCTCCTCCCGAGAAGCCAGCACGGCGCTCCCGATCCCGGCACGCCGGCTCCATCACGTCGTACGTCGTCAAGAGTGGTCAGCGCTGGAAGTTCCAGATCTACGTCCCCAAGGACCTGAACGACCTGAACTCGGCGACACCCGCCTGACTCGTGGCGGGTTCAACGGCCTCGACGAAACCCAGCGCGCCCTCGCGGAGGTACTGAGGAAGAAGAAGTCCAACGCCCGGTTCCAATCCAAGGTCCCCACCGTCGGCGAGTATGCGGGGCACTGGATCGCGAGCCTGCGGCTCCAGAACTCCACCATTGAGGGCTACAAGTTGGCCATCCGTATTCACGTCACGCCGTACCTCGGCACCATCCGGATCGACCAACTCACCCCAACCAGGATCGCGGCCCACTACCGACAACTGGAGACCTCTGGTCGACGCGACAAGCCCGGGTACGGGGAGCCGCTGTCGGCCAACTCCGTCTCCAAGGTCCACGTCCTGCTCGCCGCCATGCTCGATGCCGCCGTCGAGGACGGGCTGATCCTGATCAACCCGGCCAAGAAGAAGCGCACCGTCAACGCACCCACGGCCAGCCAGGTGCGCGCACAGAAGCCGGAGATCATCACCTGGACCGGCCCGCGGCTGCACGCCTTCCTGGCCTGGAGCCACGAAGAGCTTGAGGACGCGCTCTTCCCCCTGTGGCGCACCATCGCCTACACCGGCATGCGTCGCTCAGAAGCGCTGGCCCTTCGCTGGGGCGATCTGAACTTCGTCACCGGCAGGCTCAGCATCAGGCGGGCCGCCGATGTGACCACACGCAATATGGCGAAGACCACCAAAGCCGGATCGGCGCGGGTCCTCGACCTCGACACCGACACCCTCGCCGTACTCAAGGCGTACAGGGCGAAGCGGGGAGCCATCTCGCTGAAGCTCGCACGTGCAGATGCCTATGTGTTTGGGAACGACGCCGGCGAGATCCGGTCGCCCAACGAGGTCAGCCGGCGCTGGACCTCACGCGTCCAGCGGGCGCAGGCCCAGCTGGACGAACTGCCGAGGGTCACCCTCAAGGGACTCCGGCACACGCACGCGACCCTGCTGCTCGAGCTGCCGGTGAAGGCCTCTGACCTGGACCAAGAAGGCCCAGGTCAGAGCCGATTTATCGCTGGCGGAGGATAGGGGATTCGAACCCCTGAGGGCGTTAACCCAACCCGCTTTCCAAGCGAGCGCCATAGGCCACTAGGCGAATCCTCCGCCGCGAAGGCTACCGTCCCCGCTCGGCCGTGGCGAAATCGGTCCGGATTGGCTGTGGCAACGACGACCTCCTAGACTCTGCGACAACCCCCCATGCGGCGGTATCTCGCTGAATCCCCCAGGGCCGGAAGGCAGCAAGGGCAGGCGAGCTCTTCCGGGTGCATGGGGGGCCTCTGTCTTGTCGGCCTCTCTCGTTAGGGTGCAGGAGTGGAACCGTCTCTAGCCCTCTACCGCCGCTACCGGCCGGAGACGTTTGCCGAGGTGATCGGGCAGGACCACGTCACCGAGCCGCTGCGGGCGGCGTTGGCGAACAACCGGGTCAACCACGCCTATCTCTTCTCCGGACCGCGCGGCTGCGGCAAGACCACCAGCGCCCGCATCCTGGCGCGCGCGCTCAACTGCGAGCAGGCACCGATCTCCGACCCGTGCGGGGACTGCCAGTCGTGCCGCGACCTTGCCCGCGGGGGACCAGGGTCGGTCGACGTGATCGAGATCGATGCGGCCAGCCACGGCGGCGTCGACGACGCCCGTGACCTGCGCGAGCGGGCGTTCTTCGCACCGGTCAGCAGCAGGTTCAAGGTCTACATCATCGACGAGGCCCACATGGTCAGCTCGCAGGGCTTCAATGCCCTGCTCAAGCTGGTCGAGGAGCCGCCGGAGCACCTGAAGTTCATCTTCGCGACCACCGAGCCGGAGAAGGTGATCGCGACCATCCGCTCGCGCACCCACCACTACCCGTTCCGGCTGATCCCGCCTCGCACGCTCTCGGACTACCTTGCCGAGCTGTGTGTGAAGGAGGGGGTCCGGATCGACGCCGCCGCGCTCCCGCTCGTCGTCCGGGCCGGTGCCGGATCCGCACGCGACTCGCTCTCGGTGCTCGACCAGCTCTTGGGCGGCGCCGGCCCCGACGGGCTGACCTATGAGATCGCGACTGCGCTGCTCGGTTACACCCCCGACAACCTGCTCGACGAGGTCGTCGATGCCTTCGCCGCGGGCGACGGTGGAGCCGTCTTCCGGGTGGTGGACAAGGTGATCGAGACCGGCCAGGACCCACGTCGGTTCACCGAGGACGTGCTGCGTCGCCTGCGCGACCTGGTGATCATCGCGGCGGTCCCCGACGCCGCGTCCACGGGCCTGATCGACGCCCCGCAGGACCAGGCCGAGCGGCTCGTTGCTCAGGCGGCTCGTTTCGGCAAGGCCGAGCTGGTCCGGGGGGCCGACATCGTTGCTGCGGGACTCACCGAGATGCGCGGAGCCACCACCCCGCGGTTGCTGCTGGAGCTGATCTGCGCCCGGATGCTGCTGCCCGGGATCGACCACGACGCCCTCGGGCTCACCGCCCGCCTCGACCGGCTCGAGCGTCGGCTCGCCGTCGGCGGGGACATGTCGCCCCAGCTGACAGATCCTGCTCCGGCCGCGCCGCGTGCGCAGGCTCCGGCTCCCGCGGTCGTCCAGACCGGCCCGGTCAGCGAACCGGTCAGCGAACCGGTCAGCAAACAGCTCAGCGAACCGGTTGCGAGCCCCGCACCCGACCCCGGTCCCATCTCAGATTCCGTCTCCAAGCCCGAACCCGTCTCCAAACCGGAGCCCGCCACCGCCCCGACTTCCGCCGCTTCCGATCCAGCGCCCACGTCGACGGCGATGTCGCTCACCGACGTACGCCGGCTCTGGCCCGACCTGCTGGAGCAGGTCAAGAAGATGCGGCGCTTCACCTGGATCCTGCTCAGCCAGAACGCCCAGGTGATCGGGGTCGATGCCAGCAGCATCACGGTCGGCTTCAAGACTGCCGGTGCGAAGGACTCGTTCGTGGGTGGGGGCAGCGAGGAGATCCTGCGGCAGGCGGCGATCGACCTGGTGGGAGTCGACTGGAAGGTCGAGGTCGCGGTCGACTCCTCGGCCCAGCCCGGGGCCGAGACGACTCCTCGCGTGATCCGTCCGGCGGTGCTTCCCGACGAGAATCCCGCTGGTGAGGTCCGCTCCCACAAGGCGCAAGGTGCGGAGAAAGCCCCGCACGCGCAGGCAGATCAGGGGTCCGGTGCCCCCACCGAACCCCCGAGCTGGGTCACCGACGACGAGCCGGCGGCTCCACCGCGCGAGTCCCCGCGGGCCAGCGCCGAGAGCATCGCCGCCGCTCGCTCCAACATCACTCCCACTCGAGAGGGTGGCGAGCCGGCGCGCGAGACCGGACCCGACCTGGATGCCGATGCCCACCGTGACGATCCCACTGCCGAGGACAACGGCATGGACACCAACGAGCTGCTCGAGCGCGAGCTCGGGGCGACCCTGATCGAAGAGATTCCCCATGACTAGGAGCACAAGATGACTGAGAATCCCTTCGGCGGCGCGCTCGGCGAGGGTGGCGGGTTCGACCTCAACGCCATGCTCGAGCAGGCCCAGCAGATGCAGGCCCAGCTCGTCGCTGCCCAAGAAGAGCTCGCAGGCAACACGGTCGAGGGCAATGCCGGCGGAGTCCGGGTGACCCTCACCGGCACCGGCGAGCTCACCGGCGTCACCATCGCGACTGGTTCCTTCGACGGAGCAGACGCCGACTCGCTGACCGATCTCGGCGACCTCGTGGTCGCCGCCTACCGCGACGGCAAGGCTCAGTCGGACGCGCTGGCAGCCCAGACCCTCGGCCCGCTCGCCGGGGGCCTTGGCGGCGGTCCCGGTGTATGAGGGCGTCCTCCAGGACCTGATCGACGAGCTCGCCCGGCTCCCAGGCGTGGGCCCCAAGGGGGCACAGCGGATCGCCTTCCACCTGCTCGCGGCCGACCCGGTCGACGTACGCCGTCTGGCCGACACCCTGGTCGAGATGAAGGCCAAGGCGAAGTTCTGCCAGGTCTGCGGCAACGTCTCCCAGGCTGACCTGTGCCGGATCTGCGCGGACGGGCGCCGCGACCCGGCAGCGATCTGCGTGGTGGAGGAGCCCAAGGACGTGGTCGCCATCGAGCGCACCCGTGAGTTCCGGGGGCGCTACCACGTGCTCGGGGGTGCGATCTCGCCGCTTGACGGCATCGGGCCAGAGCAGCTGCGGATCCGCGAGCTGATGGGCCGCCTGGCCGATGGCACCGTCACCGAGGTGATCCTGGCCACCGATCCCAACATCGAGGGGGATGCCACGGCCGCCTATCTCAGCAGGTTCCTCAAGGACATGGACTTGCGCGTGACCCGGTTGGCGAGTGGACTGCCAGTAGGCGGCGATCTCGAGTACGCCGACGAGGTGACCCTCGGTCGAGCATTTGCAGGAAGGCGCAACACACGTGATTGACACGGAGATCGATTCCCAGCTCGAAGATCTGGCCAAGCAGGTCGCCGAGGCGGTCGAGTCGTTCCTGCTCGCACTCCAGGCGATGTCTCGTGAGGAGAACCCCGGCACCGTGGTGCCGCTTCTGCTGGTCGAGATCAGTCAGATCCTGTTCCAGGGAGCTCGACTCGGGGCGCAGCGTGACTTCGCCCCTCGAGAGGAGTTCCAGCCCGATGTCGGCCCCGATCCCGACCTCGATGCGATGCGGCTGCGGCTGGCACGGCTGCTGGAGAACGTCGACATCTACACCTACAACTTCGACGTCTACCGGCAGGAGCTGGTCGAGGCCTACCTCTCCGACGAGCTCTCCAGCATCGCAAGCGACCTGGCCAACGGCCTGCGCCACTTCAGTTCCGGCAACACGGCCGAAGCCCTGTGGTGGTGGCAGTACTCCTACGTCGCCAACTGGGGCAACAGCGCCAGTGCAGCCCTTCGGGCGCTGCAGTCGATCGTGGCCCACGACCGTCTCGACGCTGAGTACGAGAGCGAGAGCGACCAGATCGCGGCCGCCGAGGCCGTGCTGGACACCGGCGAATCCGCGGTCTGACCGCACGTAGAATCGTCCCCGGCCGACGCGGCATCCGCCGCCGGGTCCACACGACGATCAGTGAGGAGAGCAACGCCGTGGGCATTGTGGTGCAGAAGTACGGCGGCTCCTCCCTGGCGGACGCCTCGGCGATCAAGCGGGTCGCCCGCCGGATCACCGAGGCGAAGAAGGCCGGGAACGACGTGGTCGTGGCCGTCTCGGCGATGGGTGACTCCACCGACGAGCTGCTTGCGCTCGCCGAGGGTGTCAGCCCGCTCCCACCGGCCCGAGAGCTCGACATGCTGCTCACCGCAGGGGAGCGGATCTCGATGGCACTGGTCGCGATGGCGATCTCCGACCTCGGGTTCACCGCGCGCTCCTTCACCGGTTCCCAGGCCGGCGTGATCACCGACTCGGTGCACGGCAAGGCCAAGATCATCGACGTCACCCCGGGACGGATCTCCGCGGCGATCGCCGACGGGCACATCGTGATCGTGGCCGGGTTCCAAGGCGTGAGCCAGGACACCAAGGAGATCACCACCCTGGGCCGTGGTGGCACCGACACGACCGCGGTGGCGCTGGCGGCCGCGCTGGACGCCGATGTCTGCGAGATCTACACCGATGTCGACGGGGTCTTCACCGCTGACCCGCGGATCGTCCCCACGGCCCGCAAGCTCGACCGGGTCACCTACGAGGAGATGCTGGAGCTTGCCGCCTGTGGCGCCAAGATCCTGCACCTGCGCTGCGTGGAGTACGCCCGCCGCTATGACATCCCGATCCACGTCAGGTCCTCGTTCAGCCATCTCGAGGGCACCCTCGTTGCGGGCAGCATCACCGACGCGGACCACACCCAGGAGGCCAGCATGGAAGCACCGATCATCGCCGGAGTCGCCCACGACCGCAGCGAGGCCAAGATCACCGTGGTCGGCGTACCCGACAAGGTCGGTGAGGCGGCACGCATCTTCGAGGCGCTGGCCGACGCCCAGATCAACCTCGACATGATCGTTCAGAACGTCTCGGCTGCCGCGACCAACCTGACCGACATCTCCTTCACGCTGCCCCGCACCGACGGCCAGACCGCGATGGCGGCGCTCGCGGCCCTCAAGGACGCCGTCGGGTTCGACTCGCTGCTCTATGACGACAAGATCGGCAAGATCTCGCTGATCGGTGCGGGCATGCGCTCCCACCCCGGGGTGACGGCGAAGTTCTTCTCCTCCCTCGCCGGGGCCGGGGTCAACATCGGGATGATCTCCACCTCCGAGATCCGGATCTCGGTCGTCGTGGAGGAGAGTGCGGTGGACGCCGCCGTGATCGCGACGCACACTGCCTTCGACCTCGACGCGGACGAGGTCGAGGCGGTCGTCTACGGCGGGTCGGGTCGCTGAGATGGGCGTCCGCATCGGCATCGTCGGCGCCACCGGACAGGTCGGCGTCGCCATGCGCCAGATCCTGCTCGAGCGAGACTTTCCGGCCGACGAGATCCGCTTCTTCGCCTCCGCCCGCTCGGCAGGCACCGTGCTGGAGTACGCCGGACGCCAGGTCACCGTCGAGGACGCCGCGACGGCCGATCCCACTGGGCTCGACATTGCTCTCTTCTCAGCCGGTGCCACCACCTCGCGCGCCCAGGCCGACCGTTTCGCCGCCGCCGGGGTGGTCGTGGTCGACAACTCCTCCGCCTTCCGAATGGACCCTGACGTCCCCCTAGTGGTGAGCGAGGTCAACCCCGCCGACATCGAGATCGCCCTGCGGAAGGGGGGACGTCGGATCATCGCGAACCCCAACTGCACCACCATGGCCGCCATGCCGGTGCTCAAGCCGCTGCACGACGCCGCCGGTCTGGTGCGGCTGGTCGTCTCGACCTATCAAGCCGTCTCGGGGTCTGGGGTGGCTGGCGTCGAGGAGCTTGCCGGTCAGGTCGGTGCCGCGGGTGAGGGGTCCCGCGGGCTGGCCTACGACGGCGACGCCGTCGACTTCCCGGCGCCCAGGACCTACCAGCGCACGATCGCCTACAACGTCGTCCCGCTCGCCGGCTCCCTGGTGGAGGACGGGCTCGGGGAGACCGACGAGGAGAAGAAGCTCCGCAACGAGTCGCGCAAGATCCTCGGTCTGCCGGACCTGCTCGTCTCCGGGATCTGCGTGCGGGTGCCGGTCTTCACCGGACACTCGCTGGCCGTCAACGCTGAGTTCTCCTCCCCGATCACCGTCGCCCGCGCACGTGAGCTGCTGGCGGACGCACCGGGGGTCGAGCTCAGCGACATCCCGAACCCGTTGCAGGCGGCCGGCAGGGACCCTTCCTACGTCGGGCGGCTGCGCCAGGACGAAGGAGTCACCGACGATCGGGGTCTTGCGTTGTTTCTCAGCAACGACAACCTGCGCAAGGGCGCGGCGCTGAACACCGTGCAGATCGCAGAGCTTCTCGCCGCCCGCGCCTGATCCCTCAGTCGAGCATGGTCTCGTCGATGAACGTGCGCGCGATCCACCAGGACAACACGTAGGCGAGCGCGGTCAGCACCGGGATCACCAGGAACATCCAGACCGAGTCGATCGAGTCCAGGAAGAACAGCATCGCCAGCACGGCGACCACGCCCACGGCCAGGAAGCTGGTGCTCAGCGGGTCGGTGAAGCTCCACGCCTTGAGCATCGCTGCACCCAGGAGGACCTCGATGCCGAGGATCGCGAGCAGTGCCAACACCCCGAAACCGCCACAGCTCCCGACGCCGCGGACGGCCTCGCACCCGCGCAGGGCGAGGATGATCAGGCAGACCGAGATCAGGCCCACCACGATGCCGGTCAAGGCTGCGGCAATCCGCGGGTCGAGGCGGGGCAGGGTCAGGGGTGCCTGTTCCTTGGCCACCTTGGGGGCCTTCTCCGTCTTCACCTTCTCCGGCTTGGCCGCCTTGGCACGCCTGGGGGCCTTGGGTGGCTTCGGGGCTTTGGCGGGCTTGGCGGGCTTGGCGGGACGGCTCACTGGTGGCGCCACGGCCGGCTGGACGAGGGTGGGCTCGGCCTCCGACTGGTTCGCGCCGGCAGCGCTCTGCGCCACGGGCGCCTCGCTCGCGGCCGGTTCAGGCGCGCGCCGTGGCGGCGGCATCGGTGGCGGAGTGCGCGTGGCCCCGGTGGAGCGCACCGGTGGGGCTGCTGGAGGGGCTGCTGGAGGGCGAGGCGGTTGGGATGCCGGTGGGGCGGAGGGTGGGGTCGCAGGGGAGGTGTCCGCGGCTTGCTCGACACCAGAGTCGGAGACCTTGGACTTCTTCTTGCGCCCGAACCCCGGCAAGGACGGGAGCTCGAGGTTGGGCTCCTGCTTCGCGGCGGGGTCGTTCTCGGGGGAGTCAGCCATTGTCGAATAGTGTCAGAGTCCGCGGCCTTCGGTGGCCAGACAGCCCGCGCCGTGCCCGGCCGGAACGCACGAAGCGCGTCGAACCAGGAGGTTAGACGCGCTTCGGATCTCAGAAG
>JBDSBU010000144.1:0-7602 GCA_039921445.1 Marmoricola sp. | reverse complement strand
ACTGCGCGGAGTCAACAAGAGCTTCGGCGCCGTTCAGGTGCTCCACGATGTGAGCCTGAAGGTCTACCCCGGACAGGTCACCGCCCTCGTCGGTGACAACGGCGCCGGCAAGTCCACCCTGGTCAAGACCATCGCCGGCATCTACCGCGCCGAGTCCGGCGAGTTCCGCTTCGAGGGCAAGCCGGTGACGATCCACGGGCCCAAGGAGGCCGCCGACCTCGGCATCGAGGTCGTCTACCAGGACCTCGCGCTGTGCGACAACCTCGACATCGTCCAGAACATGTTCCTCGGCCGTGAGACCAAGACCGGCGGGATCCTGCTCGACGAGCTGAGCATGGAGGACCGCGCGCGCAGCACGCTCGCCTCGCTCTCGGTGCGCACCGTGAAGTCAGTGCGGCAGAGCGTCGCCTCCCTCTCCGGCGGCCAGCGCCAGACCGTGGCCATCGCCAAGGCCGTGCTCTGGAACTCCCGCGTGGTGCTGCTCGACGAGCCGACCGCCGCCCTCGGTGTCGCCCAGACCCGCCAGGTGCTCGACCTCGTGCGCCGGCTGGCCGACAACGGTCTCGGCGTCGTGCTGATCTCGCACAACATGGTCGACGTGCTCGAGGTCTCCGACCGGATCACGGCGCTCTTCCTGGGCCGTGTCGCCGCCGACATCCCCGCGAGCGAGACCAACCACGGCCAGATCGTGGAGCTGATCACCGCCGGGCGCTCCGGCGACGTCGGCATCCCCGCTGCCACCGCCAACCAGTCGGCCTGAGGACGAGAGCCATGACCACCACCCCCAAGAACACCCAGGCCCCCGCCACGGAGGGCTCCTCGCAGTCGCTCGCGGCCGCCGACTTCGCCAACGACGCGGCCAGCGCCTCGCTGGGCGAGTCCTTCAAGGCCTACCGTGACCGCCTCCGCGGCGGCGACATGGGCGCCCTGCCGGCCGTCCTCGGCCTGGTCGCGCTGTTCATCGTCTTCTCCGCACTGCGGCCCGACTCCTTCACCGGCGCGCTCAACATCGCCAACCTGATGACCCAGGCCGCGTCGATCTCGGTGCTGGCCATGGGTCTGATCCCAGTGCTCCTGGTCGGCGAGATCGACCTCTCCGCCGGTGTCACCGGCGGCATGGCCGCGGGCTTCACGGCCGTGCAGATCGACCGCAGTGGGACCCACTGGGTCTTCGCGGTGCTGATCGGGCTTGTCGTCGGCGCCTTCGTGGGCCTGCTGATCGGCAGCCTGGTCGCCAAGCTCGGGATCCCGTCGTTCGTGGTCACCTTGGCCTTCTACCTCGCGCTCCAAGGCGTGATCCTCAAGCTGATCGGACTCGGCGGCACCGTGCCGGTCCGTGACGAGGTCCTTCGCGGAATCACGATCAAGTCGATGCCGGTGGTGATGGGCTGGATCGTGGTGATCGCCCTGCTGGCGGCGTACGGCGGCATGCTGATGCTGCGTCAGTCCCGACTTGCCGCGAAGAACCTCCAGCGACCGCCGACCTCCCTGCTCCTGGTCAAGTTCTTCGCCCTGGTGGCGGTGATCCTGATCGCGACCGCCGTGCTCAGCCAGAACCGAAGCCGGGTGGCGTCCTTCCAGATCGCGGGCATCCCCTATGCGGTGTTCGTGGTCGGGGCGCTGCTGATCTTCTGGACCTTCGTGTTCAGCCGCACTTCCTACGGTCGGCACATGTACGCCGTGGGAGGCAACGCCGAGGCCGCACGTCGTGCCGGCATCAGCGTCGACCGTCTGCGGATGTCGGCCTTCGTGATCTGCTCCACGATGGCGGCGGTGAGCGGCATCATCACTGCGTCCTACGACGGCAAGGTGTCCGCGGGCTCCGGTGGCGGGAACGTGCTGCTCTACGCCGTCGGCGCCGCGGTCATCGGTGGCACCAGCCTCTTCGGAGGCAAGGGCAGGATCCGCGACGCGGTGATCGGTGGCCTGGTGATCGCCACCATCGACAACGGGTTGGGGCTGTTGAACCAGTCCGCCTACATCAACTACATCATCACCGGCAGCGTCCTGTTGCTGGCCGCCTCGGTCGATGCGATCTCTCGTCGCCGCCGGTCTGCCACAGGGACCTGATCATGGCCGACCGGCGCCTCGGTGGCACCGGCACCAACCAGGAGGCCGTGCGCCAGCACAACCTCGCAACGCTGCTGGGACATGTGCACCGCTCCGGCGGTGTCTCCCGGGCGCAGCTGACCGAGCGGATGGGACTGAACCGCTCCACGATCGCGGACCTCGTCCGCGAGCTGGAGGATCTCGGGGCGGTCAGGCAATCCAAGCCCGAGGCCGGTGCAGGACGGCGGGTGGGCGCGGGCCGACCCAGCATCGATGTCGATCCGATCGAGCAGTCGGTGTTCGTCTTGGCGGCCGAGCTCGGGGTGGAGACGATGGAGGTCGCCCGCGTCGGACTGGGTGGGCGGCTGCTGGACCGGATGTCGACCGCGACCCCGCTGCAGCGCGACCCCGAGAGCGTCGTGGCCACCCTGGTGGAGATGATGCGCGCGATGCTCGGGACGGTCACCCCTGATGCCCGGCTGGTCGGGGTCGGTGTGGCTGTGCCGGGCGTGGTCGCCGACGACGCCGGGCTGGTCAGGTTCGCGCCCAACCTCGGCTGGAACGACGTCGGGCTGACCCGGCTGCTGCGCGCCCATCTCGGCCCGGACCTGCCCGTCCACCTGGGCAACGACGCGGCGCTCGGGGCACTTTCCGAGCACACCCGAGGTGCCGCGCGGCGGCTCTCGCACCTGATCTTCCTCTCCTGCGACGTGGGCGTCGGCGGCGGCGTGATCGTGGGCGGTGCCCCGATGATGGGTGCCAGCGGCTATGCGGGCGAGATCGGACACCAGCCGTTCAACCCGGGGGGAAGGCGGTGTCGTTGTGGCAACGTCGGCTGTTGGGAGACCGAGATCGGGACGCACGCGGTGGCTGCGGCCGTCGGGTGCCCTGAGGACCGGATGCACCTGCTCTCGGAATACCTCAAGCCGGGAACGACGCCCACCCCCGAGCTCAGGCGCCTCGGTCGCTCGCTCGGCCTGGGGCTCGGTGGACTGGTGAACCTCTTCAACCCCGAGATGGTGGTGCTCGGCGGCGTGCTGCGCCAGGTGTTCCCGCTCGTGGAGGACGAGGTGCTGCTGGCGATGAGGGACTGGGCCATGGGCCCTGCTGCCGAGGAGGCCCAGATCGTGCTGCCCGGGCTGGGCGGGGACTCCGTGCTCGTTGGTGCCGCGGAGCTGGCCTTCACCGACCTGCTGCAGGACCCGGTCGCGACGTTGGCGCTGGCGGACGGCGCCGTCGCCACCCTGACCGACAGCGCTCAGGCAGGCAGCGTTCAAACAGGCAGCGTTCAGGCAGGCAGCGTTCAAACAGGCAGCGCCCGGCGCCCTGCGTAGATGTCGTCGAGTGCGTCGACTGCCGCGCCGACCGAGGCGGCATGCAGGCCGAGCGTGCTGAGTGCGACCACGCAGCCCGGGCCGGTGAAGGCCTCGGCCAGTGCCGCCTCGACAGCCGGGACCAGCACCTCTCCGAGCGGCACGAACGAGCCGCCGAGCACCACCATGCCCGGATCGAGTGTCACGGCCAGCTGTGCCACTCCGCGCCCGAGTGCCTCACCGATGCGGAGCAAGCCGCGTCGGGCGCCTGGGATCACGGCCACTCGCTCGGCGTACGTCACCGGATCCTCGCCGTGCTCGACGGTGACTCCGGTGGCCTCGACGAGCGCGCGCAGGCCGACCATTGCCTCCCAGCACCCCGTGCGGCCGCAGGCGCAGCGATGACGCGCGGAGCCGACGCGGAGGTGCCCCACCTCGCCGGCGAGCCCGCGGGACCCGCGAAGCACCTGGCCCGCGGACAGGATCCCTGCGCCGAGGCCGACGGTGCCAGTGAGGTAGATGAAGTCCTCGACGCCGGTCGCGACACCGCGCAGGCTCTCGGCGCGGACTGCGCAGTTGGCGTCGTTGTCCACCGCCACCGGCACCCGACCACCCAGTTCCGTCGAGAGGATCTCCGCAAGTCGCAGGTCGTTCCAGCCCAGGTTGGGGGCGTCGACCACCAGGCCACGGCGACGGTCGATCAAGCCAGGTACGGCCACGGTGATGCCCAGGAGGTCGATCCCGCGGCTCGAAAGAGCCGTCACCTCCTCGCGCACCAGCCGGCGGACGTCGTCCGGCCCCGGACGGGCACCGTCGACCGCGCGCTCGACGAAGGACAGCTCACGTCCGGCGAGGTCGAGCGCCGTCAGCGCCACGTAGTCGACGTTGATCTCGACTCCCAGGCCCGCCAACTCCTGGCCGGCGAGCTGCAGCGGAGTGCTCGGCCGTCCGAGGCCGCCGGACTCCACCGCGCCCTCGGCCACCGCGCCCTGCTCCTGGAGCTGGGCGACGATGGCCCCGATCGTGGCCTTCGCCAGCCCTGAGCGACGGGCCAGGTCGGCGCGGCTGAGCGGCCCGTCGTCGCGCAGCAGCCGCAGGAGCACTGCACTGTTGCGTCGACGTACCTCGTCGGTGGCCGCAGGGCCGGCGTCCTGGGGCACCGTCAGGCGCGCAGCCCGTAGAGGTGCTCGAGGGCGAGCTGGTCGAGGCGCTCGAAGGCCATGCCGCGCTCCCCGATCGCCTCGATGTCCGGCGCGGGGGCGGCTTCGATCTCGGCCCAGGTCTCGCCTTCGGCGAGGGTGGGTACGGCGAGCTCGGGGAGCCGGGAGTCGGCCAGCGCAGCCTGCACCTCCGGGTCGGCCCGGAACGACTGCGCCTTGTCCCGCAGGATCAGGTAGTTGCGCATGCAGGCCTCGGCCGCCACCCACACGCCGTGGTCGTCCTCGGTGCGAGGGGTCTTGAAGTCGAAGTGCACCGGGCCGTCGTACCCACCGGCGAGGAGGGTGTCGACCACCCAGAACGCACCGCGCACGTTGCCGGCACCGAAGCGCAGGTCCTGGTCGTACCTCGGGCCGTGCTGACCGTTGAGGTCGATGTGGAAGAGCTTGCCCTGCCACATCGCCTGGGCGTAGCCCGCGGCAGCGTTGAGCCCTGCCATCTCCTCGTGCCCGATCTCGGGGTTGACCCCGACCAGCTCGGGGCGGTCAAGGGTCTCGATGAACGCCATCGCGTGCCCGATCGTGGGCAGCAGGATGTCGCCGCGGGGCTCGTTGGGCTTGGGCTCGATCGCGAAGCGCAGGTCGTAGCCGCGGTCGGTGACGAACTCCCCGAGCACGTTGAACGCCTCTCGGTAGCGGTCGAGCGCAGCCATCACGTCCTTGGCGGCACCCGACTCGGCGCCCTCGCGGCCACCCCAGGCGACGTAGGTCTTCGCCCCGAGCTCGGCGGCGAGGTCGATGTTGCGCATCACCTTCTTCAGGGCGAAGCGGCGCACGTCGCGGTCGTTGGAGGTGAAGCCCCCGTCCTTGAACACCGGGTGCGAGAACAGGTTCGTGGTCGCCGTGGTGACCACCATGCCGGTCTCGGCCAGGGCCTTGCGGAACCGATCGAGGATGCGGGTGCGTTCGGCCTCGTCGCTGCCGAACGGCACCACGTCGTCGTCGTGGAAGTTCACGCCGTAGGCACCGATCTCGGCCAGCTTCTCCACGGCGCGCACGGGGTCCATCGGCGCCCGCGTCGGGTCTCCGAACGGGTCGCGGCCGGCGTACTGCACGGTCCAGAGGCCGAAGGAGAACTTGTCCTCGGGGGTGGGCTTGAAGTCGTTCATCGGGTTGCCTTTCGTCGGGTCCAGTCGGTGGTGCGGTTGCGCAGGAGGGCGTAGTCGTCACGGAGCCCGGGAAGGGAGGGCCCGTCTGGAAGCTGTGTGGTCGAGGTCGGCCACTCCGGAGGCTCGGCGTTGCCCGAGAGTGCCCAGGCCGCCTGTCGGGCAGCACCCAGGGCGACGTACTCCCCGGGGTCGGGCAGCGAGACGGCCACGCCGAACACTGCCGGTGCGAGGGCTCGTACGGCGGGGTTGCGGGCCGCGCCACCGATCAGCTGCAGGTGCTCGGCCCGCTGACCGGTGACGAGGGCGAGGGCGTCGACGGCGTCGGCGAGACTGAACAACAGGCCCTCGACGTGTGCTCTGGCGAGGTCGGCGCGGGTGGTCGCGGAGGTCAGGCCGTGCAGGGTGCCGGAGGCGTCGGGCCGGTTGGGGGTCCGCTCGCCGTCCAGGTAAGGCAGCAGAGTCAGGCCGTGGGCGCCGGGAACCGACTCCAGCGCGAGCGCGGCCAGCTCGTCGTTGTCGACTCCCAGCAGACGGCAGGCCAGCTCGAGGATCCGGGCGGCGTTGACGGTGCACGCCAACGGGAGGAACCGGCCGGTGGCATCGGCAAAGCCAGCGATCGCACCGGTGCCGTCGGCCGCGGCCTCCGCAGCGACGGTGGAGGCGACACCGGAGGTGCCGATCGAGACGGCCACATCACCTGGCCGCAGCCCGAGTCCGAGGGCCGCAGCCATGTTGTCGCCGGTGCCTGGCGCCACTCGCACGCCGTCGCACTCACCGACGACCTCGCTCGGCCCAGCAACGCGAGGAACCTCGGCGCCGTGACCCAGGGCCTGCTCGAGCAGGGCCGGCAGCCACACTCCGTGGCGGGTGTCGAAGTAGCCGGTGCCGGATGCGTCTCCTCGGTCCGTGGTGGGGCCGGCGGCGCGCCCGGTCAGGTGCCAGGTCAGGTAGTCGTGCGGCAGCAGCACCCGGTGCACCCGGACAGCGGCCTCGGGTTCGTGGTCGCGCAACCAGCGCAGCTTGGTGACGGTGTAGGAGGCGTTCAGCACGCTGCCGGTGAGGTCCGCCGCAGCCTGTGGGCCACCAAGCTCCGCGACCAGCTCGACCGCAGCGTCGGCGCTGCGCAGGTCGTTCCAGAGCAAGGCGTCGTGGACCGGCTCACCGTCGGCGTCCAGCATCACCGCGCCGTGCTGCTGTCCGCCCACGGCGACGGCGCTGGCTCGGGAGAGCAGCGGACCAGCCGCGTCGTCGATCGCCCGAAGCCAGGCTCGCGGATCCACGGCCGTGCCGGGGGGGTGAGGAGCGGTGCGCTGCTCGACCACGGTGCCGTCAGCAGCGTCCACCAGGACGGCCTTGGTGGACTGGGTGGAGGAGTCGACACCAAGGACCAGAGGCATGTGACAGACTTTATACGAGTCCTGAACTAAGTCAAGGGGTCAGGGGCCAGACGGCGCACGGACCGGCGTTGCCAGCGGTGAGAGCGCCCTGAACACACATCCAGCGGGGCAACGCCGGTCGGCCCGAGTCAGTGGCAGGGTTCAGGGTGCGAGGTCGCGGTAGGCCTTCTCGAGCTGGATGGCGCCCGCCTTGATGCGCTGGACGTAGGAGACCCGGGTCCAGGTGGGCCAGGTGAAGTCGAGACGTTCGGTGGACCCCTGGGCCGTGACGTCGAAGACGATCCCCGGAATGGTCACCAACGGCGCGGGTCGGCCCTCGCCCAAAGCGCTGCGCGAGGAGGGGTCGGCCAACCCGAGCATCGACCACGGGATCCGCATCCGGACGGTGTCGTGCTTGTCGTCCACGGCCCACGTCGCCAGGGAGTCGTAGTCCTTGTCCTTCGGGTTCCAGCTGCCCTCGACGAGGTCACCCACCGGCTCGTACTCGGCGGAACGGTCAGCGAAGCTGCGGTTGATG
>JBDSBU010000143.1:0-11614 GCA_039921445.1 Marmoricola sp. | reverse complement strand
GGGTCGCCTCCGGGGCCGAGCCGGGTGATGGTGCACACCAGCGGGTTCCGGATGTCGCCGTACGCCGACATCAAGCCGGCCGGAGGGTCCACGGGGACGGTCACCGGCGACGTGGCCCGAAAGCTGTGGCACCGCAGCCCGGGGAGCGCGGGATGAGAACTGCCGACCCCCTAGGCTGGCGCCCATGGAGCGACCGCTGGAACGACGTACCGCTGTCCGGACCGCGGTCGTCTGGGACGCCGTGCGCGCGTTGCTCGAAGACAGCTCGACCCCCGATGCCAAGACCCAGGGCGGCGAGCAGGTGGTGCTCGACATCGGGGGCGGCACCGGTGGCATCGCGGTCAGGGTCGCCGGACTCGGTGGTCCGGACCAGCAGGGTCATCGGGTCACCGTCATCGACCCCAGCCCGGACGCTCTTGCAGCGCTCGTACGGCGAGCCGAGGACGAAGGTGTGGCCGACCGGGTCACCGGGTTGCAAGGAGACCTCGGCGACCTGCGCGATCTCGTGCCCGTCGACGGTGCCGACCTGGTGCTCTGCCACGGCGTGCTCGGACTCGTGGAGGATCCCGCGGTCGCGCTGGCCACGATCGCCTCGGTGTTGCGGCCCGGAGGGGCGCTCTCGTTGCTGGTCAGCCAGCGGCACGCTGCAGTCCTGGCCCGGGCGATGGCTGGCCACTTCCAACAGGCCCTGGCCATGCTCGAGGCCGGACCGACCTCTGGACCGATCTCTGGGTCGACTTCTGGACCAACTCCTGGCCCAACTCCTGGCCCAACTCCTGGCCCAACTCCTGGCCCTGGGCAGGGAGAGCACAGGTTCACCGCGGAGGAGATCACCGGCCTGCTCGGCGACGCCGGTTTCAGCACCCGGTCCATCCACGGAATCCGGGTCTTCTCCGACTTGGTGCCCTCCTCGTTGCTCGACGTCGAGCCTGGTGCGGGTGCGGCCCTGCTGGAGCTCGAGCGCGCCGTGGCGCAGCGTCCCGAGTACCTCACCATCGCTGGCCAGCTGCACGTCATCGCCACCTGTTGATTCCTCGACCTGCCGCAGGACCGGCCAGAGGGCCGGCCAGAGGACCGGCCTGTGAGCGGCCGTGCAGGTCTGCGACCTGACCTCTCGCGGGACTGCCCGATCCTGCACGTTGACATGGATGCCTTCTACGCCTCGGTGGCGATCCGGGACCGTCCCGAGCTGGTGGAGCTGCCGGTGATCGTGGGCGGCGGACACCGGGGCGTGGTGCTGGCGGCCAACTACCCAGCCCGCCGCTACGGCGTCCGCTCGGCACTGCCGATGACCAGGGCACGACGGATGTGTCCCGAGGCGGTGGTGCTCGCTCCTGACTACGACGCCTTCGAGATGGTGTCCTCCTCTGTGATGGAGATCTTTCGACAGATCACCCCGGTGGTGGAGGCGGTCTCCCTCGATGAGGCGTTCCTCGACGTCTCGGGCGCCGCGCGGCGCCTGGGCAGTCCGTTGGGCATCGCTGAGCACATCCGGGCCCGGGTCTCCGACGAGCAGCGGATCACCTGCTCGGTCGGCGTGGCTGCCTCGGTCTCGGTGGCCAAGCTGGCCAGTCGTCGGGCCAAGCCCGACGGCGTGGTCGTCGTACCTCCGCGGGAGGTGACCAGGTTCTTGCACCCGCTCGACGTCGGGGAGCTGTGGGGAGTGGGGGAGAAGACCCGCGACCAGCTGCATCGTCTCGGACTGTTCACAGTCGGAGAGCTTGCCCACACGCCTCCAGCGACCCTGCAGCGTGCTCTGGGCATGGCCCTCGGCGCCCAGCTGCACCACCTCGCGTGGGGCACCGACCGGCGCACGCTCACTCCTCGACGGGCCACCCACGAGCCCGACAAGAGCATGGGGGCCGACGAGACCTTCGACCGTGACACCGACGACCGTGCGGTGGTGATGCGCGAGCTGCTCCGGCTCTCGGCCAAGGTGGCGCGCCGGATGCGTGTCGCGGGGGTCGCCGGACGCACGGTCACCCTCAAGGTGCGGTTCGCCGACTTCACCACCCTGACTCGGTCCCGCACCTTGGGAGACGCCACCGACGTGACCGGCGAGATCCATGCCACCACGGCGGCTCTCTACGACGCGCTGGGCCTGCAACGTGCCCGGATCCGACTGGTGGGGGTGCGGGTGGAGGGGCTCGTCCCCCGGGAGCAGGTCCAGCGTCAGCTCCTGATCGGGGCACGTGCGCGCGGATGGGAGGAGGTCGACCGCGCTGGTGATGCCGCCGTCCGACGATTCGGTGGCGCAGCCGTGCGGCCTGCCACGCTGCTCATCGGGGAGCGTCCTTGAAAGGTTCCCGGACCAGCAGGACGCCCGTCCGGTGGATAGACCAGCCGGGAGCGCTGGGCAATTGGTGCCGTTATTTCTCGGCCCCGCCTACCGACTTCACCGTCGCCTGCCTAGACTCTCAAGAGGGAACACTTCAACGCGGGAGGAACCGTGCCGCTCTCCGAGGAGGAGTTGCGTCTGCTCGAGCAGATGGAGCAGGCCCTTGCCCAAGAGGACCCCAAGTTCGTCTCCACTCTGCGCGGCAGCACTCTGGAACGCGCGGTTCGGATGCGCGCCGTCACCGCTGGGGCCGCCTTCGCCGTCGGCATCGCCATGTTGATGGCCGGCGCCGTCGCCCAGATGACCTGGCTGGGGATCCTCGGCTTCGTGGTGATGCTTGCCTCGGCGACCATCGGTCTGGCCTCGTGGCACGGACGGCACGCTCCCACCCAGAGCCACCCCACCGACGCGCTCTTCGACTTCGACGACCACCCACAACGCTTCGACGTGATCGACGGCGGCAAGTCCGGCAAGTCCGGCAGGTCCAGCAGGACTGGCAAGGCACGCCGGTTGCGCCGTCCCGGACGCTCGGCGGGTCCAGCCCGAGGTGCCGGCAAGCAGGGCACCTTCATCCAGCGCATGGAACAGCGCTGGGAGCGCCGTCGCAACCAGGGTTACTGACCAAGCCGATCACTGACCAGCCAGGGCCACGGAACCCCACCCCGATCTGGAGCCCGCACCGATCGCCGAGCGGATCGCTCGTAGGTCAGCGACGGCGCAGCAACGACGCGGGCAACACTCGTCCACGCCAGCTGCGCTTGCGATCCACGCTGCGTTGCATCTGCCGGCGCCAGGACCCCACCGTCTCCGTCGTCCGGTCGCGCAGCACCGCGTGCGCGTCCGGGTCCGCGTCGGTCGTGGTGGTGCCGGCATAGCGCCCTCGTTCGACGTCGGTGAGCAGCACCTTCAGAGAACGAACCTCCTCCTGTGCCGCAGGAACCTGTCCGATCACCGAGCGCGCCTGCTCGCGGGGGGAGCGATGCTCGGGCCACTCCAGACCCAGGTCGAGCGCTGTCGCGCGAAGCTCCTCCCAGGCTCCCTCGGAGAGCCGGTGCAGGTCGGTGCCAGCCAACCGGCGGCGCCGTTGGCCTCGACGTACGCCGGCCGGCGTGAGCACGAGCAGCACCAGCACACCGAGCCCGGCGAGGGGTTGCCACGGGATCCTCCAGCCGGAGCCGGAAGCCGCGCTCTCGGCAGAGGCCGTGTCGCGAGGAACGCTGCGGGGGACCGGTGCGAGCGTCGGACTCGGCTTCACGCGGGGATCGGTCTGGTCGGCGCTCTGGCGGGTCCATGTCGGTGAGGCGCCGGTGCGCTGACCCGGGGTGGGCTCGAACCGGACCCAACCGACGCCGGAGAAGTACATCTCGGGCCAGGCGTGCCGATCATCGCTGGTGTAGAGCAGCCGGCCGTCCTCCTCCTCGGTTCCGTCGAGGAAGCCGACCACGACCCGCGAGGGGATGTCCAAGATCCTGCCCATCGTCGCCATGGCCGCGGCGAACTGCTCGCAGTAGCCGACCCGATCGTCGGTGACGAACGCGGCGAGCAGCTCGTTGCCGGAGCCCTCACGCTGGTCCAGGGAGTACTCGAAACCACCCTTGCTGCGGAACCAGTCCTGCAGGGCCACTGCCTTCTCGTAGTTGCCCTTGGCGCCGCGAGTGACCTCACGAGCTCGCTCCGTGAGGACAGCGGGGAGGTTGGCTGGGAGCTTGGTCCAGGCGTTGCGGACCGAGGCCGGTGCGATGACGGTGTCCTTCAGGGTCTCCGATGTTGTGGTCGGGGTGAAAGCGATCGCACTGTAGGAAAGCCCCGTGCGCGGGCCTCCGCCGAGGAACGCCACGTCCAGGGTCCGACTGTCGTAGCGCCAGACGCCGGGCACCTTCACCGAGCGCACGGGGTAGGGCAACGGCAGCCAGTTGGTTCCGAAGCCGGGGGCGAACTCGAAGTCCCAGTCGGCGAGGCGGCCACCCAGGGCCGGCCCCAGGCCGGGAGGGGCGGGGAAGTCGCCGTTGGCATTGTTCTCCGGCGGCAACTGACGTTTGGAAGGGCGCCACGAGTCTCCGTCGTACTCATCGAGCACGGTCGTGCGCAGATAGCCGGCGTCCTCGTCCTTGGAGTTCGTGGTGGCGTAGAGCATCGGGGTGTTGGTCTGCTCCACCAGGTCCCGGCGGAGCCGGATGAACGGGTTGACCGTGGTCGTCGAGAAGCTGCCACCTGGGCCGGCACCCGATCCGCCAGCGCCAGCACCTCCCAGCAGGTTGGTGACCGGCACCAGTGGTGCGAGCAGGAGCGCCGCGATCACGGCCGCCGACGAGACCGTCCAGAGCAGGGGCGAGGACTTGGTGCTCGTGAGCGGATCGCCGTTGAGGCCGAGCAGACGCAGGAAGAGCAGTGCGGTGGTGATGAACACCAACGGCGACAGGCGGGCGTCCAGGATCGTGATCGGGACGCTGAGCGTCACCAGGATCGGCAGCGCAACCAGGGGGAGCCGCCTCGCCCACGTGGCCAACGCCTCGATGGAGAGCAGAACGAGCATCCCGCACGCCGTCAGGAACGCCTGGGTCTGTGACACGTTCTGGCTCACCGGGGCGGCGTAGTAGTTCATCGCGGCAGCGCCGTCGTAGATCGCGAAGGCAGTGGCTTTCACCGAGGCCCAGGTGGGGACCACGCCCAACCAGGCCTCGGCACCCGCAGTCACCGTGTCGAGGACGAGCAGCGTCAGCAACACCTGTGCGCCCGCCACGACGTACGCCGGCGCGCCCAGTCGGCGCAGGCCCAGACCGAGGGCGACCACCAGTGAGCCGATCGCCAAGGTGGCGATCAGGTAGCGCGAGGGTGCGGTGACCATCCCGCTCCAGGAGAACAACGCGGCCCAGCCGGTCAGCAGCCCCAGCACCGGCACGAACCATCGGAGCGGCGCTGGGCTGGCTTTCCCCGCGATCATCTAGCGAGCTCCAGCCAGGAGGGTGTGAGCGGCTCGCCTCGACGCAACGTGGTGGCCTTCCATCCGTGGCTGCGCAGCCACTCGGTTGCCGGTGGAGCGTCGGTGCTGTGCCGGTCCCACCCCTCCACGTCGAGCACCACGGCGTACGCCGCCGCGCCGGCTGCGGCCAGCCCCGCAAGGAACTCTCGGTCGACGCGATCGAGGTGGCCCAGCACGGCCAGCAGCATGCCCCCCTGCTGGCGCTCGTCGACCCAGCGGGTGTCGAGCTGGTCGACTCTGCTCAACCCCATCAGCGCCAGCCGTTCCAGCTGGCGCGACAGGTCGGCGCCTTGGTCCCCGAGGTGCCGGCCGTGCGTCGAGGCGTCGCCGGTGGCACTGATCAGGCGCACGTCGAAGTCCTGCCCGACCAGGTGCCGGGTCAACGACGCTGCCACGCTGACCCCTGTCTCCAGCGACGAGGCCTGGCCGTGACCGCGATGGGAGCGGCGGCGGTTGTCCACCAGCAGGGTGCAGCGGGACTGCCACTGCTGCTCCTCGCGACGCACCATCAGCTGGGAGACTCGCGCGCTGCTGGGCCAGTGCACCCGTCGTAGGTCATCGCCGACCCGGTACTCGCGGATGGTCACGTCAGGGCTGCCGCTGCCCAGCAGGTCACGGGTGCGGTGATCGCCGGCGCCGGACCAACGGCCGGTGAGCGAGAGCGCAGGCAAGGGTTCGGTGCGCGGCGTGACCAGAATCGTCGTGGTGGACGGCAGCACCTGGTGCAGGTCGACCATGCCGGTCGGGTCGGCGACTCGCACGTGCATCGGCCCGATGGGGAAGCGCCCTCGTTGCTCGGCCCGGATCCGGTAGTCGAGCCTGGTGGGCTCGCCGCTGCTCAACGACTCGACCACGAATTGGGGAGGCTGCCCGAGCCCCTCGGGCAGTCGCTCCTCGAGCACGAGTGCTCCGGCTCGCCGTCCCAGTGCGACACCGGATCGGCCCACCTTCACCACCACCTCGGTGGTGCTGCCGACCTCCACCCGGGCGGCCTCGATCTCGCGGCGCACCCACAGCTCACGATCGGTGCGGCGGAGCACCAGCCACGCACCGAGCGGCACGAAGAGTGCGAGCAGCCCGAGCTGGACGAAGTCCCGCTCGCCGACCTGGACGCCGCTCACGATCGCAGCGAGACCTGCTGCGAGGAAGCATCGTCCCCTGATGGTCAGATCGCGCATGGTCAGGGCCTAGCGCGGGGTCGGACCTGGGACGGGCACCTGGGCGAGGACCTGCGCCACCACGTCGGTCGTATGCCGCCCGCTCATCGTCGCCTCCACGGTGGGCAGCAACCGGTGCGGCAGGACCTGCGGCGCGAGGTCGCGCACGTCGTCCGGAAGGACGTACTCCCGGCCCTGCATGGCCGCCCACGACTTCGCGGCACGGACCAGGTGGAGCGTCGCACGGGGGGAGGCACCCAGGCGCAGGTCAGGGGAGCGACGCGTCGCGGTCGAGAGCGCGACGGCGTACTGCTGCACGGCAGGGGCGACATGAACTCGCGCGGTGACGTCGATCAGCTTGCGCACCTCGGCGGCGTCCGTGACCGGCTCGAGATCCTCGAGGGGATTGAACCCCTCACGGGCGCTGAGCATCGCGATCTCGGCCAGCTCGACGGGGTAACCCATGGAGAGCCGCATCATGAACCGGTCGCGCTGGGCCTCGGGCAGGGCGTAGGTGCCCTCCATCTCGATCGGGTTCTGGGTTGCGATCACCATGAACGGCGACTCCAGGGCGTAGGTGGTGCCGTCGACGGTCACCTGCGCCTCCTCCATGCACTCCAGCATCGCCGACTGCGTCTTGGGGCTGGCCCGATTGATCTCGTCGCCGACCACCACGTTGGCGAAGATGCCCCCGGGGCGGAACTCGAACTGGCGGGTGTCCTGGTTGAAGACCGAGACCCCGGTGACGTCGGAGGGCAGCAGGTCGGGGGTGAACTGGATCCGTCGGACGGTGCAGTCGATGGACCGGGCCAGCGCCTTGCTCAACATCGTCTTGCCGACACCCGGGACGTCCTCGATCAGCAGGTGACCACCGGCGAGGAGCACCACCAGGGCGGAGCGGGCGATCTCGGGCTTGCCCTCGATCACCGTGGCCACGTTGGCGGCGATCCGCTCGGCGACGGCCTGCACTGCGTCCACGCCGCTGCCGCCTGCGCCTTCTGACTCACCGAGCACCGGCTCGCCCCACTTTCCCCCACCCTCGGTTCAGTTCCGGGTCCGGCCTGGTCTGGTGCGCTCCCGTCGGACCCCTGGGGCCAGTGTTCCTCATCGCTGGGCAGCGCACACCCCCACCGCCTGGCCGTGCCGTAGTCGGGTCCAACCGCGGGGGCGGGGCGGGAAGTGGCGGCGTACGTGGCGAAAAAGGGAGAGAAGTGGACACAATGTGGTTGACGGGGGAGGGAAGTGGAGTAAAGTGGAGCGCAGTGGAGGAAGCAGGCAAGCCGGTGGGGCGAGGTCTGGTGGAGGTGGGGGCGCAATGTTCTCCGGCACCTACACCCCCAAGCTCGACGAGAAGGGCCGGCTCTTCCTCCCGGCGAAGTTCCGAGACGACATGAAGGAGGGCCTGGTGATCACCAGAGGTCAAGAGCACGCTCTCGACGTTCGCACCCAGTCCGACTTCGAGGTCTACGCCGAGAAGTTCAAGAACGCCTCCCAGACCGACGGCCGCTTGCGTGCCTACGGCCGGATGCTGTTCGCGCTGGCCTCCGAGCAGGTGCCCGACAAACAGGGCCGGATCACCATCACCCCCGAGCTTCGGGAGTACGCCGGTCTCGGTCGGGACGCCGTGGTGATCGGGGTCTACGACCGGATCGAGGTCTGGGAGCCCCAGGCCTGGACGACCTACACCGCCGACAAGGAACAGGCCTTCGCGAACCTGCAGGAAGAGATCTTCCCCGGATTCTGAACCGGATTCTGAACCACGTTTGAACGGCCTCCTGGCCGGACCGCACCAACAACTCAACACAGGTGATCGCAGGGCGAGGCTCGCGTCCGCTCCCTCTATGACCGTCTGGCGCACCTTCCCCGGTGCCAGAAGGTCTCCTCCAAGGGTCGAGCGGACGGAGAACCTGGCTCTGCGATCACCATCACCGCACCGTTCCGGCCACATCCACCGAGCACGTGCCGGAACACTTCTTATGGGGGTCGAAACCGATGAGCGGCAGCCTGATCGCCACACCTGCCCGCCGCGTGCGTCATGACGTGCGCGACGGCCTCGCGGTGATGTGCTTCTCGGCTCTCGCCTCCTGCGGCGTCGCGGTGCTCCTCCTGGTGCTGA
Organism: Marmoricola sp.; assembly: GCA_039921445.1. Lineage (GTDB taxonomy): Bacteria > Actinomycetota > Actinomycetes > Propionibacteriales > Nocardioidaceae > Marmoricola. Next base: position 3,023 of record JBDSBU010000143.1, on the reverse strand, counting down.
CCCGATTGGGGAGCTAGGCCCGATGCCCACGCCCACCCACGTCCCGGTCCTGCTCGACCGGGTCGTCGCGCTGGTGGCGCCTGCGCTCCAGCAGCCGGGTGCCGTCATGATCGACGCCACCCTGGGCCTCGGTGGGCACACCGAGGCCGTCTTGGAGCGTTGCCCCGAGGCGCACCTGGTCGGCATCGACCGAGACCCGCATGCCCTCGCGCTGGCGGGGGAGCGGCTGGCTGCCTACGGGGACCGGGTGAGCCTGGTGCACGCGGTCTACGACGAGATCCCCGATGTCCTCTCCAGGCTCGGGCTGCCTGCGGTGCAGGCGATCCTCTTCGACCTCGGGGTCTCCTCGATGCAGCTCGACGTCCGCGAGCGCGGCTTCGCCTACGCCGAGGATGCGCCGCTGGACATGCGCATGAACGACGAGGAAGGGCTCACTGCGGCCGACGTGCTCAACACCTACGAGGCCGGCGACCTGGCCAGGGTGCTGCGCAACTACGGCGAGGAGAAGTTCGCCCGTCAGATCGCACGCGCAGTCGTCAAGGCCCGCGAGGTCGAGCCGTTCACGCGTTCGGCGCGGCTGGTGGAGCTGATCCGCGACACCATCCCCGCGCCGGCACGGCGTACGGGTGGGCACCCGGCCAAGCGCACCTTCCAGGCGTTGCGGATCGAGGTCAACGACGAGCTCGGTGTGCTGCGGAGCGCGATCCCTGCCGCGGTCGAATCGATCGCGGTCGGAGGCCGGGTCGTGGTGATGAGCTACCACTCGCTCGAGGACCGTCTGGTCAAGCGGGCCTTCGTCGCCGGCACCACCTCCCGCGTGCCCCACGACCTGCCGATCGTGCCCGCCGGCCACGAGCCTCCACTGCGAAACCTCACGCGGGGTGCCGAGAAGGTCACCGCTGAGGAGATCGAAGAGAACCCGCGCGCAGCCTCGGTCCGGCTGCGCGCCGTCGAACGCGTCAACACCAACCGGGGAGACACCGCCGCATGAGCACTTTGATGAGTCCAGTCAGGGCAGGCGCACGCCGGGTGCCGCGCTTCGCCGAGGCGGCGCTGGACCGGGCTCGCCTGACCGTGGTGCCGCAACGCTCGATGGCGCGAGCGGAGACCGGTCGTACGCCGTTCGTGGTGCTGATGCTGACGATGCTGGCAGCCGGTGTCGTGGGCCTGCTGATCTTCAACACCAACATGCAGCAGTCCTCCTTCGCTGCCACCCGGTTGCAGGACCAGGTCTCCACCCTCAGCGCCAAGGAGCAGTCGCTCGCTCTGGAGCTCGACGCGCTGCGGGACCCGCAGCGGCTTGCGGCTGCCGCGAAGCGACTCGGCATGGTGCCGCCGGCGGAGCCGGCGTTCGTGTCGCTCACCGACGGCAAGGTGCTCGGAAACCCCACGACGGCCACACCCAACGACGCGGTGCGGATCAACCCGCTGCCGTCCCCGAAGCCCGCTCTGCTGGCGCCCAAGCCGATCGTGATCAAGGTGCGCCCCAAGACCATGGCGCGCGACACCGGCTCAACCTCCGAGGCTGGGCCGCCGCGAGCCGGTAAGAAGGGCTCCAGTGCCCCGTCGAACGGCCGGGCCAGGACCGGAGCGAAGCCTTGAGTCGATCCCAGCGCAACCTGCGTGGCAACGTGCACGTCCGCCTCCGGGTCGGGCTGGTCCTGATCGCGATGCTGCTCTCGCTCTTCGGCGCCCGGCTCTTCCAGCTCCAGGGGATCGACTCGCGCTCCTATGCCACGCGCGCGGCCGAGGCCGGCCTGGACACGATCGAGCTGCCGGCCGAGCGTGGTCGCATCCTCGACCGCAACGGCACGCCTCTTGCCCAGTCCGTGGCCGGGCTGATGATCGTTGCGGACCCCACTCGCACCGCGCCCAACGCCGAGGCGATCGCGAAGATCCTGGCCGACGAGCTCGGCCTGGACTACTTCGACTCTCTCGCCAAGCTGACCAAGAGCGGGACGCGGTTCGTCTACCTCGCCAGGCGGGTGCCCTCGACACTGGCCAGCAAGGTGATGACCGAGATCCGGACCCGAGAGCTCGTCGGGGTCGACACCCGGACCGACCCGCTCAGGGTCTACCCGGCCGGTGACGTGGCGGCGAACCTGCTCGGTTTCGTGGGGGAGGACAAGAATCCGGAGGGTGTGATCGAGCCCGCGGGTGGCCTCGAGCGTGCGTTCAACAAGATGTTGGCAGGCAAGGACGGCACCGAGACTTATGAGGTCGGTGGCGGCAACCGGATCCCGCTGGGTGAGAACAGCCGCGTCAAGCCGGTCAACGGCAAGGACCTGAGCCTGACCATCGATCGGGACCTGCAGTGGTACACACAACGGCTGCTGCGTACGGCGGTCGATGGCTCTGGCGCGGAGAACGGTGCCGCGGTGGTGCTCGACGCACGCACCGGCGAGGTGCTCAGCCTGGCCGACTACCCCACCTACGACCCGAACTTCCCGGGCAAGGCGTCCACCGACAACCTGCGCAGCCGAGCCCTGACCGACGTCTACGAGCCAGGTTCGGTGGAGAAGGTGCTCACCGCCGCCAGCCTGATCGACGCCGGCAAGGTCACTCCCGCCACCAGGATCAAGGTGCCCGCCGAGCTGCCGGTCCTGGACCGGAAGATCGGGGACTGGTTCGACCACGGCGACATCAAGCTCACGATGGCCGGGGTGATCGCGCGGTCCTCCAACATCGGCACCGCGCTGGCCGCGACCCAGTTCACCAACGAGGAGCTGCGCAGCTACCTCGACAAGTTCGGGCTGGGACGACGCACCGACGTCGGCCTGATCGGAGAGACCCGGGGACTGCTCCCACCGGCGTCGGTCTGGTCCTCCCTGAGCCGGGCGCAGATCTCCTTCGGACAGGGTGTCTCGGTGAGCGCCCTGCAGATGGCCGCGGCCGTGAACACCCTCGCCAACGGCGGCGAATTCATCTCGCCCAGCCTGGTCAAGGGGCGGGCGACGACCTCCACCGGCCAGGAGGTCGGCACCGAGACCGCCGTCCGTCGCAGGGTGGTCAGCCCCGAGGCG
>JBDSBU010000142.1:0-3351 GCA_039921445.1 Marmoricola sp. | reverse complement strand
CCCCGGAACGGGTGCCGTAGAGCCCACCGAAGAGCGCGGCGTGCACCAGCAGCGGGAACAGCTGGTGCAGCGGCTGACGGTCCTCCCAGCCCGGGGCGAGCGGATGCTCCTCGTCGTAGGCGTCCAGGAGCCGCTGCAGGTGCGGCAGGCCGAAGAGGGTCAGCATCGCGAGGTCGGTCTCCCGGTGACCGCCGTGCGCCGCCGGGTCGATCAGGGTGCACCGGTCCGCGGACCAGACCACGTTGCCCGACCACAGGTCGCCGTGCAGCCGGGCCGGTGGTTCCTCCGGGCCGGCGATCTCGTCGATCCGGGTGAGAACGCCCTCGATCGCGCGTACGTCGTCACGCTCGATGTGGCCCCTGTCCGAGGCCAGCTTGAGATAGGGCAGCACCCGTCTGGTCGCGTAGAAGGCGGGCCAGGACGGCGCCGTCCTGTTGGGCAGCGGCAGGGTCCCGATGAAGCCCTCCTGGTCTGCCCCGAACCCTGGGGAGCCGCTCGCGTGCAGTCGGGCGAGCCCGGTTCCCAGGGCGCTCGCGCTCTCCGCAGTCGGTCGCCCGGGTTCGATCCAGGCCAGCACCAGGCAGTCCTCCTGGACGGCGCGGACCTCGACCACGTGGATCACCTCGGGGTCGGCGAGCCAGCGCAACCCCCGGGCCTCGGCCTCGAAGAACCCGGGAGGACTGCCGGGGCGGGTCTTGACCAGCACCGAGGAGCCGTCACTGAGCCGGGCGCGCGTCGAGGTGCAGATGTCGCCACCCGCTACCGGGGTGGTGGCGACGACCGCCCGGCCGAGGAGCTGCTCGACTCTCTCGGCGATCACCGGCATCCGCGTCATCGCCCCACTGTGCTCCCGGGCGGACCGAACCGCCAGGAAGGATCAGAGTCCGAGCGCCTCGAGCTCGCCCACGATCGTCCGGCAGGTGCGCTCGACGAGGTCCAGAACCTCTCGGAAGCCGTCGTCGCCGCCGAACCACGGGTCGGGTACGTCGAGGTCGGCCGGTCCGGCTCCCGGGGAGACGCGCGGGTCGAAGCTGCGGAACATCCGTACCTGTTGGTCGACCCCGCGACCATCGGTGATCTCTGCAAGGTTCTTGGCATCCATGGCGAGCACAAGGTCTCGCTCGAGCCAGCTGGGATCGAACTGGCTCGCACGGTGGCCGGAGGCGTCGTACCCCGACGCGACCAGCTGGCTCGCCGCCCTCGGGTCCATCGGTTCTCCCACGTGCCAATCGCCGGTGCCGCAGCTGGTGACCTCGACCCTGCCGGCCAGTCCGGCCTCTTCGACCAGTCGAGTCAGCACCACCTCGGCCATGGGTGAGCGGCAGATGTTGCCCAGGCACACGAACGCGATCCGGTACGGCGAGCCGCTCGGCGGGGGAAGTCGCATGCGCTAGCGCCGGTCGCGGTCGGGAAGCACGGCCTCGAGGACCATCGAGGCCAGCGAGATCACGATCGAGCCGAGCAACGCCACCCCGAAGCCGTCAACGTGCAGCCCGAGCCCGAAGGCCTCCGAGATCCTGCTGGTCAGCATCAGCATCAAGGCGTTGATCACGAGCAGCATCAGCCCGAGCGTCAGCACGATCAGGGGCAACGAGACGAAGGCGACCACCGGGCGCACCACGGCGGTGACCAGACCGAAGATCGCACCCACGATCAGCAGCTTCACGAAGCGGTCGGTGTCGTCGCCCCCGCTGAGCGTGATCCCGTCGAAGAGCCAGACAGCGGCACCGAGCGCCAGGGCGTTGACTGCCAGCCAGGTCAAGAGCTTCATGGACTGCAGCGTAGGGGGCGACCTGCACCTAGGGTGCTCGGGTGAGCTCTCAGAACCCGCCCCGCCCCCGCGCCACCGTCGCGAACATCCCCGTCTACGTCGCCGGCCGCCCGCCGGCTCCGCGGTCGGGGCAGCAGGTCTTCAAGCTGTCCTCGAACGAGAACCCCTACCCTCCGCTCCCGGGGGTCGTGGAGGCGGCCCAGGCCGCGGTGGAGCAGATGAACCGCTACCCCGACATGGGCAACACGACGTTGTACGACGCACTGGCCGACCGGCTCGGCGTACCCCCGCAGCGGCTTGCCGCCGGGACCGGGTCGGTCGCTGTGCTCTACCACCTGCTGCAGGCGTTCTGCGATCCCGGCGACGAGGTCGTCTATGCCTGGCGCTCCTTCGAGGCCTATCCGATCGCGGTCTCGGCAGCCGGCGCGGTCTCCGTGCAGGTGCCGTTGACCGCCGAGGGTCGCCACGATCTGGCCGCGATGGCCGCGGCCGTGACCGACCGGACCAAGGTCGTCGTGGTGTGCACGCCGAACAACCCGACGGGCCCCTCGGTCACGGGCACCGAGCTTCGCGAGTTCGTCGCCAGCGTTCCCAGCGACGTGCTCGTGGTCGTAGACGAGGCCTACCGGGAGTTCGTCCGGAGCGAGGACCCTGTGGAGGCGCTCGGGTTGCAGGCCGACCACGCCAACGTCGCGGTCATGCGCACCTTCGCCAAGGCCTATGGACTGGCGGGCCTGAGGGTGGGCTATCTCGTGGCCCACGAGGAGGTCGCGGGCGCGGTGCGTGCCTGTGCGCTGCCCTTCGGAGTCTCGACCGTGGCCCAGGCGGCCGCCGTGGCCAGCCTCGCGGCCGAGCCGGCGCTGCTGGAGCGTGTCGAGGCGATCGTCGCAGAGCGCGAGCGAGTGCTCGTCGGACTCCGTGAGCAGGGCTGGACGGTGCCTGACGCGCAGGGCAACTTCGTGTGGTTGGGCATCGATGACACCGCTGGTTTCGCAGCCGCGGCCGAGGCCGCAGGTGTGACTGTTCGGCCGTTCGCGGGTGAAGGCGTCCGGGTCAGCATCGGTGAGCCCGCCGGCAACGACCTGTTTCTGGAGACCGCCGCGTCGTGGTGCGCCGGCAATGCCATTATTTCCGACGATTAGGACTCGAAATGTCGGGCAACGTCTCACCGTGGTGACGAGTGATGGCGGTGTGGTGGTCCCCAGACCTAGGGTGGCCCCGAGGGTTCGGGGGAAGTCGGCTATGGCGGGTCAGAACGGTGGCTGGGACGTGTCCGCGCAGCTTGCTGCGCGGCTCGCAATGGCGCCCCTGGAGTTCGTCGACATCTTCGGTGCGGCGTGGCGACCGGTCGAGGTCGCCGACGAGGAGAGTGTCGCCGCGGACGCTGGCTCGCAGTGGTTCGTCTCCGGCGACCCGGTGCAGCTGATGCTGCGGGTCTACCCGCACGGCGTCTTCCTGGCGCGGCCCGAAGGTGTCTGGCACCACGGTGCGGGCGGGCTGGCCTATCGGCAGCGCGACCAGGTCTTCGTCGATCTCGGCGGCATCCATGACCTCGATCGCCTGCGGGAGATGATCGACCG
>JBDSBU010000141.1:0-11759 GCA_039921445.1 Marmoricola sp. | reverse complement strand
GTCGACGCCGACGCCCTCCGCGCAGGGGTCCTCATTGCCGGTCTCCGCGACGTCGGCGGCGAAGATCCGGAGCAACGTGGCCGGCGGCCGAGACGTGGAGCTGGACAAGAAGGTCAAGGTGACGGTGGCCGCAGGCACCTTCTCCGAGGTGGCCGTCAACGGACCCGAGGGCAACAAGGTCGAGGGCAAGCTCTCGCCCGACCAGACCCGCTGGGTCTCGACAGGCACGCTGAGCGCCGACAGCCGCTACCGGGTGACCGGGCTGGCCAAGGACGACGCGGGCGTGCAGAAGAACTATCGGTCGAACTTCCACACTCGTGCTCTCAGCCTCGATGAGCAGACCTACGCCAGCTTCGTGCCGCTAGACGGTCAGACGGTCGGCGTGGGAATGCCGGTGATCGTGCGCTTCGACATCGCGATCACCGACCGGGCAGCGATCGAACGTCACCTCTCGGTCACGAGCAAGCCCGCCCAGGTCGGAGCCTTCCACTGGATGAGCTCGCAAGAGGTGCACTGGCGTCCCAAGACCTACTGGCAGCCCGGCACCCAGGTTTCGGTCAAGGCCGACATCGGCGGTGTTCCGGCCGGCAACGGCATCTATGGCCAAGAGGACCGGGAGATCAACTTCCAGGTCGGAAGGTCCATGGTGAGCAAGGTCGACATGAACACCCATGAGATGCGCGTCTTCCGTGACGGCAAGCTGCAGCGCACCATCCCCATCACCACCGGGGAGCAGCCGAAGTACACCACCCGCTCCGGCATCAAGGTGATCGTGGAGAAGTTCCGTCACAAGCGGATGAACTCCGAGACCATCGGGATCGATCCCAACAGCGCCGATGGCTATGACCTCGACGACGTGGAGTACGCGATGCGCGTGACCTACTCGGGTGAGTTCGTGCACGCAGCGCCCTGGTCGGTCGGCTCACAGGGAAGCGCCAATGTCAGTCACGGCTGCACCGGCCTGAGCACGGCCAACGCCGGCTGGCTCTATGACAACAGCATCGTCGGCGACGTCATCGAGTACGTCGGCACCGGCCGGGGAACATCCCTGGACAACGGCTTCGGCGACTGGAACGCCTCCTTCGCCGACTACAAGGCGGGCTCGGCCCTGAGCTGAGCGCCTTTCAGCGCTCCTGCTCGAGCGCGTGCAGCCGGCGCACGGTGGGGGAGATCTCGACGCTGCCCGCATCGGGGCAGGTCCCGAAGAGCCGGTCGGCGGTCCCCGTGGTCGTCACGGTGAACCAGTAGTGCTCGTTCTTGTAGTGGTGCAGTCGGTGTGCGCGCCACACCGACCTGAAGGCACCTGAGCGCGGTCGGTAGTCGCTGTGCACCAGGTAGTGCACCCACTCGTAGGTGAACATCAAGAGCGTCACGGCAAGCACGAACGTGGCACCCGCAGTGCCTTCGGGGAAGGCCACGAGCGCGATCACGACGTACGTCGGCAGCAGCCAAAGCTCGACCTGCCAGGGGATGAAGACCAGGGGAAGCACCCGAGGATCCGCGTGGTGGGCGCGGTGCTTGCGGGCCAGCAGCGAGTCGACGGCGACCTTGCCCACCGTGCGGGGGCGCCAGTGCAGGATGCAGACGTGGATCAGCCACTCGATCACCGGGAACAGCAGCACCAGCGCGACCGGAACGATCAGTTCGGTCAAGCTGAAGGTTGACTGAGCGGCACGCCAGATCGCTGCGCCGAGCAAGAATCCGCCGATCAGCCACGGTGATGGATGACGCCAGAAGGCACGCCAGGCCTGGGCGAGGCTCTGTGAGGTACGCCGGGCACCGGTGATCCGCTGCTCGTCGACCGCCAGGCGCTCGCGAGCCTGGGCTGCGATCTCGGGGCTGGGGCGCGTCATCGGGTCTCCTCGGTGGCATCAGGGGTGGCATCAGGGGTGCCAGCTGGTTCGAGCAGGGCGAGCAACCGCCCGATGGCTTCGGTGGCGGGGAGCAGGAGCTCCTCGGCTGCCTGTTTCGCCTCCGCCGGCTCGGCTGCCGATATCGCGGTGGCCAGGGCCCGATAACCGTCGAGGTTGTCCACCTCTGCCTCCATCACCGGGCCGAGCGCCTCGATCACGGGCTCGTAGGCGCTCCGCAGGCTATTGAACAGCAGCCGGAAGACGATCGAGTCGGCCGCGTCGACGACCGCGTCCCAGAAGGCGAGGGCTGCGTGTTGGCGGGCAGCCGATCCGCTGGCGACCACCAGTGCCTCGACGGCCGCGTGCAGGGTGGCTGCCGAGGCGGGGGTGCTCTGCCGTGCCGCGATGGCCGCCACCTCGGGAGCAATCGCCTGCCGTGCCTGGAGGATGCTGCGGCCGACTTGGGGATCGATGGCGTCGGAGCGGACCAGCAGCCGGGGGAGCAGGTCCAGTCCTGCGGAGCGTCGAAAGTCGCGCACCGTGGTGCTGCCGCCGTGGCGGACCTCGACCAGGCCTGCCTGGGAAAGCCGCTGCATCGCCTCGCGGACGGCGGAGCGGGAGACGCCGAGGACCTCGGCCAGCTGACGCTCGCTGGGCAACGCCTGACCAGCGCTCAGGTCGCCCTCGACCACCTCCTCGACCAATTGGTCGAAGACGTGTGCGGGAAGGAGTCTGCGGGCCACGGGCTTGAGTACCATCGCAGAATCATTGTCGTTCGGTGGCTGCTGGTCAAGTGGTCAGACCAGTATCCGGACCGGTGCGACCAGGCCGCCGCACGGGAACGCGCACAGGGCTCGGAGGAGGTCCTCCGAGCCCTGTGCGATGGTGCGTTGGTTCAGTGCGAGCGGAGCTCTTCGCCGTGTACGTCGTGACGGCCGTCGAACTGGTGGCCGTCGGCGGCGTGCCCTTCGAGAGGCGCATCGTGCACGTGCTCGAGCTCGGCGTGGTGGTGCGCCTCCTCGAGCTCGGCCCTGGTGGGCTTCTGCACGTTGTTGCGGTACCACCAGTCCGAGAGCTTGGCCCGGACCTGGTCCTTGCGCGAACCGGGCTTCACGACCCCGTTGCCGTCGGTGCCTGGCAGGGAGAGCTGCTGCTCGTCGCGGTCACGCGCCGTCAGGGTGTAGGCCCGCTCCAGCGGCAGCGGCAGGTGCTTCTCGGTGTAGCCACCCAACGCGTCGCGCATGATCACGCCGCTCTCGTAACCGTGCAGCAACGTCTCGTTGTCGTGACGTTGCAGCGAGATGCACCAACGACGGGCGATGAGGAAGGCGATCACCGGTCCGATGAACACCGCTCCCCGCATGAAGTAGGTGATCTGGTTGATGCTCAGGTGCAACTCGGTGGCGATGATGTCGTTGCCGCCCGCGGCCCACATCAGGCCGTAGAAGGTCATCAGCGCGACCATGATCGCGGTCCGGGTCGGGGCGTTGCGCGGGCGCTCCAGCAAGTGGTGCTCACGCTTGTCCCCGGTGATCCAAGCCTCGATGAACGGAAGCATCAACAAGATCGTGAACATCAGACCAGGCAGGACGATGATTGGCAGGAACACGTTCCACGGAATCGTGACGCCCCAGAACGAGGACTCGATGCCGGGCATGATGCGCAGCGCACCGTCTGGCCAACCCATGTACCAGTCGGGCTGGGAACCAGCGGTCACTTCGGCAGGGTTGTAGGGGCCGTAGCGCCAGACCGGGTTGATCGCCATCAGTCCGCCCATCAGGGCGAGCGCACCGAAGACCACGAAGAAGAAGCCTCCGGCCTTGGCTGCGTAGACCGGCAGCATCGGGAAGCCGACCACGTTCTTCTCGGTGCGTCCGGGCCCGGGCCACTGCGTGTGCTTGTGGTAGACGAGCAGCAGCATGTGCGCTGCGATCAGGGCGAGCAGGATGCCGGGAATCAGCAGCACGTGGATGGTGTAGAGCCTCGGAATGATCGAGTCGCCCGGGAACTCACCGCCGAAGAGGAAGAACGACGCATAGGTGCCGATCACCGGGATGGACTTCATGAACCCGTCCGCGGCTCTGATGCCGGTGCCGGAGAGCAGGTCGTCGGGAAGCGAGTAGCCGGTGAAACCCTCGAGGGTGCCCAGAAGAAGCAGCAGCGAGCCGATCACCCAGTTGAGCTCACGGGGCTTGCGGAAGGCACCGGTGAAGTAGACCCGCAGCAGGTGGACCATCATCGCGGCGACGAAGATGCTGGCGGCCCAGTGGTGGATCTGGCGCATCAGCAGTCCGGCACGCACGTCGAAGGAGATGTTCAGCGTGGAGGCATAGGCCTCGGACATCTCGATGCCGCGGAGCTGGGTGTAGGAGCCGTCGTACATCACCTCGACCATGCTCGGTCGGAACCACAGGGTGAGGAACACCCCGGTCAGAAGGAGTACGACGAAGCTCCAGAGCGCGACTTCGCCGAGCATGAAGGACCAGTGGTCGGGGAAGACCTTGCGCAGGTTCTTCTTGGCCAGCCCACCGAGTCCGAGCCGATCGTCGGCCCAGGTCGCGGCTGCACCCGACTTCGACGGCTTCTTGACCTTGGCGGCCTTGGTGCCATTGGTGTTGGCAGTTGCGGTCATCTCAGACTCACCCACGTTCCCAGAAACTTGGTCCGACTGGCTCGGTGAAGTCGCTCGTCGCGACCAGGTAGCCCTCGCTGTCCACGGCCATCGGAAGCTGCGGCAAGGAGCGTGCGGCGGGGCCGAAGATGACCCGGCCACCGTCGGCGAGGTCGAAGGTCGACTGGTGGCAGGGGCAGAGCAGGTGATGGGTCTGCTGCTCCCACAACGAGATCGGGCAGCCCACGTGGGTGCAGATCTTGGAGAAGCACAAGATGCCCTCCACGCCCCAGTTCTCGCGACCCTTCATGGGCTTGATGTCGTCGGGCTGCATCCGGACGATGATCACGGCTCCCTTGGCCTTCTCGACCTGCAGCTCAACACCGTGGTAGATCGGTTCTCCGTTGGCGTCTTCCTCGAAGAACACTGCGGGCTCGCCGTTGACGAGCTGGCCGATCTCCATGTCCTCAGGCTTGATCGGGCTGCCGTCGACGTCCTGCACGACACGCATGCCCTTCTTCCAGACCGTGTGGAAGAGCTTGTCCCCGGGCAGTGGACCCAGGTCGCGGAGCGCGACGATGGCGGGGAGACCGAGCGCAGCCATCGCGCCCAGGAGTGAGTTGCGGATCAGCGGCCGGCGGCCGATGCCGGACTCCTCGACTCCGGCGTTGAGCGCAGCGATGCTCTCGGCCTTGTCCTCCTCGCTCGATCCGGCCGGGTGGCGAAGCTCCACCATCTCGGTGTCGGCCATCAGCTTGCGTGCCCATTGGATCGCCCCGATGCCGATCAGGAGCAGCGCGAGGCCCAAAGTGACGCCGAGCGCGACGTTGGAGGCGCCGAGCCCGAGGAAGACCGTCGGGTTGTCGCCGATGTCGAGGGTGAAGTAGGCGACGCAGAAGAGCAGCGTGAAGATCGTGGAGATCCCGAAGAGTGCGGCGACCTGGCGCTCCGCGCGGATCTCGGCCGACTCATCGACGTCGGTCGGACGGGGCAGGTGCGCCGGCAGACCCGGATCTGCGATCGGGTCCGACTCGGTCAGGGCGAGCTCGTGCTTGTCGCTCATGCCTCACGCTTCTTCCTGCTGGAGCGGGCGGTGTGGGCCGCGATCCACACGGCTGCGCCAGTGAGTCCACCGATGCCGAGAACCCATGCGAACAGGCCCTCGGAGACGGGTCCCAGGGAGCCGAGCGTGAAGCCGCCGTAGTTCGGGGTCGTCTCGGTCTTCTTCAGGTAGCTGATGATCTGGCGCTTGTCCTCGGGGGTGAGCACCTTGTCCGAGAACACCGGCATCTGCTGAGGACCGGTGAGCATCGCCTCGTAGATGTGCTTCTCCGAGACGCCGCGCAGTGCGGGCGCGTAGCGGCCGCGGGGGAGCGCCCCACCGCCACCGGCGAAGTTGTGGCAGGCGGTGCAGTTGGTGCGGAAGAACTCGCCACCGCGAACGATGTCCTCAGTGCTGGCGTCCTTGGACGTGTAGTTCGACAGGTCGGGCACATCTGGCCCGGGACCCAGTGAGGAGACGTACGCCGCAAGGGCCTCGATCTCCGCATCGTCGTAGACAGGAGCCTTGCGCTCGGCCTGGGTGCCGGGCTGTGCCATCGGCATCCGGCCGGTCCCGACCTGGAAGTCGACAGCCGCGGCTCCCACGCCGATCAGCGTGGGACCGTACTGGCCGCCCTTGACCGTGGGGATGCCCTCGGCGTTCTTGCCGTGGCACGAGGCGCAGCCGACAAGGAACAGCGCGCGACCCTTGGCCACCATGTCGGCGTCCACGGCTTTGGACTGCGCCGTCGCAGGGGAGAGCAGGGAGACCACGCCCCCAGTGAGGAGCAGGGCCAGCAGAAGCACCACCGGGGTGGCGATCCTGCTGCGGCGTCCTGCCGAGATCCGGCCGGAGATCCGATGTGAGAGCCGCGAAGAGAAACGCACCAGGCAGTCCTTAAGGTCCGTGCTACTTGAGGAGGTAAACGGTAGCGAAGAGGCCAACCCAGACCACGTCGACGAAGTGCCAGTAGTACGACACGACGATCGCGGTCACGGCCTGCTCGTGGGTGAACTTGCGGGCCAGGAAGGTGCGCCCGATCACGAACAGGAAGGCGATCAGGCCACCCGTGACGTGGATGCCGTGGAAGCCGGTGGCGAGGTAGAACACCGTGCCGTACGCCGACGAGGGGATCGTCACGCCCTGGTGGACCAGCTCGGCGTACTCGAAGGCCTGGCCACCGATGAAGACCGCGCCCATGACGTAGGTGAGTGCGAACCACTCGCGCAGGCCCCACAGCTTGACCTGCAGGACAGTGCCTGAGCGCCCGACGATGCCCTTCTCCGCCTGGAACACGCCCAGCTGGCAGGTCAGCGAGGAGAGCACCAGGACCGTGGTGTTGACCAGCGCGAAGGTCACATTGAGCTTGGCGGTCTCCTGAGCCCACAGCTCGGGGCTGACCGCGCGGATCGTGAAGTACGCCGCGAACAGTGCCGCGAAGAACATCAGCTCGCTGGAGAGCCAGATGATGGTGCCCACACTGACCATGCTGGGACGGTCGTGATGCCCGTGGAGTCGGGATGCCGGAATAGCCGTTGCTGTCGCCACGGGATCATTATTGCCCTAGGTACCCAGCAGGGCACCAATGGCCCCGGTGTTTCGTTGTGAAGAGTCTCCTACCCTGTAGGTGTGCCGCCTTTCTCGCCCTCGGCGGTCTTCACCGAGTGGGGACTTTCGCCGTACCTCTTCGTGCTCGTCGTGTGGACGTCCGGGCTCTACTTCTACGGGGTGTGGCGGCTCCACGAGCGTGGTGATCACTGGCCCGTGGGCCGCACGCTGGCCTTCGTCCTTGGGGGGATGGGGTCGTTCTACTTCGCGACCAGCTCAGGCATCGCTGCCTACGACACGACGCTGCTGAGCGTGCACATGGTCCAGCACATGATCCTGTCGATGGCGGTGCCGCTGTTCGTCGCTCTGGGAGCTCCGGTCACGCTGCTGCTGCGGACGCTGCCTCGTCGCCCACGGCGGTGGTTGCTGGCCGTCTTGCACTCGCGGATCGCGAAGGTGCTGAGCTTCGCACCGCTGACCTTCGCGCTCTACGTGCTCAGCCCGTGGGTGCTGTACTTCTCCGGCTGGTATGAGGCCACGCTGCGTTCAGCCCCGCTCCATGAGTTGATGCACGTGCACCTGGTGGTGGTCGGTGCGTTGTTCTTCACCCCGATCCTGGGCATCGACCCCGTGCCCGGACGGGTCAGCTACCCCTTCCGGATGATGATGCTGGTGCTGACGCTCCCCTTCCACGCCTTTCTCGGCGTCACGATCATGGGCCAGACCCGCCTGCTGGGCGGCGACTGGTATCCCTCACTCAAGGCCTCGATGTCCTGGCTGCCGGACCCCTACGACGACCAGCACCTCGCGGGCGGGATCCTGTGGGGGTCCGGCGACCTGATCGGCTTGTTGCTCTTCAGCGTTCTGTTCGTGCAGTGGGTGCGAGCCTCGATGCAGGAGGCGCGACGCGAGGACCGACGCCTGGACCGGCTCGAACGACTCGAGTCCCGGGACCGGTAGCATCGCTGCCGTGACCAGCCCCACATCGAAGAACTCCGCCCGCGTCACGGTGCTCGTCTACAGCGACGACATCGATACCCGCCAGCAGGTGATCATGGCGCTGGGCAAGCGTCCTCACCCAGACCTGCCCGAGCTCGAGTACGTCGAGGTGGCGACCGAGCCCGTGGTGATCCAGCAGATGGACTCCGGGGTGATCGACCTTGCGATCCTCGACGGCGAGGCGGTTCCGGCCGGTGGCATGGGCATCGCCAAGCAGCTCAAGGACGAGATCTACCAGTGCCCGCCAGTGCTCGTGCTGACCGGACGCGTCCAGGACAACTGGCTCGCAACCTGGTCGCGAGCCGAGGCCGCCGTGTCGCACCCGCTGGACCCGATCGAGCTGGCCGAGACCGTGATCCGGCTGCTGCGCTCGCGGGTCCCGGCCCAGGCCTGACCAGATGAGCGCTCCCACCTGGCCCGACGTCCTCGGGTCATTGATCGGTGGCGCCAACCTGTCGGCGGAACAGACCGCCTGGGCGATGGGCCAGATTCTGCTCGGCGAGGCCACATCGGCCCAGATCGCCGGGTTCGCGGTCTCCCTGCGCGCCAAGGGGGAGACCGTCGACGAGGTCGAGGGCCTGGTGCGGGCGATGTATGCCCACGCCACCCCACTGCCCGTCGAGGGCCGGGTGCTGGACGTGGTCGGCACCGGTGGCGACCGGTCCTTCTCGGTGAACATCTCCACGATGGCCGCGATCGTCGCAGCCGGTGCGGGCGTGACCGTGGTCAAGCACGGCAACCGCTCGGCCTCCTCCAAGTCGGGCAGCGCCGATGTGCTCGAGCACCTCGGGATCCGGATGGACCTTCCGGCGACGAGTGTGGCGCGCGTGGCGCAGGAAGCCGGGATCACCTTCGCCTTCGCCGCCGCGTTCCACCCGGCGCTCCGGTTCGCGGCCGTGCCGCGGCGCGAGCTCGGCATCGCGACCACCTTCAACTTCCTCGGGCCGATCGCCAACCCGGCACGTCCGCAGGCCCAGGCGATCGGTTGTGCCGACCCTCGGATGGCTCCGGTCATGGCAGGGGTGTTCGCCCGCCGCGGCGTCGACGCTTGGGTCTTCCGCGGTGACGATGGCCTCGACGAGCTCACCACAACGACCACCTCCAGCATCTGGATGGTCAGCGGTGGAGAGATCACCGAACACTCGCTCGACCCTGGATCCCTCGGCATGGCTCCTGGCACGGTCGAGGGGCTGCGTGGTCAGGACGCGGCCTACAACGCGGGCGTCGTACGCCGATTGCTGGCCGGTGAGGTGGGCGAGGTGCGGGACGCGGTGCTCCTCAACGCAGCCGCTGCGCTCGCAGTCCACGCCGCTGGAGGGGGCAGCCTCGAGGAGCGTCTGGCCGCCGGCCTGGTGCGGGCCACCGAGTCCGTGGACAGTGGGGCGGCCGAGCAGTGCCTCAAGCGGTGGGTCCTGGCGACTCAGGCGGGTTGAGGGCTCAGCTCGAGCAGCCACGAACCGTTCGCCTGCTGGGTGAAGCCGAGCCGCGAGTAGTAGGCACCGACCATCGCCGGAGGGGTCTCCACGCGGGTGAAGCCACGCTCTCGCAGCGCTGAGCTGCGCCGCCAGACGAACTCGCCGGGGGAGAAGTCCCGGAACCGCGGGGTCACGTAGTCGAGGAGCACCCTGGCGACATGGTCACCGTCGTCGCAGATGAGCACGACGCCGACAGTCTCGTCCTCGCGCTGGACCAGGAACGCCGAACGTCCGGGTCCCGCTCCCTCCCAGTCGAGGTCGGGCTGGAAGCGGAGCATGTCGGGGCCGTGCACGCGCAGGACGTGGCGGAGGTACTCGTCCTCGGCGCCGACCTCGAGCACCTCGAAGGTGGTCTGGTCATGCCGACTCCCCGCCAGTGCACGGATGTGCCAGAGGTTGATCGCCGTCAGCGCGATGTTCATGGCCACCATCGGCCAGATCGCCAGCGCCGCGTTGAAGCCGGTGAGCACGAGGCACGCGAACAGGTTGAGCACGCGGAAGCGAAGGACGCGCGCCTGCATCACGGAGAAGATCAGGAGTGCGGAGCCGAGCCAGCCGGTCAGGTCAAGCCAGGACATGGGGGGAGGCTATCGGGCGGTGTGTCGGAGCAGGTGGCGTGCTGCCACCAGGTCGCCTCTCCTGAGCGCAGCCGGCAGCAGGGAAGCCGTGTGCAACCGTGAGGTGAGGTGCCACTGCGACGCCCGGGCAGCGCGGTGGAGCCCTCGACGGTGCAGTTCCTGGGCCATGACCTGGAAGAGGCGGTGCTCCTCCTCGAACCGTGCTCGGTCCTGGGTCTTGACCGCAGACTCACTTCGGGAGTGCCTCCGGTAGCGAAACAGGGCCTCGGGAAGCAGCAACAGGTCCCCTCCACCGCTCAGGACGTCCACGAGCAGACCGAGGTCGAGAACGACGCCGAACTCTGGTCTGAAACCCACGGCGGTGACCAGATCACGACGCCAGCACAGGCTGGGGAAGTACGCCCAGTTGCCACGGAGCAGCGAGACCAGGGCGGCCTGGCCCGAGACACGGGTTGCGCGCCGCACCCGGGGCTTGAGGAACCGTTTGACCCGATCGACCAGCGGTTCTGTGGGTAGGCCTGCAGCGTCGATGACCTGGACGGTCGGAGCCACAACCGAGACGCCCGGGTGCTCGCGTAACGCAGTCGTCACTGTCTCGACGTAGCCCGGCTCGAGCAGGTCGTCGCAGCCGAGGAACACGATGTGCTCGGCATGAGCCAGGGAGAGCGCCTGGGTGAAGTTTCCGTTGACGCCGAGGTTGGTGGAATTTCGGTGATACTCCACCCGTGGATCCTCGAGCTCGGCGAACCAACGGGCGACCTCCGGGTCTGGGTAGGCGTCATCGAGTACCACCAGACGGAAGTCCGAGGACGTCTGGGCCTGCACGCTGCGTACCGTCAGGCGCATCAGGCCGGGGTCACCGTAGAACGGGAGCAGGAGATCGATCACGGCGTCTTCAGCACAGCCTGCTCGTCCGCCTCCGCGTCCGCGATCGACGAGTCCGCAGCCGGACGAGCCGAGCGCCCGCGGAGCAGGAGCACGGGAAGCAGCCCCCCGATCAGCACGAGCATCGTCGCGAGCGCGAAGCCGCCCGGGAGCTCGGTGGCCAGGGTCGGGGCGTGCGGGCTGGTGCCGTAGCGGGCGGCCACGAAACCGACCGAGACGGTGTGCGCCACGGCGTACGTCATGAAGAAGAGCGCGGCCGGTAGGACAGCGATCCCGCGTTCGCGGTTGAGGGCGAGCGCGGCGAGGGCCGGGAAGCCCAGTGCGAGCGGTAGGGCGTAGCGGCCCTGCCAGGCGAAGCCCTCGGAGGCATAGGAGACCACCGTCAGCGTCACCGGCACGACTATCCATGCGGCGAGGAGCATGACCAGTGCCACTCGCAGCAGGCGAGACGCGCGCCGCCAGGCAATCATCAGCACAACTGCGAACGGGACCAGCCACAGCACGTAGACGCCGAGCGGAGCAGGCTGGTCACGGAATGGGAAGGCTGCGATTGTCTGGAATGCCCACAGCACGAGGCTGCGCAGCACAGCAGTAATCCGCAACGGCGGGATCTCCGGGTTGACCGGGCTGAGCGCGTTGGTGCCGGCCAGCAGGACCCACAAGACGCAGGCCGTGGCGGCCACGGTGGTCACGGCGGACGCGGCCTGGCACCGCCGACGGTGGGTCCACAGGAGCGATCGCCAGGAAGCCAGCGGTTGCAGGATCGCC
>JBDSBU010000140.1:0-5805 GCA_039921445.1 Marmoricola sp. | reverse complement strand
TTACTCACCGACTGGCTGAGCAGACTCACCGACACTGGTGGGAAGGTGATCCTGCGCCCCGTCATCGATCTGGCTGCCAGATCAGCGGTGGATCGCCATGACCCACCCGCGGCGATGCGCGAGCACGCAATTCTGCGTGATGCGCACTGTGTCTTCCCCGGTTGCCACCGTGATTCCAGGTCCTGCGACCTGGACCACATAGAGCCCTACGTCCACGCAGACGACGGTGGGCCTCCTGGGCAGACCCATCCTGCGAATCTGGCGCCGTTGTGCAGGCACCATCACCGGGTCAAGACCCACACCGGGTGGGACTATCAACGCCTCGACGACGGTGCCTACAGCTGGACTGCGCCCACCGGCCACCACTACGTGGTTACCCCGGCCAGCCGACGACCACCAGCGAGGACTCGACCCGCTCTGCTCCTCGTCCCGCTTCAACGCCGACGAACCTGACCGCCCAGCACCCCGACCCCAGCCCGGTCGGGGAGTGCGGCACGCCTAGGAGCGGTCCGTGAATCCGCAGCGAATGGTTCCGAGACCGCGCGCTTCGCGGCCTCCTCAACCACCCGCGGTGATCGGACGATCCAGTTGGGACTCGTCCTCGGCGTAGATCATCTGATCCGGAGCCAGGGGGTTGCGGGAGGCCCAGAGGTAGTAGATGACGCCAGGCACGATCAGACCCACGATCCAGGAGATGTCTGCTCCGCCGAGGGCCTTTGTGACTGGGCCGGTGTAGAGGGACTGGGCCAGGAATGGCACCTGCACCGCGATGCCGAGGACGTAGGTGGTGATCGCCACGGCGTTCCAGCGGCCGTAGCGTCCGTCCAGGTCGTAGAGCGCCGGGATGTCGACCTTCTCCTTGGAGACCAGGTAGTAGTCGGTGAGGTTGATCGCCGACCACGGGGTGAAGACCATCAGGAGCAGCAGCACGAAGTTCTTGAAGTTGCTCAGGAAGTCTGCGCTGGCTGCAAGGGCGACGAGCGCTGCCAGCAGCAGCATCGCGGTGATGAAGACTGCGCGGGCGACCCGGCTCACGGTCCGGGTCCCGGTGAAGGCAGTCACCGTGGTCGCGGCGCACATGAAGCTGCCGTAGGCATTGAGGCAGGTGACGGTGAGCTTGCCGACTACGATCAAGGCATAGACCAGGGCGGCGACGAAGGCCGGGCCGGCCAGCTGACCCAGCCAGCCCACCTGGTTCGGCAAGAACGCGTCTCCCGCGGTGGCCGCCACCAACACACCGAAGGTCATCGAGAGCTGGGAGCCGAGCACACTGCCCGCCCAGGTGGCCAGAAATACCGATCGGTCGGGGGTCTCTGCGGGCAGGTAGCGCGAGTAGTCCGCGACGTACGGCCCGTAGGTCAGTTGCCAGCCCGCCCCGAGTGAGATCGCGAGCAGGAAGGACGCCACCTCGAACTGCGGACCTGCCACGGCTGCGCCCACGTCGTGCTGGGTGAAGAGCCGGAACGCTAGGTAGGCGAGGCCCACGATGCCGATCACGGAAGCGATCTTGCCGACGGTGTGGATCAGCTCGTAGCCGAAGACCGCGACCACAGCCACCAGGACCACGAAGGCCACGATGCCGATCACCGGGGCCTCGACTCCGAGGAGCGCGTTGATCGCCTGGCCGGCCAGGACGGTGCCGGTCGCAGTGAATCCTAGGTACATCAAGATCACCAGGACCAGCGGGATCGCGGCCCCGAGTACGCCGAACTGGGCGCGGCTGGAGATCATCTGGGGGAGTCCCAGTCGCGGTCCCTGCGCCGAGTGCAGGGCCATCACGACGCCTCCGGCCACGTTGCCGATGAGGAGGCCGATGATCGCCCAGAGGGCGTCGGCGCCGAAGACGACTGCCAGGGCGCCGTCGACGATCGCGGTGATCTGCAGGTTCGCGGCCATCCACAAGGTGAACTGGTTGACCGGTGAGCCGTGGCGCTCAGCGGCGGGAATGAAGTCGATCGAACGTCGCTCGACGCTCAGCCTGCGTTGGGTCATTGGGGTCTCCTCCGAGGTGGTTCCCCCCATCACACGGGTCCGGAGGGCGCGACCGAAAGGTCTTGGGCCGGGTTCTCGTCTCGGATCCGAGATCTTCAGTGTCCAAATGGTGAACACTCATCTCGTCCAGTGAGATCGCGATGTGCGCATTCGAAGCGCACTTCCTACGCTGGTGCACAGCTCATCGAGAGGGACTGAGGGAAACGGCCCGTTGAAGTCCCGGCAACCGCCACGCAGCCTCCGGTCATACGGATTCGTGTGGTGCGGTGCCAAATCCGTCTTGGTCCGAGAGTCGGTCCAGGGAAGATGAGAAGGAGGCTTCCTTTGAGCATCGCCATTGAGACCCTGCCCGCCGTCGTACCGCTGCGGAAAGGGGCGTTCGGCAACGCGACCGGCCTGTCGTGTCGCGAGTGCGGTCACCAGGTCCCGCTGGGGCCGCACTACGCGTGCTCGGAGTGCTTCGGACCCCTCGAGGTCGCCTATGACTTCCCCGCCGTGACGCGCGCCGAGATCGAGGCCGGCCCGCACAACATCTGGCGCTACAAGGCGTTGCTGCCGGTGCCCGACGACATCGAGCAGAGCCCCAACATGGAGCCCGGCTTCACCCGGCTGCTCAAGGCGAACAACCTCGGCCGCGAGCTCGGGATCGAGAACCTCTGGGTCAAGGACGACTCCACCAACCCGACCAACTCGTTCAAGGACCGCGTAGTCGCTTGCGCGCTGAGCGCCGCGACCGAGTTCCACAGCAAGGTCTTCGCCTGTCCGTCGACCGGGAACCTGGCGAACGCGGTCGCGGCCGCCGGGGCCCGAGCGGGCATCAAGACCGTGGTCTTCATCCCCTCCAACCTCGAGGCGCCCAAGCAGGTGAACTCGGCCGTCTACACCGAGAACCTGGTGGCGGTGAACGGCAACTACGACGACGTCAACCGGCTCGCCTCGGAGATCGCCGGGGAGGAGGAGGGCTGGGCGTTCGTGAACGTCAACGTCCGGCCCTACTACGCCGAAGGCTCCAAGACGCTCGGCTACGAGATCGCCGAGCAGCTCGGTTGGCGGCTCCCGGACCAGATCGTGATCCCGGTCGCCTCCGGTTCGCAGTTGACCAAGGTCGACAAGGCCTTCCAGGAACTGATCAAGCTCGGCCTCGTCGAGGACAAGCCCTACCGCGTCTTCGGCGCGCAGGCCACGGGCTGCTCCCCGATCTCGGTGGCCTACAAGGCGGGCATCGACGCGATCCGTCCGGTGAAGCCGGACACCATCGCCAAGAGCCTGGCGATCGGCAACCCCGCTGACGGGATCTACGTGCTCGACGTCTGCCGTCGCACCGGGGGAGCGGTCGAGGACGTCACCGACGACGAGGTGCGCGCCGGCATCCTGCTGCTCGCCCGCAACGAGGGCATCTTCACCGAGACCGCGGGCGGTACCACGGTCGGCGTACTGAAGAAGCTCGTCGAGACCGGACAGCTGGACACCTCGCTGGAGACCGTGATCATCAACACCGGCATGGGCCTGAAGACGCTGGACGCGATCTCCGGCCAGGTCGGTCCCGCAGCCACGATCGAGCCGTCGTACGCCGCCTTCGCGCGCAGCGGCGTGATCTGAGAAGGAGCACCATGAGCGTCAACGTCCGAATTCCGACCATCTTGCGCACCTATACCGGCGGTGCCTCCGAGGTCACCGCCGAGGGCGCGACCCTGACCGAGGTGCTCGCCGACCTCGACCAGAACCATTCCGGGATCAGGGCGCGGGTGCTCGACGACGCCGGCCAGATCCGTCGCTTCGTCAACGTCTACGTCGGCAACGACGACGTCCGCTTCCTCGACGGCCTGGCCAGCCCCACCCCCGAGGGCGTGCAGATCAGCATCATCCCCGCGGTCGCCGGCGGCTAGGCCCTCGGCGGAGTTTCACGTTCTCCTGTGAAACAGGCACTTCTCCTCCAAAATTTTGGCGGGTAAGTGCGTGTTTCACAGGAGAACGTGAAAAACCAGCAGTGCGGCACACTGGCCCGCATGCCACGAAACATCGCCACCACCGACCGCGTCGAGCGCGAGGAGCTGCTCGAGTTCGTCCGCCCTCGACACCGCGCGACGCTGGTCACCACGCGCAAGGACGGTCGCCCGCAGATCTCGCCGGTCACCTGCGGGGTCGACGCGGAGGGGCGGGTGGTGATCTCGACCTATCCCACCCGCGCCAAGGTCGCCAACCTGCGTCGTACGCCGGCAGCGTCGGTGCTGATCCACAGTGACGATTGGGACGGGCCCTGGGTGCAGCTGGACGCGACCGCCGAGGTGATCGACCTGCCGGACGCGGTCGAGCCGCTCGTCGACTACTTCCGCAGCATCTCCGGGGAGCATCCCGACTGGGACGAGTATCGCCAGGCCATGCTCGACCAGGGCAAGTCCCTGATCCGGCTGACCATCGAGCGCTGGGGGCCGATCGCGACGGGTGGGTTCCCGCCCGAGCTGGTGGAGAGCTGAGCATGACCGACGTGCTGCTCGCCACCTGTTCGCAGCTGCCCGACGGCGAGGAGTGGACGGGGACCTCCCACCTGCTCGATGCCTTCGCCGAACGCGGCCTCGACGCACGCTGGGTGGTCTGGGACGACCAGTCCGTCGACTGGTCCGAGGGTCTGGTCTGCGTCCGGGCGACCTGGGACTACGACTCGCGGCTCGAGGAGTTCCTGGCGTGGGCGCGCGGCCTTCCACGGATGCTCAACTCCGCCCGGCTCTTCACCTGGAACACCGACAAGGCCTACCTCGTCGAGCTGGCTGCGGCCGGGGTCGAGGTCGTGCCGACCCTGCTTGCCGAGGGTGAGGAGGAGCTCCCGGCAGCGATTGCCGAGTTCGAGGTCGCCGTCGTCAAGCCGCGGACCGGCGCCGGGGGTCGCGGCGTCGTGGTCTTCGACGGCCACGATGGCGGCCCGCCCGGCCTCGACGAGTCGTTGCTCGGCCCCGGGCCCTGGGTGGTGCAGCCGCTCGTGGAGTCGGTGCGCACCGAGGGGGAGATCTCGGTGTTCGTCTTTGACGGGGTGCCGGTCTCGCAGGCGCAGAAGCGCCCGTCGGGTGGTGAGATCCGAGTTCACGAGGAGTACGGCGGGACCACCGTCGCCGCGGACCTGAGCGACGAGGCGGCCGACCTGGCCCGGCGTACGGTCGCGGCCGCGGAGGCGATCCTGGGCGAGCGGATCGACTACGCCCGGGTCGATCAGATGCGCTTGGCCGACGGTCGGCTCGTCGTCAGCGAGCTGGAGGCGACCGAGCCGGGGCTCTATCTCGAGGTCCTGCCCGGGAACGCGGCCGCCTTGGTCGATCTGGTGCTGGCCCGGCTGGCCTGAACCAGCACGAACAGGCACCCCCGACGTTTGCACTCGTAGGGGTCGAGTGCTAAAAATGCAGTTGGCACTCTCCATGCGAGAGTGACAACAATGCACGAACCACGGCTGTCTGTGTCGAGGTCCGGAAGCGTCGGCGGGAAGGGTCCGCCGGGTCAGCCTGGTCCGTCCGTCGCGGGCGACGCAGCGGCCAACCATTCTTGAGCGTGAGGAACACCTGAGAGCCATGGCAAAACTGATTGCTTTCAATGAAGAGGCCCGCCGCGGGCTCGAGCGAGGGATGAACATCCTCGCCGACGCGGTCAAGGTCACCCTTGGTCCCAAGGGGCGCAACGTCGTCCTGGAGAAGAAGTGGGGCGCGCCCACCATCACCAACGATGGTGTGAGCATCGCCAAGGAGATCGAGCTGGAGGACCCCTACGAGAAGATCGGGGCCGAGCTCGTCAAGGAAGTTGCCAAGAAGACCGACGACGTCGCCGGTGACG
>JBDSBU010000139.1:0-9038 GCA_039921445.1 Marmoricola sp. | reverse complement strand
GGATGCCGAGGGTCAGCACCGCGTCCAGCAGCAGCTCCCACCGAGCCCGGTCGTCGAGCACCCCGTCGACCCGGGCGAGCAGCTCCCGCAGGAGCTCGTCGAGGTCCGCCCCAGCCAATCTCGCCGGTTGAGCGTCGTCCGGAGTCATCGTGCCTGTCTTCTGATCCGGGACGTTCGCGCATCCTTTCGCGCACTCACGACAGGATCTGTCACTGCGCGTGCTTGGTGGCGAAGATCGCGGCCTGGGTGCGACTCTCCAGTCCCAGCTTCGCGTAGAGGCTGGAGGTGTAGTTCTTCACCGTCTTCTCCGCCAGGAACATCTCCTCGGCGATCTGACGGTTCGTCTTGCCCTCCCCGATCAGGGTCAGGATGCGCTGCTCCTGCTGGGTCAGTGAGGCCAGGGCGGGGTCGACCTCAGGGCCCTTGCGCAGCCGGTCGAGCACCTGGGCCGTGACGGCCGGATCGAGCATCGACTGGCCGGCCGCCACCCGGCGGACGGTCTCGACGAGGGCGTTGCCGCGCACCTGCTTGAGCACGTAGCCCGCCGCCCCCGCCATGATCGCTGAGAACAATGCCTCGTCGTCGTCGTACGACGTCAGGATCAGCGCCGCGATCTCGGGGTCGCGTGAGCGGATCTCACGACAGACCTCGACACCGGACCCGTCCGGAAGTCGCCCGTCGAGGATGGCCACGTGCGGCCGCAGCGCGGGGATGTGGCGCGCCGCCTCCTGGGCGAGGCCGGACTCACCGACCACCACGATGTCGTCCTCGCTCTCGAGCAGCTCCCTGATGCCGCGTCGGACGATCTCGTGGTCGTCGAGCAGATAGACCCTGATCGGTTCTGCTGGCCCAGATGTTTCGGTCTCTCCCATGGCTCGAACCTACGCCAGCGTGCCGGGCATCTCGACATCCGAGCAAGTCCCACAACTCACGGACCAACGGCCCTGACCCGAGTGCGCAAGAGAAGGGACCGTAGGACTGTTCGAAAATCAATGGGAAGGCGTCGATGACGAGCACCACCTCCTCAGGACCCCAGCCCGCTCAGGTCTCGGTGTCGGAGTTGAGGTGCGTCGTCGACCTTGCCCGTTGCGCCCCCAGCGTGGACAACACCCAGCCCTGGACCTGGCGGCTGGACCCAGCCGGCCTGGACCTGTGGGCCGATCGCAGCCGGGGGCTTCCCCTTGCCGACCCCCTCGGACGCGACCTCGTGATCAGCTGCGGTGCGGCCCTGCACCATGCCCTCGTGGCTGCTGAGAGCCTGGGCCTGGGCGCCGAGGTGGTACGCCGACCAGACGACTCCACGCCCGACCTGCTCGCCACGATCAGGTTCTTCCCCACGGTGGTCCAGCCGAACTCGGCAGAGATCAAGCGATCGATCCAGGAGCGGCACACGGACCGACGCAGGTTCACCGAGTGGCCGGTGCCCGAAGCTCGGGTCGAGGGACTCGCCGTGGCCGCCCAGGCGTGGGACGCCAGCGGCGTCACCCTCGTGGACCCGGGTCTGCGACAGCACGTCGCGCTGCTCGCCGAGCGAGCCGGACGAAGCCGGCTCGGCGGCCGTCGTCTCGACGCCAACCAGAACTTCTGGCCCTCCGACGGGCTGCTCGCGATCTGCACCGCCTACGACGACGCATCGTCCTGGCTGGCTGCCGGGGTGGCGCTGAGTGCAATGTGGCTCCAAGCCACCCGCGAGGGTCTCTCGGTGGTGCCCCTGTGTCGGGTCGTGGAGGTCCCGAGCACTCGCCGCGCCCTGGAGGACGCCCTCGCGATCCCCGGCGTCCACGTGCAGGCGTTGGTGCGCCTGGGCTGGCAGCCGATCGGCCGCGACGCCTCAGGTCGTACGCCGCGCCGCCCGCTCGACGACGTGCTGCGCGAGGGGACCCCCTAGGTCACCGACGTGCTCGTATCCGCCCCTCGAACCGGGCGTGCAGCAGCGCTGCCCGGGCCGCATTCATGCCCGCGGCGCCGTGCACGCCTCCGCCCGGGTGCGCCGAGGCGGAGCCCAGGAAGAGCCCCTTGATGCCGGTCTCGGCGCGACCCGCCCCGGGCACGGGCCGGAAGACCAGCTCCTGGTGCAGCTGCGAGGTACCACCATTGATCGAGCCGCCACGGAGGTTGGCGTTGCGCGACTCCAGCTCGATCGGCCCGAGCACCCGCCGTGCCAGCACCGTGGACCCGAAGCCGGGAGCCAACGCCTCCAGCCGCGCCTGCATCCGGTCGGCGAACCGCTCGCAGTCTGAGTGGTCCCACACCCCACGGATGCCTTCTCCGCCCGCGTCGTCGACGGTCTTGTGCGGCACGTGGGTGTAGGCCCACATCGACTCGGTGCCCTCCGGCGATCGGGTCGGATCGGTCGTGGTCATCTGACCGGCGAGCAGGAAGGGCTTGGCAGGGATCAGGCCGGCCGTGACCTGACCCAACGCCGCGGTCATGTCGGCGACGTCGTCGGCCACGTGCACCGTGCCCGGGGCGTGGGCCGGCTTGCCCGCCCACGGGACCGGGCCGCTCAGGGCCCAGTCCACCTTGACCGTGCCGGGGTCGAGGGTGAAGTGGCGCATCCCTCGGCGCACCCGGTCGGGAAGGTCGGCGGGAGCCACCAGCTCGCCGTACAGCTGGGGTGCGGTGACCCCTGCGATCACTGCGTGTCGCGCATGCTCCTCACCGCTCGATGTGCGCACGGCACCCACGCGTCCGTCCCGGACCTCGATCCCCTCGACGGCCACTCCACAACGGACCTCGCCACCGCGCGACTCCAAGCGGCGCGCCAGGGCGTGGGAGAGCTCGCCTGCTCCGCCTCTCGGGACGGGGAAGCCCACGGTCTGGCCGAGCATGCTCATCAAGATGCCCATCAGGCCCGAGCCGGGCGCGTCCAACGGGATGTCGGTGTGGCCGGCGTTGCCGCCGATGATGGCCTGCAGCCCGGTGCCCCCAAAACGTCTCGTGGCCAGCTCGGCGGCCGGGGTGAGCAGGGTCCGCACGAAACCCAACCCGCCCACCGCAGGCAGTTTCGAGAGCGTGCGAAGTCCAGCGCGGACGGGGGGAAACGGCGTCAGCAGGGCGTCGACCATCGAGGATCCGACCCGGTCCCACTGGGCGCACAGCTCCAACCAGGCCTCACCGTCGCCAGGGTGCTGCTCCTCAGCCAGTGCTGCCGTCACCTCACGGTCGCGGTGCAGCAGACCCCAGTTGCCATCGGGAAGGGGATGTCCCAGAACCGCCGGTGCGTGCTCCCAGACGAGTCCGTGCTTCTCCAGCTCGAACCCCGCGATGCCGCGCGAGGCTGCAGCCAAGGGATAGAACGCGCTGAAGGTGTCGTGCACGAAGTCAGGATGGACCTCGCGGTCGCTGCGGACGGCGCCTCCAAGATCGGGCTGTTGCTCCAGCACCAGCACCGACCAGCCGGCGTCAGCCAGTCGGTTGGCAGCCACGAGACCGTTGGGGCCGGAACCGATCACGACGGCGTCGTGCACGCTCATTGCGTACGCCGCTCCGCCAGATAGGCCAGCCGCTGCAACGCCTCGGTGTTGCGCCAGACCAGACCGGCCGTGCGCGCCGGGCGCGGGACGAGCCGCCCGGGGCCGCTGACCGCGTCCTCCTCGATCACCACCCGAGTTCCTTCGGCGTGCGGCTCCAGATGAAGGACCACCTCCGCCTCCCCCGTCGGCCACGCTCGTGCGCGGAGCCTCAACACCGATGGCGCCTTGCTCTCGAGCACCTCGGTGGTGTCGTCGAGCAGCACCGGCCAGCTCCCCACCGAGTGGTGCAGCTGGGCGCCCACACTGGGCCAGTGGTTCTCCACGTCGCGCATCCGGGACGCACCGACCACCCACAGCGGGTACAACCAGCCGTCGGCGAGCACCTCCCAGACCTTGTCGGGGCTGGTCTTGATGACACGTTCGACTCGGCTCACCTCGCCAACGTACCCACGAGGATTCAACCCATCCCCTGAGCTGAAGAAGGTGGGAGAGGTCACCCTGCCAGGGTGCCGCCGAAGACCTGCCAGGCAAGCACCGACTTGGCCGTCAGGCTCAGCACGATGTAGGTCTTCTCACCGTAGAGATAGTCCCGCCAGCGTCCGACCGCGCGGTACTGGAGCCACTGGTTGAGGGCAAAGATGTTGAAGAAGACGAACAGCGACACGAAGATCCCGTAGACGAAGCCGGGGGGCGATGCCGAGGAGGTCGAACCCGGCGAGAGCAGGTAGATCGTGATGGCCAGCCACGGAACGATGCCGGTGAGGCTGCCGAAGGTGAAGGGCAGCCAGCCCCCGTTGCCAGGTCGCTCGTAGTTCTCCTGCAGCCAGCCGAAGAGGATCATCGCCGCGTTGACGCCGAAGAGTCCGATCAGGGCGGCGACGTCGGAGATGCCGACCAGCTGCGCGATCAGCACGATCATCAACGACGACGAGAGCGAGTACTCCACCCAGCGTGCGGGGTTGCGCTGACGACTGAGGTCCTCGACGTATCTCTCCCACCACACGGTGCTCACCACGAGGTGCGCCACCGCCGAGAGGGCCAGGAACCCCGCGACCGCGACCCCGGTCGAGATGTCGAAGAGGGTCACGGGCGCCTGCGGCAAGGTGCCGGGCGGACCGGCGAGATAGCTCGCGGTCACCGGCAGCGCGAAGTCGGTGGCCAGCGCCAGCACAGCGACGGCCTGGGCCGCATGCAGCACTGCCGCGAGCCCGTTCGTCTTTCGCAACGAGGTGGAGGGGTTGATCTCGGGCTCGTGCAGGTGGGCTCCCATGGGTCGATGGTGCCACCCCGGGCGGAGCGCGACCTGTCTCAGGCGCCGTACACCGGCTCCGGCGCGGGCGCCTTCTCGAGCAGGGAGCGCAGGTGGGCACCGACCTCGGCGGTCTCCCAACGACGACCGAGGTCCTCGGAGGCGCCGTGGGTCCAGCCGTTCTCGACCGTGACCTTGCTGCCCTCGATCTCGATCATGCGGCCGGTCACGTCACCCGACTCCTCCGAGGCCAGCCACGCCACGACCGGAGAGTTGTCGGCGGGGTCGGGCATCGCGGAGGTGTCGAAGGCACCCTCGGTCATCCGGGTCCGCGCCACCGGGGCGATCGCGTTGACGGTCACGCCGTAGCGGCCCATCTCGGCGGCCGCCACCAGCGTCATCCCGGCGATGCCGGCCTTGGCGGCGGAGTACGTCGTCTGGCCGATCGAGCCCTGCAGCCCGGCGCCGGAGGAGGTGTTGATCACCCGGGCCGAGCGAGGACGACCTGCCTTGGACTCGGCGCGCCAGTAGGCCCCGGCGTGCCGCAGCGGGGCGAAGTGGCCCTTGAGGTGCACTCGCACGACGGCATCCCACTCCTCCTCGGAGGTGTTGACCAGCATCCGGTCCCGCACGAAGCCGGCGTTGTTGACGAGGATGTCGAGCCCGCCGAAGGTGTCGATCGCCTGGCGCACCATGGCTTCGGCCTGGGTGAAGTCGGCGACGTCGGCACCGTTGGCCACAGCGCGTCCGCCGGCCGCCTCGATCTCGGCGACCACCGCATCGGCGGGGGTCTCTCCCGAACCCTCCCCCGCCAGCGAGACGCCGAAGTCGTTGACCACTACCGCGGCGCCCTGGGCGGCGAGCTCGAGGGCATGGGCACGACCGATGCCACGTCCGGCACCGGTCACGATGGCGACGCGACCGTCGAGGATCTTGTTCAC
The DNA here is from genome assembly GCA_039921445.1 of Marmoricola sp. Taxonomy (GTDB): domain Bacteria; phylum Actinomycetota; class Actinomycetes; order Propionibacteriales; family Nocardioidaceae; genus Marmoricola. The sequence goes on along the minus strand of JBDSBU010000139.1, from coordinate 3,372 downwards.
AGTTGCTCCTTGGTGGCTGGTGCTGCTTGGACGGCGGTGAGAAACACGGGGGGCTCGCCCCCGCCATGACAGGCAAGGTTGGCGCCGCTGACGTAGGAGGCCAGGTCGGAGCCGAGGAACAGCGCCACCGACGCGACCTCCTCGGGTCGGGCCATCCGACCCATCGGGATGGTGGCCTCGATGGCCGCGACCTGCGCGTCGCCGCCGTAGTGGTCACCGCTCAGCTCGGTGCGGCACAGCCCGACGTTGATGCTGTTGAGCCGGACCTTGGGCGCCCACTCCACGGCCAGTGAGGCCGTCAGCGAGTCGACGCCGGCCTTCGCTGCGCCGTAGACAGCGGTTCCGGGCGAGGGGCGCAGGGCGCTGATCGAGGAGATGTTCACGATCGCACCGCCGCTCTCCTGGTCCTGCATGATCCGGTTCGCTGCCTGGGCCACGAGCAGCGGCCCGAAGAAGTTCAGGTCCATCACCTTGGCGTGGAACCGGGGCGAGGCCTCGGCCGCCAGCGCGTACGGCGCACCGCCCGCGTTGTTGACCACCACATCGAGACGTCCCTCGGTGGCGGCGACGTCGGCGATCATTGCGGTCACGGCATCTGCATCGCGCACGTCGCACGTCACGTGCCTGGTGCGCGCCAGCGGCGGGGCCTCCGAGCGGGCACAGGTCACCACACGGGCCCCGGCTGCGAGATAGGCCTCGGTGATCGCGCGACCGATCCCCCTGCTGCCGCCCGTGACGAGGACGACCCGATCGGTCAGGTCGAGGGAGACGCTCATCAGATGTCCTTCGGTCGGGTCGGAGTAAACCAAGCAAGTGTTAGGGTACCAAGCAAATGCTAGGTCGCGCACCGTGCGACCGACTCTTCTTTCGAGAGGCACCCATGACGATCACCTCCGAACTGCGCCCCGACGGCATCCGTGTCGTCACGATGGCGCACCCCCCGGTCAACGCGCTGACGGTGCAGGGTTGGTACGACGTCGCCAGCGCTCTGGACGAGGCATCACGCGACCTCGACACCCACGTGGTGGTGCTGCGCGCCGAAGGCCGCGGCTTCAACGCCGGCGTCGACATCAAGGAGATGCAGACCACCACCGGGTTTAACGCCCTGATCGGTGCCAACAAGGGCTGCTACGCCGCGTTCAAGGCGGTCTACGAGTGCGCCGTCCCGGTGATCGCCGCAGTCAACGGCTTCTGCCTCGGTGGCGGTGTCGGCCTGGTCGGCAACGCCGACTGCGTCTTGGCCAGCGACGATGCCTACTTCGGCGTCCCGGAGGTGAACCAGGGAGCCCTCGGTGCCGCCACCCACATGGCCCGGCTGGTGCCACAGCACCTGATGCGCACGTTGTACTTCACCGCGCGGACGATCACGGCAGCCGAGCTCGTGCAGCACGGCTCGGTGCTCGAGGTGGTCCCCCGCGACCAGCTCGACGACGCCGCGCTCGCCGTGGCTGCCGAGATCGCGGCCAAGGACACCCGCGTGATCCGTGCGGCCAAGGAGGCGCTGAACGGCATCGACCCGATCGACGTGAACAAGAGCTACCGGTTCGAGCAGGGTTTCACCATGGAGCTCAACCTGGCCGGCGTCGCGGACGAGCTTCGCGACACCTTTGTGAACAAGCAGAGCGCTGGCACCGACAAGTCCGGCGCTACCAAGGAGACGAAGTGACCAAGGGACCCCGCGACAAGCGGATGAGCATCGAGGAGGTCGTCGCTGAGCTTCGGAACGGCATGACGATCGGGATCGGCGGGTGGGGCCCGCGGCGCAAGCCGATGGCCCTGGTGCGCGCGATCCTGCGCTCCGACCTCAAGGACCTCACCATCGTTGCCTACGGCGGCGCCGACATCGGTCTGCTCACGCGCGCAGGCAAGGTGCGCAAGCTCGTCTACGCCTTCGTCTCGCTCGACACGGTGCCGCTCGAGCCCAACTTCCAGCGCGCCCGTCAGAACGGCGAGATCCCCGAGGTCGTCGAGCTCGACGAGGGGATGTTCCAGGAAGGGTTGCGGGCCGCGGCGCACCGATTGCCCTTCCTGCCGATGCGTGCCGGTCTCGGTTCGGACGTGATGGTCAACAACCCGCACCTGCAGACCGTGACCAGTCCCTATCCCGACGCGGACGGCGTCCACGAGGAGCTGGTCGCCGTACCGGCGCTGAGGCTCGACGTCGCACTGGTGCACCTCAACCGCGCCGACCAGCACGGGAACGCGACCTACCTGGGGCCGGATCCCTACTTCGACGAACTCTTCTGCATGGCAGCGGAGAAGGCCTACGTCTCCGTCGAGCAGGTCGTCGACACTGCAGGGTTGACCGTCGACACCGCGGTCCAACGGCTGCTGCTCAGCCGGATGATGGTCGCGGGTGTGGTCGAGACCCCCAACGGGGCGCACTTCACGACGTGCACGCCCGACTACGAACGGGACGAACGCTTCCAGAAGGCGTACGCCGCAGCAGCCTCCGGCTCCGAGGAGGACTGGACTGCCTTCGAGCAGCGCTTCCTGCTCGGCGACGAGGACGCCTACCAGGCCGCCGTGGTGGCCTTCGCCCAGGAGGAGAAGAAGTGAACGACGTTTCCCGCTCCGAGGTCTGCGCCGCAGCGATCGCCGACGCCTTCGCCGAGGACGGTGAGATCTTCGCCAGCCCCATGGGCCTGCTCCCGATGCTCGGCGTCAGGTTGGCCAAGCTGACCTCCAACCCCGACCTCGTGATCTCCGACTCCGAGTCGCTGTTCCTGGCCGGCGTACCGCCGCTGTTCGCCAAGGGCGACGTGGTCGAGGGCTGGATCCCGTTCGGCAAGGTCTTCGACATCGTCGCCTACGGCAAGCGTCACGTGATGATGGGCGCCACCCAGGTCGACCTGCACGGCAACCAGAACATCTCGGCGATCGGCGACTTCGCCCAGCCCAAGCGCCAGCTCCTCGGGGTGCGCGGTGCGCCGGGCAACACGGTGAACAACCGGACGTCCTACTGGGTGCCCAAGCATTCCCCGCGGGTCTTCGTCGAGAACGTCGACACCGTCTCCGGCGTCGGGCCGCGCAACGCCAAGGCGGCCGGCGTCGGCGCCTCGAAGTACAACGACATCCACCGCATCGTCACCAACCTCGCGGTCTTCGACGTGCGCGGCGCCGGTGACACCGTGCGGCTGCTCTCGTTGCACCCGGGAGTCACGTCGGACGAGGTGCGCGAGGCCACCGGCTTCACCCTGGACGTCGACGAGGAAGTGCCACAGACGCGCCTGCCCACCAGCGAGGAGCTGTTGATGATTCGCGAGGTCCTCGATCCCAAGAAGCTGCGGGACCGCGAGGTCCCGCCGGTGGCGGCCCAGGAGACGAGCACATGATCGAGCAGCAGCTGAGCACCGCCTTGACCGAGCTCGT
>JBDSBU010000138.1:0-11989 GCA_039921445.1 Marmoricola sp. | reverse complement strand
CCGAGCGCTGCCGGAAGCCGCTCGCCGGTGCACCGGCACGGATGGACCGGATCCCGAGGGCTCGCGCCAGCCGACGCAGGTCGCTCTCGGCCAGAGCGCTGAGCTCACCGATGTCCAGGGTGAGCTTGATGGCGGCGCGAGGGAAATAGAGGTTCGGCCCCTCGAGGACCCGGAGCTCGACGAGTGCGGTCACGACTGCTGGCGGCTCAGTCGTCCTCAAGGCGGAAGCCGACCTTGATGCCGACCTGGAAGTGCTCGACGGTGCCGTCCTTGACCTGGCCGCGCACCTCGGTGAGCTCGAACCAGTCGAGGTGACGCAGCGTGCTGGAGGCCCGCTCGACCCCGTTGCGGATGGCCTGGTCGATGCCATCGGGTGAGGTGCCGACGATCTCGGTGACGCGGTAGGTGCGGTTGGACATCAGCCATCTCCTGCGGGGTCGGGTGTGGGTCGACCCAAGGATGTCACGGCCGCTCCTCCACGCGGCGGTAGGACTTCGCCCGCGACGTAGGCTGGAGTCGTGGCACCGAACCGAGGCTCAAGAGGTGACGATGACGTCATCCGCATCACGACCGCACCGCACAACCCGCAAGACGACATCGATCGTCGGCGTCGTCGTTACGTGATCTCCATTACGATCCGGACCCTGTGCTTCGTCGGCGCTGCCCTCGTGGGTGCCGGACCGCTTCGCTGGGTGCTGCTGGCGGGAGCGTTCTTCCTGCCCTACGTCGCCGTGGTGATGGCCAACAGCGCCAGCCAGCGCATCGACGGGACCGACCTGGTCGCCCCTTCCGGTGGGCACCGGGAGCTGGGCGGGTGAACGACCTCGAGGTTGCCCGCTGCTCCTCCAAGGGGTGCCAGCAGGCAGCGGCGCACGAGCTGCGCTGGAACAATCCCAAGCTGCACACGCCAGAGCGTCGCAAGGTCTGGCTGGCCTGCGAGGAGCACCGACAGAGCCTCTCGGACTTCCTGGCCGCACGAAACTTTCTACGCGACGTCGTGCCGCACGAGCAGGCCTGAGCCTCGACTCAGCCGCCGATGGCCGACATCGGTCGGGTGGGCTGCAGGAAGCTGGTGTCGTTGATGCCGTGACCGGGTCGCTTGGTCATCATCGCGAGGCGCCACTGGTCTGCGATCTCCTGGTCGTCCGCGCCTCGGCGCAAGGCCCCCCGAAGGTCGGACTCCTCCCGCGCGAACAGGCAGTTGAGGACCTGCCCGTCAGCGGTGAGCCGGACGCGGTCGCAGTCACCGCAGAACGGACGGGTCACCGACGCGATCACACCGACCTTGGCCGGCCCTCCGTCGACCAGGAAGGTCTCGGCAGGTGCGCTGCCCCGGTGCTCGGGGTCCGGGGTCAGAGTGAACTCGGTCTCCAACGAGGCCAGGATCTCCGCCGCGGTGACCATGCCCTCGCGGGACCAGCCGTGCTGGGCGTCGAGCGGCATCTGTTCGATGATTCGGAGCTGGAAATCGTGCTCGAGGCACCAGCGGAGCAGCTCGGGACCATAGCTGTCGTTGACCCCGCGCATCAGCACGGCGTTCACCTTCACGGGGGTCAGACCGGCCTGCTTGGCTGCGGCCAGCCCGGCGAGTACGTCGTCGAGCCGGTCGCGACGAGTGATCTCGGTGAAGACGTCGCGCCGGATCGTGTCCAGGCTGACGTTGACCCGGTCGAGGCCGGCGTCGGCCAGGGCCGTGGCAGTGCGCGCCAGACCCAGCGCGTTGGTGGTGATCGAGACCTCGGGTGAGGGCGAGAGCGCCTTGGTGCGGCGTACGAGATCAGGCAGACCGCGCCGGAGCAGGGGCTCGCCGCCGGTGAAACGCACTTCCTCGATGCCGAGGTGCTCCACACCGATCCGGACCAGGCGGATCACCTCGTCGTCGCTGAGGGTCTCCTCGGTCGGCAACCAGTCCAGACCCTCTGCCGGCATGCAGTAGTTGCAACGCAGGTTGCAGCGGTCAGTGAGGGAGACGCGAAGGTCTGTTGCCGTCCGGCCGTAGCTGTCGACCAGGCCGGTGGCGCCGTCGGTGTCCGAGATCGATGCGTTCACCTGGCCAGTGTAGGCGGCGTGTGGAGAGACCGCCTACGCTCGCGTAGTGCGATTCCTGCTGAGCCGACGCTGGGTGATGTTCGCGGTCACCGTGGCGCTCCTGGGCTGGCTGGCGGTGCGGTTGGGCGAGTGGCAGTTCCACCGCCTCGACGAGCGCAAGCACTCGAATGCAGTGGTCTCGCGCAATCTCGACGCCGAACCGGTCCCGCTCGCGGACGTGATGAGCACCGAGAAGGCACCCGGTGCCGACGACGAGTGGAGACGCGTCCGGGTGACAGGGACGTGGGACGACGAGCGAACCATCGTGCTGAAGTACCAGACCCGGGACCAGTCCGCCGGTATCGAGCTGGTGACTCCGTTGGTGACGGGGAGCGGCGCGGGCGTGCTCGTCGACCGCGGCTGGGTTCTTGCCTCGAACAACGTCGTCCGGCCCGAGCTGCCGGCGGCCACGTCGGGCGAGGTGACCGTCACGGGGTGGGTGCGTCGCGACGCCACCGGCGACGCGACCCGGATCAGCGAGATGGCCACGCGGGCGATCTCTTCCCGGACCGCCGCCGCCGAGGTGTCCTACCCGCTCTACAGGGGGTTCATCGACCTCGACGAGCAGGACCCGGCCGCCGCCACGAAGCTGCAGGCAGCAGAGCTGCCCGACCACACCGGCAACGGTCCGCACTTCTTCTACGGCCTGCAATGGTGGTTCTTCGGCGCGCTCGCCGTCTTCGGCTTCTTCTACCTGGCCTTCGACGAGTGGCGTCAGAAGCGACGGCCCAAACGCGTCGTCCAGGCCTCAGCGCATCCGGAGCAGTGACCAGCCAGTCAGACGACCGGGTCTCGCTGGGGCTCAGGCCGAGCGGCGTCCTCCTGGAACTGCGTGCGGTAGAGCTGGGCATAGGTGCCGCCCTCCGCGAGCAGCTGTTCGTGGGTCCCACGTTGCACGATCCGGCCGTCCTCGACGACCAGGATCTGGTCGGCGTTGCGCACCGTGGAGAGCCGGTGGGCGATCACCAGCGAGGTGCGTCCCTCCAGGGCCTCGTCGAGGGCACGTTGTACGGCGTACTCCGACTCGGAGTCCAGGTGAGCCGTCGCCTCGTCGAGGACCACGATGCCCGGCGCCTTGAGCAGCAACCTGGCGATCGCGAGCCGCTGTCGCTCTCCGCCTGAGAGTCGGTAGCCACGGTCACCGACCACGGTGTCCAACGCGTCGGGCATGGAACGCACCAGCGTCGCGATCCGGGCCGAGTCCAGCGCCGCCCAGATCTGGTCGTCGCTGATCCCGGGGGCTGCGTAGAGCAGGTTCTCGCGGATGGTGTCGTGGAACATGTGCGCGTCCTGGGTGACGTAGCCGACCGCGTCCTCCAGGGACTGCAGCTCGACGTCACGGACGTCATGGCCGCCCACACGCACGGCTCCCTGCGTGACGTCGTAGAGCCGCGCCACGAGGTGGGTGATGGTGGTCTTCCCGGCGCCGGACGGTCCGACGAGCGCGACCATCTGTCCGGGCTCGGCGGTGAAGCTGATGTCGTGCAGCACCTGGCCCGACTCGCGCTTCTCCACGCGGGCGACGGTCTCCAGGCTGGCGAGCGAGACCTCGTCGGCCCGCGGGTAGGTGAACTGCACGTTGGTGAACTCCACCCGCGAGGCGCCACGACCGAGGGCCACCGCCCCCGGCTTCTCGGAGACCGTCGAAGGCAGGTCGAGCACCTCGAAGACGCGGTCGAAGCTCACCAGAGCGGTCATCACGTCGACCCGAACGTTGGAGAGTCCTTGCATCGGGCCGAGCAGCCGCAGCAGCAGGGTCGCGAGGGCGATCAGGGTCCCCGGGGACAGCGAGCCACTGATCGCCAGTGCGCCGCCGACGCCGTAGACCAGAGCAGTCGCGAGCGCCGGGACGAGCATCATCGTGGCCACGAAGATCCGGCTGATCAGGGAGATCCGGACGCCGAGGTCGCGGACCACGCCGGCCTTCTCGGCGTACTTCGCGTCCTCCTCGTCGCGACGACCGAACAGCTTCAGCAGCAGCGCGCCGCCGACGTTGAACCGCTCGGTCATCATGTTGCCCAGGTCGGCGTTGCCGTCCATCTGCCGACGGGTGAGGCCACTGATCTGGCCACCGACCCACTTGGAGGCGATCAGGAGCAGCGGGAACAGCGCAAGACAGGCCACGGTGACCTGCCAGCTGAGCGCCAGCATGGTGATGCCGACGACGACCACGCTGATCGAGTTGGAGACCGTGCTGGAGAGCGTCGAGGTGAACGCGCGCTGCGCACCGATCACGTCGTTGTTCAGCCGCGAGACCAACGCTCCGGTCTGGGTGCGCGTGAAGAACGCCAACGACATCCGTTGCACGTGTCCGAAGACCTTGGTGCGCAGGTCGAAGATCAGGCTCTCGCCGATCCGCGAGGACAAGAACCCCGAGCCCACCCCCAGCACGGCGTCGAGCACGGAGACCAGGGCCATGGCCACCGCAAGCCACACCACGAGGCCGAGGTTCTCGCCGATGACACCTTCGTCGAGCAGCTTCTTGACCAGCAACGGGTTGGCGACCACCAGGCTCGCGTCGAGGACGACAAAGACCAGGAAGCCGAGAATCAGCTTCTTGTGCGGTACGGCGAACCCGGCGATCCGCCTCACGGTCTCGCGGGTCAGCTTCTGGTCGACCACGGAAGGGTCGGTCCGCATCGAGCGCATCATCACTCCCGGATGCATCGAGCTCATCGGCTCACCTTCCTTGGCCGAGGACGACCCGGCCCTGCTGGCGGGACCTCAGGCCCCACGGACGATTTCGCGGAAACGACGCAGCTGCGCGCGTCGTTCTGCCAACCGCTGGCTGTCGAGATCGAGGTCCCCGGCCTGCTGGAGCAGAGCCTTGGTCTCCCGGACGGCACCCGCGCTGCTGGCGAGGACCGCACCGACGAGGTCAGCAGTCGCGGCATCGAGCTCCGCACGGGGAACGACGACGGTGGCGAGGCCAAGGTGCTGGGCCTCGTCGGCCTCGACGAACCTCGCGGTGGCACAGATCTCCAGTGCCCGCGAGTAGCCAACAAGATCGACGAGGGGTTTTGTTCCCGCAAGGTCCGGCACCAGTCCGAGCGCCGGCTCCTTCATGCAGAACCGCACGTCGTCGGCGACCACCCGCAGGTCGCACGCCAGCGCCAGCTGGAAACCCGCTCCGATCGCGTAGCCGTGCACGGAGGCCACCGTCACGAGCCGCGGGTCCGAGAGCCAGGTGAAACCCCGCTGGTAGCCGTCGATGGCGTCGAGCACGGACTGGTCGTCCTGCTGCATCAGCGCGTGCACCGACTCCTCGCCCTCGACACCCTCCGGCGTGAGCAGCGCGGTGTCGATGCCCGCGGAGAAGCAGTCCCCCGCTCCTCGCAGGATCACGACCCGGACCTCCTCGGGCAGGCCCTCCCCGATCGCCTCCAGGGTGTGCCACATTCGCGGAGTCTGGCTGTTGCGTCGTGTCGGCTTGTCCAGCGTGATGGTCAGGATCGAGTCGTCGTGGACGACCGCGAGGCCGGCGCTGCGGAGCTCGTCGTCGGAGGGGAGGGACATGGCTCGAACTCTAGGCGGGCGACCCCATTGTGATGACGGCTGGCCCCGGAGGTAGTTGACTGACCCGTCATGAGCCCCGAGACGGACAGCGACGACCCGGGCGCCAGCGCCATCTGGCGGTTCCTCCGGGTCACGGTGCTGGTGCTCGTCGTGCTGCTCGTGGCGTTCCTCGCCGGGGGCGGGTGGTACTTCTCAGGACAGATCCACGCCGACGGCCTGGAGGTCAAGCCCTATGCGGACGAGAACAACCTGGTGCTCACCCCCGGCCCCAGGAGCACCGTCAGCATCGAGGTGAGCGACGCCACCGAGCAGACCATGCTCGCGGCGCCCTCGACCTTCGGGATCACCTGGGACGGAGGCTACGGCCAGGTCTCGGGTCCGGTGGTCAAGGCCCACGGCGACGTCGTCGTACGCCACTTCGTCGTGCTGGCCGGCGTCCCACCGGAGAAGGACTCGACCGCCAACCTGGAGGTGGCGGCGTTCCCCGACGACCCTCGCTTCTCCCTGGGCCTGACCGCGAGCGAGGTGGAGGTCAAGGCCCCGTTGGGCACCTTCCCAGCCTGGTTCGTGCCGGGTCAGACCTCACCTCAGGACACCTGGGCGGTGCTGGTGCACGGCAAGGGTGGCAACCGCGCCGAGATGTACCGGATGGGGCGCGACACGGTGGCCGGCGGTCTGCCGACCCTCGACATCACCTACCGCAACGACGAGGGGCTCCCCAACGACCCCTCCGAGCTCTACCAGTTCGGCAGGACCGAGTGGCGCGACCTTGCCGCCGCGGTCGACTACGCGGCCGCCCACGGCGCCAAGCGGGTCGTCCTCGGGGCGAGCAGCATGGGCGGCGGCATCGTGGCCTCCTACCTGCGCCACCGCAAGGCCGGCGAGGGTCCGGAGGTGGTGGGTCTGGTCCTCGACTCCCCCATGCTCGACTTCGGCGAGACCGTCCGGTTCGGGGCCAGCCAGCTCGAGGTCCCCGTGCTCGGGCACGTTCCTGGCGTGCTGACCTGGTCCGCGCAGGCGCTCGCGGCGCAGCGCTACGACCTCGACTGGGACGCCTTGGACTACCTGTCGGACACCTCGTGGCTGACGATGCCGGCGCTGGTCTTCCACGGGACCGCCGACACCACGGTGCCGATCTCGACCAGCCGCGACCTCGCCGCCCAGCACAGCAGCGCCGTGACGTTGGTGGTCACCAAGGGTGCCGAGCATGTGCGCTCCTGGAACGCGGACCCCGCGGGCTACGACACGGCGATGAAGCAGTTCCTCGACGATCTCTGAGGAACGGGTTCCTCGGCTCGGGTCGGCGAGATCAAGCCAGCCAGGCCAGGGAGATCAGGCCAGGGAGATCAGGTCGGCGTAGTCGGGGGTCCACAGGTCCTCGACGCCGTCGGGAAGGATCAGCACCCGATCGGGCTCGAGCGCGATCACGGCCCCCTCGTCGTGGGTGACCAGGACGATTGCGCCGGCGTAGCCGCGGATCGCGGCCAGCACCTCCTCGCGCGAGGCGGGGTCCAGGTTGTTGGTGGGCTCGTCGAGCAGCAGCACGTTGGCGCTTGAGACGACCAGGATCGCGAGCGCGAGCCGCGTCTTCTCCCCGCCGGAGAGCACCCCGGCGGGCTTGGTGGCGTCGTCGCCGGAGAACAGGAACGAGCCCAGCACGGAGCGGGCCTCGGTGTCGGTGAGCTGTGGCGCCGAGGCGTGCAGGTTCTCCAGCACGGTCAGCCGCACGTCGAGGGTCTCGTGCTCCTGGGCGTAGTAGCCGACCTTGAGGCCGTGCCCCGGCAGGATCTCCCCCGTGTCGGCGAGGTCCACACCCGCCAGCATCCGCAGCAGAGTCGTCTTGCCCGCGCCGTTCAGGCCCAGGATCACCACCCGGCTGCCCTTGTCGACCGCCAGGTCGACGTCGGTGAACACCTCCAGGGACCCGTAGCTCTTCGAGAGCCCACTGGCCATCAGCGGCGTCTTGCCGCAGGGTGCGGGCGAGGGGAACTTGATCCGGGCGACCTTGTCGCTCTTGCGCTCGCCCTCGATGCCCTCCATCAGGCGCTCGGCCCGCTTGAGCATCGACTGCGCGGCTTGTGCCTTCGTGGCCTTGGCACGCATCTTGTTGGCCTGGTCGGTGAGCGTCTTGGCCTTGTTCTCCGCGTTCGACCGCTCGCGCTTGCGTCGTCGTTCGTCGGTCTCGCGCTGCGCGAGGTAGGCCTTCCAGCCGATGTTGTAGATGTCGATGACCGCGCGGTTGGCGTCGAGGTGCAGCACCCTGTTGACACAGGCCTCCAGCAGCACGACGTCGTGGCTGATCACGACCAGCCCACCCTTGAAGGTGCGCAGGAACTCCCGCAACCACACCACCGAGTCCGCGTCGAGGTGGTTGGTCGGCTCGTCGAGCAGCAGCGTCTCTGCACCCGAGAACAGGATCCGGGCCAGCTCGACCCGGCGACGCTGCCCACCGGAGAGGGTTCGGAGCGGCTGGTCCAGGAGGCGTTCCTCGATGTTCAGCGATGCGGCGATCTGTGCTGCCTCCGCCTCGGCTGCGTAGCCACCGGCCGCGTGCAGGGCTGCATCGGCGCTCTCATAGCGCCGCATTCCGCGATCCCGGACAGCCGGTAGGTCGCTGCCCATCTCGACCTCGGACTCCCGCAGGCGGCGTACGACGACGTCCAGGCCTCGTGCCGCGAGGATCCGGTCGCGCGCGAGCACCTCTGGATCACCGATGCGCGGGTCCTGCGGCAGATAGCCGATGGAGCCGGAGAAGTTGACGTCACCGGCAGCCGGAAGAGCCTCGCCGGCCAGGATCTTGGTGAGGGTCGTCTTGCCGGCGCCATTGCGGCCGACGAGGCCGACGCGGTCCCCGGCTGCGACCCGGAAGGACACATCGTCCATCAGCAGGCGCGCACCGGCACGGACCTCGAGTTTGGACACAGTGATCAAGGGGAACGGGCTCTCATCAACGTTGAGGGGCCGGCGCCGTCTCGTCGGACGGGTGCCGGCGGCGCAAGGGCGCGCGGGGTCGTGACTAGTCTACGAGCCCACGGCGGGCGAAAAGGACACAGCATGCGTTTCAACCCGAAGGCCAGGATCGACCAGAGCCAGATCCAGACGCGAGGCGGCGGCAGTCGCGGGCGCGGTGGTGCGACCAGGTTGCCGATCCCCAGCGGCGGCGGCGGCAAGCTCGGCCTGGGCGGGGTCCTGGTCGTGGTCGTGCTCGTCCTGCTCTCCCAATGCATGGGGGTCGATCTCCAGGGTGGTTCGTCAGGGGCCGGCGATGCCCAGACACAGAACCAGTGCAAGACAGGTGCCGACGCCAACAAGTCCGATGCCTGTGCCGTGGACCTGTTCACCACCTCGGTCCAGAACTATTGGAAGAAGGCCTATCCCCGCGAGACCGGCAAGGCCTACGACGTCGTGCAGACCGTGCGCTTCGAGGGTTCCACCAGCTCGGCCTGCGGTCAGGCGAGCGCCGACATGGGGCCGTTCTACTGCCCGAACGATGCGAAGGTCTATCTCGACAGCACCTTCTTCGACGACATGCTCGAGGGCCAGCTCGGTGCCAAGGGCGGCCCGTTCTCGATCGGCTACGTGATCGCCCACGAGTACGGTCACCACCTCGAGGACCAGCTCGGTGTGCTGGGCAAGATCCGCACCCAGCAGGGCCCCAAGAGCGACGGGGTGCGGGTCGAGCTGATGGCCGACTGCCTGGCCGGCGTCTGGGCCAAGGGCGCCCAGGAGACCGTCGACGCAGCCGGCCAGACGATCATCTCGGACCTCACCCAGGACGACATCAAACGTGCCATCGACGCCGCAGCGGCGGTCGGTGACGACCGGATCCAGAAGCGCACCTCGGGCAGGGTGAACACCGAGTCCTTCACTCACGGTTCCGCCGAGCAGCGGATGCGGTGGTTCAACGTCGGTCTTGGCAAGGGCACCATCAAGAGCTGTGACACCTTCGCCACCGACAACTTGTGACCGTCCGGTAGCGACCCGTGTCGCCGGCGGGCTCCGGAGTTGGGACACAATGACCCGCATGTCAGTCCAGTCCGAGTCCCTCGAGTTGTCCTCCAGCATGCTGGCCGAGCTGCGTGAGCAGGTGCTCGAGCGTGGGGAGCCCCTCGTCGAGGCGCAGATCCTCGCCGTGATGCAGAGCACCGACGACCTCCTCCCCGACCTGCTCGCTCTCGCCCACGACGTACGGATGAAGTGGTGCGGCCCCGAGATCGAGGTCGAGGGGATCGTCTCGATCAAGACCGGAGGTTGCCCCGAGGACTGTCACTTCTGCAGCCAGAGCGGCCAGTTCACCTCCCCGGTGCGCTCGGTCTGGCTGAACATCCCTGAGCTGGTGAAGGCGGCCGAGCAGACCGCAGCCACGGGCGCCAGCGAGTTCTGTATCGTCGCCGCCGTCCGCGGCCCGGACGAACGACTGATGACGCAGATGCGCGCCGGTGTGAAGGCGATCAAGGAAGCCGTCGAGATCGAGGTCGCGGCCTCGCTGGGCATGCTCAGCCAGGAGCAGGTCGACGACCTCGTGGACATGGGCATCCACCGCTACAACCACAACCTCGAGACCGCTCGCTCCTACTTCCCCCAGGTGGTGACCACGCACTCCTGGGAGGAGCGGTGGGAGACCTGCGAGATGGTCCGCGCCTCCGGCATGGAGCTGTGCTGCGGTTGCCTGGTCGGCATGGGCGAGAGCGTCGAGCAGCGAGCCGAGCTTGCTGCTCAGCTCGCTGAGCTCCAGCCCGACGAGGTCCCGCTGAACTTCCTCAACCCCCGCCCGGGCACGCCGTTCGGTGATCTGCCACTGATGGAGAGCAAGGACGCCCTGCGCACGATCGCCGCCTTCCGGCTGGCCCTGCCGCGAACGATCCTGCGCTACGCCGGGGGCCGCGAGCTGACTCTCGGCGACCTGGGCACCCGGGAGGGCCTGCTCGGCGGGATCAACGCAGTCATCGTCGGCAACTACCTGACCACCCTGGGCCGTGACCCCTCGGAGGACCTGGCGATGCTCGATGACCTCAAGATGCCAATCAAGGCCCTGAGCGAGTCGCTCTGAGCGGGCTCCGGTGAGCGAGTCCGCTGACGCGGCCGTCGAGGGGTCCCACTGCGGTCACTGTGGGATCGGATTGGACCAACGCGATCACGCCACCTGCCGCAGGCTGCTCGAGCTCGAGCCGCCGCGTTACTGCACGCGCTGTCGCAGACGCATGGTCGTGCAGGTGATCCCCCGAACGTGGACGGCCACGTGCGTGGAGCACGGGACCATCACCGGTGCCTGAGCACGAGGCGCTCCTGGCGTTCGACCGTGAGCACCTGTGGCACCCCTACTCCTCGCTGACCCGCCCCTCCCCCGTCCTCGAGGTGGAGTCGGCGAGCGGCGTACGCCTGAGGCTGCGCCGTGACGGCACCAGCGTCGAGGTGATCGATGCCATGTCGTCGTGGTGGTGCGCGGTCAACGGGTACGCCGTCCCGGAGCTGGACGCAGCCGCCACCGAGCAGCTCGGCCGGATGTCCCACGTGATGTTCGGCGGCCTGACCCACGAGCCCGCGGTCGAGCTCGGCCGCCGGCTCGTCGACCTCGTCGGGCTCCCCCACGCCTTTCTCGCCGACTCCGGCTCGGTCTCGGTCGAGGTCGCGATGAAGATGGCCTGGCAGGCGCAGGCGAACGACGCAGGTCTGCAACGCACCCGCTTCTTCACCGTGCGCGGCGGCTACCACGGCGACACGTTCTCGCCGATGAGCGTGTGCGACCCCGAGGGTGGGATGCACTCGCTCTACGGCGGGCTGGTGCCCGAGCACGTCTTCGCACCACGCCCGCCGGCCGGGGTGGACCGCGCCGCGGACGATCCTGAGGTGCTGGAGTGGCAACGGGTCACCCGGGCGCTCTACGAGCGGCACGCCGATCAGGTGGCCGCCGTGATCGTCGAGCCGGTGCTCCAGGGGGCCGGGGGAATGTGGGTCTGGCCGGCGGTCTGCGTGGACTTCCTCAGCCGGCTCGCGCGCGAGCACGGTGCCTTGGTGATCCATGACGAGATCGCGACCGGGCTGTGGCGTACGGGTCCTGCACTGGCCGGCCGGCACGGCAGCGCAGCACCAGACATCGTTTGCGTCGGGAAGGCCCTGACGGGCGGCTACCTCACCCTGGCGGCCGTGCTGTGCACTGCCACGGTCGCCCAGCGGGTCAGCGACTCCCCAGCCGGCGCGATGATGCACGGCCCCACGTTCATGGGCAACCCGCTTGCGTGTGCCGTCGCGGTCGCCAACCTCGACCTGCTCCTGGCGCGCGATGCCACTGCGTTGGTGGCGCGGATCTCCGGAGAGCTTGCCTCCGGCCTCGAACCCGCGCGGGAGCTGGAGTCCGTCTCCGACGTACGCACCATCGGCGCGGTGG
>JBDSBU010000137.1:0-8830 GCA_039921445.1 Marmoricola sp. | reverse complement strand
CCTCCACGACCCGGCAACGCCTCAGGCCGTCAGGAGGAGGGCCAGGACTTCTCGATGCTCCCCAATGTGTCCGTGGTGCTCTTGCCCGTGATCCAGGAGGTCATTTCCTTCCAGAAGGATCCAGAGCCGACCGCACCAGGCATCTGGTCGGATCCGTCGAACCTGAAGACTGCCTCCGGGTCCTGAAGCGTCTCCGCGGAGAGCTTGTCGATCGGGCTGGTCAGGTTGTTGACGTCCAGTCCCTTGTTCGCGCTGACCCAGCCGCCGGCCGGGGTGGCCTTGGCCTTCTCATTGGCCCAGATGTCGCTGGAGAGGTAGGTCTGGAAGGCCTGCACCTCCGGCTTGTCGGAGAACGCGGCCACGAACTCGCCACCGCCGAGGATCGGAGTGCCGTTGTCCTGGTTGGTCACCGGGAGGTAGAAGGCGAACGCGTCGCCGTTCTCCGAGACGTCGGTGCCCTCAGGCCACTGGGCTGCGTAGAAGCTGGCCTGACGGTGCATGGCGCAGTCGCCCTTGAGGATCGGCAGTCCGGCGTCCTGGAACGACGTCGTGGCGATCGACTTCACGTCGCCGAAGCCACCGTTGACGTACTTGTCGTTCTTCAAGATGCCGCCCACGCGGTCGAGCGACTCCACGATCTTGGGGTCGTTGAACGGGATCTCGTGGTTCACCCACTGGTCGTAGGCGTCCGCACCCGCGTCACGCAGGACAGCGTCCTCGAGCCAGTCGGTGGTGACCCAGCCGGTGGCGTCGCCGGACTCGATGCCGGCGCACCAGGGCTTGATGCCTGTGCCGGCGATCTTGTCGGACAGCGCCGTCATCTCGTCCCATGTCTGGGGGATCTCCCAGCCGTTCTTCGCAAACGTCTTGGGGGAGTACCAGACGAAGGACTTCACGTTCGCGCCCAGTGGTGCGGCGTAGAACTTGCCATCGACGGTGCCGTAGGCCTTCCAGTCCTCACCGAAGAACTCATCGACGTTGTCGGCGGCAGCCTTGGGTGCCTCCACGACCTTGCCGGTGTCCTTGACCAGGGTGCTGAGCAGGCCGGGCTGGGGGATGTAGGCAATGTCGGGCGCGTTGCCGCTGCGCACGCGGACCACGAGCTGGGCCTCGAACTCCGAAGAGCCCTCGTACTTGACCGTGGCGCCGGTGCACTGCTCGAAGACCTTGTAGGAGTCCTTGTGGGCCTGGTCCTCCGGAGCGAGGATCGAGGTGTAGACGCTGACCTCGCGACCACTCAGGTCTCCGAACGAGGTCAGTTGCGCGCACTCGGCCTTGCCCTCTCCGGGGGAGGTGCCGCCGGCAGCCTCGCTGCCTCCGCCGCCGCTGCTTCCGCATGCGGTGAGGACTAGTCCAGCGGCTGAGATCGCGGCGGCCGTGGCCAGCCTTCGGTTGTTGATGATTGGTCGCATTTGACGCACTCCTCGTCGCTCGGTGTGGACCGTCGCCACACGCAGACGTCTTGATGTAAGCGTTTGCATTGCACGGGGTCAAGGGTCTGCGGGCAACGGATCTGTAACTCCGGGCAGACCCATGGAGCACATGGACTCACGCCGGATGGGCCCGTAGTGTGACGCGGACCACTCACAACGGATCGTCCGGCACGTTCCTGCCGGTGAGGAGAGAAATCATGGCAACTGTTTCATTCAAGAACGCACAACGCTGGTATCCCGGGATGGACAAGCCCGCGGTTCCAGGCATCAGTCTGGACATCGCGGACGGGGAGTTCATGGTCCTCGTGGGGCCCTCGGGGTGTGGCAAGTCCACCACCCTGCGGATGCTCGCCGGGCTCGAAGAGGTCAACGACGGCCAGATCTTCATCGGTGACCGAGAAGTCACCAAGCTGCCGCCCAAGGACCGCGACATCGCGATGGTCTTCCAGAACTACGCGCTCTACCCGCACATGACCGTCGCGGAGAACATGGCGTTCTCGCTGAAGATGGCGAAGGTCGGTGCCGAGG
The DNA here is from genome assembly GCA_039921445.1 of Marmoricola sp. Lineage (GTDB taxonomy): Bacteria > Actinomycetota > Actinomycetes > Propionibacteriales > Nocardioidaceae > Marmoricola. The sequence goes on along the minus strand of JBDSBU010000137.1, from coordinate 6,869 downwards.
AGAGGCGCCAGCGGGTGGAGGAGGCGGCCAGGATCCTGAACCTGACCGAGTACCTCGACCGCAAGCCCAAGGCTCTCTCCGGTGGTCAGCGCCAGCGGGTGGCCATGGGGCGCGCCATCGTCCGCAAGCCGCAGGTGTTCTGCATGGACGAGCCGCTGTCCAACCTCGACGCCAAGATGCGCGTGGCGACCCGCACGGACATCGCCAAGCTGCAGTCCGACCTGGGTGTCACCACCGTCTACGTCACCCACGACCAGGTCGAGGCCATGACGATGGGCGACCGTGTCGCGGTGATGCTCGACGGCAACCTCCAGCAGGTCGACACCCCGCTCGGGCTCTACGACCGGCCGGTCAACCTGTTCGTCGCCGGGTTCATCGGCTCGCCCGCGATGAACCTGCTGTCCGCCACGGCTGTGGACGGGCAGGCCAAGATCGGGGACTACCTGGTCCCTGTCGACGCAGGCGCCTCCAAGAAGATGAACGGCGACATCGTCGTCGGTGTCCGACCGGAATCCTGGCGCGTGGTCTCCGCCGAGGCCGGTGGCCTTCCTGTCCAGGTGAACGTGGTCGAGGAGCTGGGTTCCGACGCCGTCGTCTATGGCACCAGCGGCGTGGAGGGCCCCCCGAGCAGCGTGATCGTGCGGGTCTCGGGCCGTGACAGCGTGCACAAGAACGACGTGCTGCACGTGACCACGGACCCGGCGAACGTGCACGTCTTCGACGCCGAGTCGGGACTGCGCCTCAGCGACTGAGGCTCGCCTGGAGGCTCACGAGGACTTGCTCCTCGGTGACCGGGCGGTGCTCCTGCGGGGCGCCGCCCGGTTCGCCGTACGCCGGATCACGTCGGTGAGCTGGGGAAAGAGCTCACGTGGCATGTCGTGACCCATCCCGTCGATCAGTACCAGCTCGGCGTCGGGGATGGCGCGCGCGGTCGCCCTTCCCCCGGAGACGTGCACCATCTTGTCGGCTCTTCCGTGCACCACGGCGGCTGGGAGGTGCAGCGACCCCAAGGCCTTGGCGCGGTTGGGCTGGTTCAGGATCGCCAGCATCTGGCGCATCACCCCACTCGGTGAGACACCCCTGTCGAAGGTCTCCTCGGCGCGAGCCCGCACCTTCTCCTCAGCCACCGGGTAGCCCGGGGAACCGATCACCTGCCACATCTTGGCCGAGGTGGCCACGTAGGCCTCCCGTCCCGGACCTCGGTTCGCGATCAGCATCGGCAGCAGCGAGGGGTGCTGCCACCCCACCGTGCGCTGGCCGAGGGTGGACATGATCGAGGTCAGCGAGCGCACCCGTTCGGGATGCTCGATGGCAAGGGTCTGCACGATCATCCCGCCCATGGACACGCCCGCGACGTGGGCCGAGTCCCAGCCGAGGTGGTCCATCAGCCCGATGGCATCGAGGCCCATGTCGCTCAGGGTGTACGGCGGCTCGGCACCTCGGCCCAGGAAGGAGGCGAGCAGCTTGCCGCGGGAGACGCGCGCGCGGACCTTGGTGGATCGGCCGGTGTCGCGGTTGTCGTAGCGCACCACGAAGAAGCCGGCCTCGGCGAGGTCGGTGCACAGCTCGGGGTCCCACCACGTCATCGGGCCGCCGAGCCCCATCACCAGCAGCAACGGCTCGGCAGCAGGGTCGCCGAAGCTCTGGTAGCAAAGCTCGATCCCGGTCCCGACCGGTGCGATGAGTTCCTCGGAGATGGCGACTGGCACGTGTCCACTCTTTCGTGTGTGTGGCGTTTCTAGGCAAATATGATCTGTTGTCGCATCGATAACGCTACCGTCAGCAGGGTGAACTCGCCCTTCGGCTCCTTTCTCCTGCCAGAAGGCTTCGCCGGCCCTTCCGGCATGCGTGCGCTGGCACGAGAAGGCAGCACCCTGATCGAGGCGGCTCGTCTGGTGCGGCGTACTCGCAGCGAAGCGCGGTCCCGGGCCCAGCAGCCCTATGCCGGCGCCCATCGCACCACGGCGCACGATCCGGTGCTTCTGGTGCCTGGCTTCATGGCCGGCGATCCCACGTTGCGAGCGATGTCGACGTTCCTGCGGCACCAGGGGTTTCGCACCTATCGCTCCCAGATCCTGGTCAACGCGGGTTGCACCCGTGAGGTGGGCGATCGACTCGAGGCGCGGGTGGAGTCGATCGCTGAGCGCAGGGGCCGCAAGGTCACGATCGTCGGGCACAGCCTCGGTGGCATGCTCGCCCGCGGCTTGGCCGCTCGCCGCCCCGACCTGGTCGAGGGGATCGTCAGCCTCGGGAGCCCGGTGCTCGCCCCCGGCGCGATCCATCGAGTGCTGGCGTGGGACGCCGAGATGCTCGCCAAGCTCACCCGGGCAGGGCTGCGCGGACTGATGGGTGCCGAATGCTTCGGCGGTGACTGCGCGCGGCTCAGCTTCGAGGAGAGCCAGTTGGCTCTCGATTCGGGGATCGCGTTCACCGCGGTCTACAGCAAACGTGACGGCATCGTGGACTGGAGGGCCTGCCTGGACCCTCAGGCCGTCCATGTCGAGGTCGGCACCAGCCACTGCGGCATGGCCGTGGACCCGGTGGTGATGGACCATGTGCTCACCGCGCTGCGCGATCAGCAGCTCAGCCGGGCCAACCTGCTGGCAGCTCCGAGCGACGAGGTGGGTTCGCTCCGCGCCGCTCGCACGTGATCGCCGCCACCTCCATCGCGCCAAGGAGAAGACTTTCGAGCTCGCCGGGGGTGGTCGGGCGCGGACCGGTGCCGAACAGCGCTCCCTGGTCGGAGAGCTGAGCCAGCATCCCCGCCATGAATGCATCCCCTGCGCCAACGGTGTCGATCAGCTCGATCGCGCGCGGAGTGGCGCTGACCTCGTGGTCGGAGGTGTACGCCGTGGCGCCGTTCGGACCGCGGGTCAGCACGACCAGCTCGGTGCGCTCACCCTCGAGCAGTGCCCGAGCGACGTCATCGGGGGAGGACTCCGGGTCGAGCAGACCTGCGTCCTCGTCGCTGAGCTTGACCAGTGTGCAGCGCGCTCCGAGGTCGCGCACGTCACGCCAGGTCCGTTCGCGGTCGTCCAGGAACGACTCCCGCAGGTTGGCGTCGTAGCTGACGAAGAGCTGGCGCTGGCAGGCCTGCTCGACCAGGTCGAGGACACCCGCACGACCCGGCTCGAGCAGAGTGCCGAGCGAGCCGACGTGCACCGCGTGGCACGGCTGCAGGTCCTGTGGTGGCATCGACCAGTCGAGATCGAAGTCATAGCTGGCCACGCCGTTGCGGTCGAGCGTGGCGCGGGCCACGGAGGTGCGGCCGGTCGAGGTCGGGACGGTAATGATCTCGGCCCCGCTGGCCTTGACGTGTGCGACCACCATTCCGCCGTACTCATCGTGGCCGACCTGGGTCAGCAAGGTGGCGGGCACGTCGAGCCGGGCGAGCCCGACGGCGACGTTGAGAGGCGAACCGCCCGGAGACTCGCTGGTGTCACCGTCCGCGTCGAGGACGACGTCGACCAGTGCCTCGCCGGCAACGACGATCATGGAGTGCTCCTGTGGCTCTCAGTGCTCGTAGTCGACGTCGGCATAGGCGCGGAGCTTGCTGAGCTTGTGCTCGGACTGGATCGAGCGGATCGTGCCGCTGCGTGAACGCATCACCAGTGAATGCGTGGTGGCGCCACCCGCGCGGTAGCGCACGCCCTGCATCAGCTCACCGTCGGTGATGCCGGTCGCGACGAAGAAGCAGTCGTCGCCGGAGACCAGGTCATCGGTGAAGAGCACTCGCTCGAGGTCGTGGCCGGCGTCAAGCGCGCGCTGCCTCTCCTCGTCGGTGGTCGGAAGCAGGCGACCCTGGATGACACCGTCGAGACACTTCATCGCGCAGGCGGTGATGATGCCTTCCGGTGTGCCGCCCACACCGAGCAGCAGATCGACACCGGTGCCCTCCCGGGCGGCCATGATCGCGCCGGCGACGTCACCGTCGGTGATGAACTTGATCCGCGCCCCGGCGGCGCGGATCTCGTCGACCAGCCCTTGGTGGCGGGGTCGGTCGAGCAGCACGACCGTGACGTCCTCGGGCTTGCTGCCCTTGGCCTTGGCGACCTGGTGGATGTTCTCGGCCACCGGGTAGCGGATGTCGACGACGTCTGCGGCAGCTTGTCCCGTCACGAGCTTGTCCATGTAGAACACCGCGGAGGGGTCGTACATGGACCCGCGCGGCGAGACCGCCAGCACCGAGATCGCGTTGGCCATGCCCTTGGCGGTCAGCGTGGTCCCGTCGATCGGATCGACCGCGACGTCGCACTCGGGACCTTCGCCATCCCCGACCTCCTCGCCGTTGAACAGCATCGGGGCGTTGTCCTTCTCACCCTCGCCGATCACCACGGTGCCGCGCATGCCGACGGTTGCGATCAGCACCCGCATGGCATTGACCGCGACGCCGTCAGCGCCGTTCTTGTCGCCCTTCCCGACCCATCGACCGGCGGCCATGGCGGCGGCCTCGGTCACGCGCACCAGCTCCAAGGCCAGGTTGCGGTCGGGGGAGCTGGCGTCGACGGACAGGGAGTCGGGAAACTGGCTCTCGGACATGGCAGTGATCGTAGCCTTCCTCTCGCTTGGCAAGATGACTCACATGAGTCAGTCCCCCGATCCCGACCCCGGGCAGGCCCCCCGCACCGGCCCTGGTCGCTACCAGCGCTCGACCGGCGGACTCCTCGGGGCGTTGATCGTCACCGTGCTCGCGGTGGTGGCGTTCTCGCTCTTTCGAGGGCTCACCCGGGACAACCAGCCCACGCCGGTCAGAGCGGTCGACTACCTCGCAGTGGTCACCGCTGCTCGTGCCGACGCAGACCTGAAGCTCCTGGCTCCCGCTCGACTTCCGATCGGTTGGAAGGCCACGAGCGCTTCCTACGACCCGGCGGAGGAGCGTTGGCACCTGGGGCTGCTCACGGACCGGGAGGACTACGTGGGTGTGGAGGAGTCCCGCCAGAGTGCGGAAGCGCTCGTGCGGACCTACGTGGACAAGTCCGCAACCAGGGGTGAGGACGTCACCATCGATGCGCAAGCTTGGCAGGTCTGGACCGACTCCGAGGGTGACTACGGTGTGGTCGGGCTGGTGGATCCTGAGCGTGCCGACAGCGGCACGGTGCTGGTCGTAGGGACGGGGCCGGAGGACGAAATCCGGGACCTCGCCGGGTCGCTGATTTTCGAATCGCCGTAACCCAGACATTTCGGTTTCGTTGTCTCCCCGAGAACTTGTGAGGGGAAATGATGATCAACGTGATGCTGATCCTGAAGCCGGTGTTCGCCCTGGTCGCCGTGCTGGCTGCGGTCGATTCCGGGCTCGCCGCGCACGTCGGGCAGACCATCTTGAGCGACGCGACGTCGCGCGGCTGCTGCGCGGCGCCGGCGGACGCACAGGGGTTCGAGGAGCTCACCACTCACCTCAACCAGCTCGACGCGCTGGCTCGCCGGTTCAGCGGGATCGCCGGCATCCAGCTGCCCAACCGCTGACCTGCGGCGCTCGGCTCTCAGTCCTCGCTGGTCCCGTCCAGACCGCCGCCCAGAGCCTGGTCCAGCCGCTCGCGGGCACCCTGCAGTGCGCGTTGGCAGATCTGGGCCAGCTCCTCGCCGCGTTCCCACAGGGCCAGCGACTCGGCCAGGCTGGTCCCGCCCTGCTCGAGCGTGCGCACGACCTCGATCAGCTGGTCGCGCGCCTGTTCGTAGGACGGCTCGGGCTCGGGGTTCTCAGTCATCGTCTTCCTCATCCGTCGTGGGGTTCGTTGGCAGCAGGTCGATCCGGTCGACCGTCGTGGTGGTGGCGCCGATGCGTCCGTCGGCGACGCGGACGTGCAGTGCGTCGCCCGGCGCGAGCGTGGCCACGCTTGAGAGGGCGTGGCCCTCGGCATCACTGAGTACGGCGTACCCGCGCCGCAAGGTGGCCAGCGGCGAGAGCGCCCGGATCCGGGCCAGGTGGTGCACGAGGTCGTCGGCCCCGCGGTCCAACCGATGTCCGAACGCCCGCCGGCTCCGCTCGCGCTGGGTGGCGATCTCGGCCAGCCGGTCGGCCAGCCCGGCGCGCGGGTCGGCGAGACTCGGCCTGCTCCGCAGTGCCATCAGCTGCCGGAGCTCGCGGTCGAGCAGGCTGCGGATCGCCACCCGGCCACGCTCGCGGACCTGCCGCACCCGCTGGGCCTCCTCGGCCACGTCAGGCACCACCCGCTTCGCAGCATCGGTCGGCGTGGAGGCCCGGACGTCGGCAACGAGATCGAGGATCGGCGAGTCCGGCTCGTGGCCGATCGCCGAGACCACCGGCGTCCTGACCTGGTGCACTGCACGGATCAAGGCTTCGTCGGAGAACGGCAGCAGGTCCTCGACCGAGCCGCCGCCGCGAGCCACGATGATCACGTCCACGCTGTCGTCCCGGTCGAGAAGCTGCAGCGCCTCGATCACGTCACGAGCGGAGTTGACGCCCTGCATGGCGGCGTACTTGACGGTGAAGCGCACTCCTGGCCACCGTCGCTGGCCGTGCTCCAGCACGTCGCGCTCGGCGGCCGAGTTCTGTGCGGTGACCAGGCCGACATTGCGCGGCAGGAACGGCAGCGGCCGCTTCAGCTCCTCGGCGAAGAGCCCTTCGGCTGCAAGCAACCGGCGGCGACGCTCGAGCCGGGCCAGCAGCTCCCCCTCGCCTACGAGGCGGATCTCGCGCACCGAGAGCGAGAGCGTGCCCCGGTTGGGGTAGAACGACGGCTTGGCATGGCACACGATCTGGGCGCCCTCGACCAGGGGCGTCGGCAGCGAGTCCACCACCGCGCGCTGGCAGGTCACCTGGATCGAGACGTCGGCCAGCTTGTCGCGCAGGGTCAAGAAGACCGTGTTCATGCCGCCGCGCCGACTGATCTGGGTGACCTGACCCTCGA
>JBDSBU010000136.1:0-6705 GCA_039921445.1 Marmoricola sp. | reverse complement strand
GGACACCGGTTACGCCGCCTCGGTCGTTCCCTCCCACAAGACCCCTCCCACAAGACCCCCGCCGAGACGTCGCAAGTGAAATGCGTCGGATCACTTGAAGTGGGTGTGGCCGGTTGCCCCCTCGTAGACGCCTCCGTCGACGGTGACCACGGGGCCGCCCGTACCCTGCTCGCCCACCGTCCCGATCGCGGTGAAGCCCTCAGGCAGGGCGGTTCCCGCCGGGAAGGTCGCTGCGATCGCGTGGTCGTCGCCTCCGCCGAGGATGAACTGCATCGGGTCGACGCCCAACGCCGAGCCCACCGCGTGCATCGGGTCGGCGAGCGTGAACGCGTCGCGGTGCACGTCGAGCGTCACACCTGACCCGGTCGCGATGTGTCCGAGGTCGGCAAGCAACCCGTCCGAGACGTCGATCATCGCGCTCGCGCCGGCTAGAGCGCCCAGCGGACCGGCGGCGTACGGCGGCTCGGGGCATCTGTAGGCCTCGACCAGAGCGCGCGGCGAGCGGAAGCCACGGCCGAGCACCGCCAGCCCGGCGGCCGCCCAACCCTGACGACCGGCCAGTGCGACGACGTCACCGGGGCGGGCGCCGCTGCGCAGGACCGGAGCGACCTCGCAGGTGCCGAGGGCGGTGACCGCGATCATCACCTCCGAACCGGCGGTGAGATCGCCGCCGACGACGCTCGCTCCGACCAGCGCGGCCTCCTCGGCGATGCCGTCGGACAAGTCGAGCAACCACTGGACCGGCAGGTCCGCCGGCACAGCGAGGCCGACGGTGAGCGAGTGGGCCTGACCACCCATCGCGTTGATGTCGGAAAGGTTTGCAGCCGCGGCCTTGCGACCGATCTCACGGGCCGAGGCCCAGTCGCGACGAAAGTGGCGACCTTCGACCAACAGGTCGGTGGAGACCACGACGTGCCCCTTGGGGGTGCGCAGCACGGCCGCGTCGTCCCCGGGCCCCACGAACACGTGGTCGCCCTGGGAGAACCGTCCTGAAAGCAGGTCGATCAGCCCGAACTCACCGAGGTCGGCGAGCGTGGCGTTGGCGGCGAAGGTCCGGGGCTGGCTCATGACGCCATCCCACCAGACACCCAGCTGGGATGCCCACATGGCCGGGCATGTTCCACGCAGGCTGCGCGTCCGGTAGGTTTCGAGGCGGTTCAGCATCCGATCCAGTTAGGGAGTCCCACATGGTCGTGCAGGCCTACATCCTGATCCAGACCGATGTCGGCAAGGCCGCCGAGGTCGCCCAGAGGATCACCGACATCAAGGGCGTCGTCCTCGCCGAGGACGTCACCGGTCCCTATGACGTGATCGTGCGCGCCGAGGCACGCAACGTCGACGAGCTCGGCAAGCTCGTGGTCGCCAAGGTCCAGACCCTTGACGGCATCACCCGCACCCTCACGTGCCCCGTCGTCCACATCTGAACGGGTTACCGATCCAACGCACTCGGCGCCCGTCATCCTTCGCGATGGCGGGCGTCGTTGTGCTCCTGCTCGCCTCCAGTGTCGCCTGCGGCGCGCTGGAGGTACGGCGTACCGAGGTCACCTCCGCGCAGCGTGAGGCCTGCACCTCTCTGGTCAAGGCGCTCCCGGACCGCGTGTCGGACCAGGACCGTCGAGAGCTCAGCGGCAACCCGCTCGCCGCCGCCTGGGGTGATCCGGCGATCGTGCTTCGGTGCGGTGTGCCGACCCCGGCGGGCTATGACAAGTTCGCCGGCTGCCAGACCGTCAACGGCCTCGACTGGTTCGTCCCCGACGAGGTCTCCGACGACCAGGGGCTCGATGTCGTGCTGACCACGATCGGCCGCGAGCCGCAGGTCGAGCTGGTCGTGCCCGCGCAGTACCGTCCCCCCGTGGCCGCGATGGTGGACCTCGGCGCGGCGATCAAGGCGCACACGGTCGTCGTACGCCGCTGCCGGTGATCCGGCCCAGCAGGACAAGCAGCGCGGTCAGCGCAGCCCGGTCTCGCGCTCCATCGCCAGCCGCACCAGCCGCTCGACGAGCTCGGGATAGCTCAGGCCCGACTCCTGCCACAGCAACGGGAACATCGAGGTGGCGGTGAAGCCGGGCATGGTCTCGACCTCGTTGACCAGCACCTGCCCGTCGCGGAGCACGAAGAAATCCACCCGAGCCAGCCCCTCGACGTCGAGCGCCTCGAACGCCTGCACCGCGAGCGCGCGCAACCGCGAGGTCGTCTCGTCGTCGAGCGCGGCGGGGATCTGGTAGCTCTGCTCGAGGTACTTCGCCTTGAAATCGTAGAACGCGTGCTCCGCGCTCACCTTGATCTCCGCGATCGCGCTCGTCTCCGGGCCTGTGCCGTTCAGTCCCTGAAGGACGCCGATCTCCACCTCGCGGGCCTGGGTCGCCGCCGACTCGACCAGGACCTTCGGGTCGAACTTCCGAGCTGCCTCGATGGCCGCGTCGAGCGCGGACGGTGCATCGACACGGCTGATTCCGAAGCTGGACCCTGCCCGCGCCGGCTTGACGAACACCGGATAGCCGAGTGCGTCGACCGCCTCCCGGATCGCCGCGGGATCCTGCTCCCACTGTCGCGGCCGCACCAGGACGTAGGGCAGAACCGGGAGGCCGGCGGCAAGGAAGACCTGCTTCATGAAGTGCTTGTCGGTGCCCACGGCACTCGAGAGCACCCCCGCGCCGACGTAGCGGACCCCGGCCATCTCCAGCAACCCCTGCAGAGTGCCGTCCTGACCCCACGGCCCGTGCATCACCGGGAACACCACGTCGACCTCGCCGAGCACCCGAGGCACGTCGCCGGGCTCGGTGACGACCAGCCCCTGTCCAGGTGTCAGGGCGACCTCGCACTCCCCCGTGACCGTGGGCAGCTTCCCGTCGGGGCCGAGCGCGAGGTGGCCCGGCTCGACCGACTCCAGCACCCAGCGTCCGTCGGCGGCGATCCCGACCGGCACCACGTCGTACTTGTCGGGGTCGAGGGCAGCGATGACGCTCCCGGCCGAGATGCACGAGATCGAGTGCTCACTGGACCGACCACCGAACACGACGGCGATCCTGGGCTTGCGGACACCGTCCGAGAGGCTGTTCACCCGCCCGACCCTACCGGCGAGTGGGCCGGTGCCTACGCTGGCGACATGCGTCCCGCCACCCAGGCCGTGCACGTCGGCCGTCCTCCGCACGAGCCCGACCAGCCCCTGAACCCCCCGATCACGATGGCCTCGACCTACGTCGCCGGAGGCGATCGCGAGTACGGCCGCTACGCCAACCCGACGTGGACGGCCTTCGAGGACGCGCTCGGCGCGCTCGAGGGCGGCCGGTGCCTGTCCTTCGCCAGCGGGCTCGCGGCCGTGGCCACGATCCTGGACCTCGTCGGCCACGGCGAGAAGGTCGTCGCTCCCCGACATGCCTACAGCGGCTCGCTGCTCCAGCTCGCAGACCTCGAGGCACGCGGACGGATCGTCACCGCCCTCGTCGACATCACCGACACGGCCGCCGTCACCGCAGCCTGCGAGGACGCCTCGTTGGTCTGGCTGGAGTCGCCGACGAACCCGGCGATGGAGGTCGCCGACATTGCCAATATCACCCGCGCGGCGCACGCTGCCGGCGCCCGGGTCGTCGTGGACAACACCTTCGCCACACCCGTCCTGCAGCAGCCGTTGCAGTGGGACGTCGACCTCGTGGTGCACTCCGCCACGAAGTACATCGGCGGCCACTCCGACCTGCTGATGGGCGCGATCGTGACTCGCGATGACGAGCTGCACGACGTGCTCAAGGGGCGACGGGACCTGATCGGGGCAATTCCTGGGGCCTTCGAGGCCTGGCTCGCGCTGCGCGGCCTGCGCACCCTGCCACTGCGGGTCGAACGCGCCCAGGCCAACGCCCAGGAGCTCGTACGCCGGCTCGGCGATCGCAGCGAGGTGATCGAGGTTCGCTATCCCGGCTTCGGAGCCATGATCGCGATCGTGCTGGCGACCGGCGAGGCTGCCGACGTCATGCAGCACAGCACACAGCTGTGGGTCTATGCGACCTCGCTCGGCGGAGTCGAGTCCACCCTGGAACGGCGTCGCCGGTGGAAGGTCGAGGCCGCATCGATCCCCGAGGGTCTGATCCGGCTCTCGGTCGGCATCGAGGACGTCGAGGACCTGTGGGAGGACCTGTGCCGCGCCCTGGACGCTGCCCGGTAGGGGTCAGTCGCGCTCGTGCTTGGTGTCTCGCGCAATGAAGGCATCCATCATGTCGCGAGCGCTGATCTCCCCGCGCACCACGGCATCGACGTGCTGTGCGATCGGGGCGTCCACGCCCGTGCGCCCGGCGAGGTCCAGGATCGAGGCGCAGGACTTCGCCCCTTCAGCGACCTGACGAGTCGAGGCGACGACCTCCTCGGTCGTCATCCCCTGACCGAGCTTCTCGCCGAAGGTCCGGTTGCGCGACAACGGTGACGAGCAGGTGGCGACGAGGTCACCGAGCCCGGCCAGACCCATCAGGGTCAGCGGGTCGGCGCCCAGCTTCATCGCCAGCCGCGCCGTCTCGGCCAGACCCCGGGTGATCAGCGAGGCAGTGGTGTTGTCGCCGAAGCCGAGCCCCACCGCCATCCCCACGCAGAGTGCGACCACGTTCTTGTAGGCCCCGCCGAGCTCGCAGCCGAGGACGTCGGTGCTGCGGTAGGGCCGGAAGGCACGTGAGTGACACAGCGCCTGCAGTCGCGCTGCCACCTGCTCGTCGGCACACGCGACCACGCTTGCCGCAGGCTCCCGGAGAGCGATCTCCCGCGCCAGGTTGGGACCGCTCACCACGCTGATGCGTTCGGGTCCGGCTCCGGTGACCTCGGCGATCACCTCGCTCATCCTCTTGGTGGAGCCGAGCTCGACGCCCTTCATCAGCGAGACGAAGACCGCGTCGGACGGCATCACGTCGGTCCAGTGACCGAGGTTCTCACGCAGCGTCTGCGAGGGCACCGTGAGCACCACGAACTCAGCACCCGCTGCAGCTTCTGCAGGGTCAGCGGTCGCGCGCACACCGGCCGGCAGGTCGATCCCTGGGAAGTACTCGGTGTTCTGGTGCACCTCGTTGATCGCATCACAGACCTCCGGGCGGCGTCCCCAGATCGTGACGTCGTTGCCGGCGTCGGCGAGCACCAGGCTGAACGCCGTACCCCACGAGCCGGCACCGAAGACCGCGACCTTGCTCATCGGGGAACCTCCTGGCCGCTGGCCTGCTGCTGGGCGGAACTCATCAACGCTTCTTTCCCTTCTTCGGGTTGCCGATCTCGCTGACGCCGACCGTCTTCGGGTCGAACCGCTCGGTCGGGGCGCGCTCACCGCGCAGGTCCTCGACGAGCGCAGTGATCGCAGCCATGATCCGGTCGGTGGCCTCGTGCAGGACAGCGTTGGTCACCGGCTTGCCGATCAGGTCGGCCAGGTCGACGGGGTGCCCGACCTTGAACCTGATCGTCTTGGGAGGGAACGGCCGCAGCCGCAGGGAGTACGCCGGGAGCAGCTCCTGGACTCCCCACTGACCGACGGGGACCACCGGGCACCCGGTGGCGAGGGCGATCCTGGCGGCACCGGTCTTGCCGCGCATCGGCCAACCCTCGGGGTCCTTGGTGATCGTGCCCTCGGGGTAGACACCGATGCACTCCCCTTCTCGTACCGCCTCGACGGCCGCGTCGAAGGCGCTCGCTGCCCCCTGGGTCGCTCGTGAGACGGGGATCTGCTTCGCGCCCTTGGCCAGGTGCTTGATCACCGGCATGTGGAAGAGCGCATCCTTGGCCAGGTAGCGCACCAGTCTGCCGTGGTCGTGCAGGAAGAGGCCGAAGCTCATCGGGTCGACGTGCGAGACGTGGTTGACCACGACCACACAGCCGCCGGTCGCCGGGATCAGCTCGCCGTCGATCACCTCACGCCGCGTCATCAGGCCCAACGCCGGCATCCAGACCGCGACGACCGTGCCGAACGCCCAGCCGCGCTTGTCCTGCAGCTTGCGGACCCTCGCCACCACGCCCTCCTCGGCCCTCGTCGCCGGCCCGGTTCCCGGGCGTTGTCGCGAGCCTACTGCCACCGGCAGGCCACCGCCGCGGAGCATCACGGTGCCTGAGAGGATCGAGCAGATGTCAGCGAAGTTCGCCCTGCTGGTGCCTGTCAAGGCGTTGGAACGGGCCAAGTCACGTCTGGTGGTCTCCACCCACGGCCACCGCGTCCCGCTGATGCGCGCCTTCGCCCTCGACGCCATCACCGCTGCCACGCGGTCCTCGCTGGTTCGCCAGGTGTACGTCGTCACCGACGAGCCAGGCCTCGACCTGCCGGGCACGGTGGCCCTCCCAGACGAGGGTGAGGGAGACCTGAACCGTGCCTTGGTCCACGCCGCCCTCCGGGTGAGCCTGCTCGACCCGAGCCTGGCGGTGGCTGCCATGTGCGCCGACCTGCCGTGCCTGCGGACCGCTGACCTCGACGACGCGCTCCGGGCCGGGCTCTCGCCCCGGTGGTTCGTCGCGGACGAAGCCGGCACTGGCAGCTCGCTGCTGGCTGCCCGCCCAGGCGTCGAGCTGGCGCCGCACTTCGGACCCGGATCGGCCGCACATCACCAAGCGTCCGGTGCGGCGCCGGTGCGGGCCCAGGTCCCGACGCTGCGCATGGACGTCGACACCCTCGCGGATCTCGACCGTGCACGACTCCTGGGAGTCGGTGAGCACACCACCGCAGCGTTGGCCGCCACCGATCTGGCCACACCAGGAGAC
>JBDSBU010000135.1:0-6641 GCA_039921445.1 Marmoricola sp. | reverse complement strand
GCCGGCGGGCTGGTGGTGGCCGTGGTCGTCCTGCTCAACGTGCTCGCCGGTGGGATGCGCTCGATCACCTTCGTGCAGGCCTTCCAGTACTGGCTCAAGCTGACTGCGCTGCTCGTGCCGCTGGCCTTCCTGGTGCTCGTCTGGCTCGGGAACGGCGGGCAGTCCCCGGCCGATCCATCCCTGCTGGCCGGGGGCCTCTCGGGCATCGACTGGGCCGACCCGATCGCCTTCGCCGGGGACCATCCGCTGTATTCGACGTACTCCCTGATCGTGGCGACCTTCCTCGGCACCATGGGCCTGCCGCACGTGGTCGTGCGCTTCTACACCAACCCCGACGGCCGCGCGGCCCGGCAGACGACGGTCGCCGTGCTGGTGCTGCTGGGTTGCTTCTACGTGCTTCCTCCGGTGTACGGCGCTCTGGGGAGGCTCTACGCGCCAGATCTCGTCGCCGCCGGGCGCAGCGACAGCGTCGTGCTGGAGCTGCCCGCACGAATGATCGGTGGCCTCGGTGGCGACCTGCTCGTGGCGCTGCTGACGGCCGGCGCCTTCGCGGCGTTCCTGGCGACCTCCTCGGGGCTGACGATCGCCGTGGCCGGCGTGATCACCCAGGACGTGATGAGCAAACGGCTCGATGGGGTGACCGCCTTCCGGCTCGCCGCGGTGCTCGCGGTGGTGGTGCCGTTCCTGCTCGCGGTCCTGGCCCGTGACGTCGCGGTGGCCACCGTGGTCGGGCTGGCCTTCGCGATGGCGGCCGCCACCTTCTCGCCCCTGCTGCTGCTCGGGATCTGGTGGCGCGGTCTGACCGCCCCCGGCGCCCTGACCGGCTTGATCGTCGGCGGACTGTTCACCGGCGCGGCCGTCGTCGACAACCTGCTGCACAACCGCAGCGGGGGCTGGTTCGCCGTCCTGATCGAGCAGCCCGCGGCGTGGGCTGTCCCGATCTCCTTCGCCACGATGGTCGTGGTCTCCCGGCTCACCCGGCATCGGGTGCCCGCGCATGCCCGCAGGTTCATGGTCCGCCTGCACACCCCGGAGGCGGTCCAGCTCGACCGAGGTTGACGCGGGCAACACCGGGACCGTTCGTCGTACGCCTTCGACCGTCGGGCGACGCAGGCACCCCGCCGGGCGAAGCGCGTGCGGTTATCGATGGTGCTGCGGCTGGTGTGGATGCGACGGTGACCGGCATCACAACCTCCACATGAAAAGGCGGCCCGCGATGGCTGAACCGACTCCCGACAGAGAAGCTGTCGACGAACACCGGCAGACCACGGCCAACGCCGCCGTGTACGCCCGCCTCCACGAGACCGCGGAGTTCGAGGAGCTGCGCCGTCGCTACCGCAGCTTTGCCTTCCCGGCGACTCTCGCGTTCCTGGTCTGGTACCTGCTCTACGTGGTGATGTCGAACTGGGCCGGTGGGTTCATGGACACCAAGGTCGTCGGCAACATCAACGTCGCGCTCGTCTTCGGCCTGCTGCAGTTCCTGACCACCTTCGGGATCGCGTTCTTCTACGCCCGCTACATGCACCGAAACGTCGACCCACTCGCGCGCCAGCTCGAGGAGCAGTACAACTCGGAGGTTCCCCGATGAGCTCGCAGACCCTGACCGCCGTCCTGTTCGTGACCGTCGTTCTGATCACGGTCGGGATCACCTTCTGGGCCAGCCGCCAGTCCTCCGGCACCGCTGACTTCTACGCCGGTGGCCGCTCCTTCAGCGGCTTCCAGAACGGCATGGCGGTCTCCGGCGACTACATGTCAGCCGCGTCGTTCCTCGGCATCTCCGGCCTGATCGCCCTCAACGGGTACGACGGGTTCCTGTACTCCATCGGCTTCCTCGTCGCCTGGTTGGTGGCCCTCCTGCTCGTCGCCGAGCTGCTCCGAAACTCGGGGCGCTTCACGATGGCCGACCAGCTCGCCTACCGGATGCGGCAGCGGCCCGTGCGTACCGCCGCAGCGACCTCCACCGTGGTCGTCTCCGTCTTCTACCTGCTCGCGCAGATGGTCGGAGCCGGTGCACTCGTCGCGCTCCTGCTCAATGTCGAGTCCGAGGCGCTCAAGGCGCTCACCATCGTGGGCGTCGGCATGCTGATGGTCTTCTACGTGACCGTCGGCGGCATGAAGGGCACTACCTGGGTGCAGATCGTCAAGGCCGTGCTGCTGATGACCGGCACCGTCCTGATCACCGTGCTCGTCCTCTCCAAGTTCCACTTCAACCTCTCCGAGTTGTTCCAGGCAGCCGCCGACAACACTGGCAAGGGTCAGAAGTTCCTCCAGCCGGGGTTGAAGTACGGCGTCAGCACCACCTCGAGGATCGACTTCCTCTCCCTCGGCCTGGCCCTCGTGCTCGGCACCGCAGGCCTGCCGCACATCCTGATCCGCTTCTACACCGTCCCGACGGCAGCCGCCGCTCGCAAGTCGGTGCTCTGGGCGATCGGGCTGATCGGCAGCTTCTACCTGATGACGCTCGTCCTCGGGTTCGGTGCCGCGGCACTGCTCGACACCGGTCCGGACAGCAAGGTGGCAGCCTCGGGAGGCAACCTGGCCTCACCGTTGCTGGCCGAAGCTGTGGGAGGTGGAGCCGGCACGACCGGCGGTGCAGTTCTGTTGGCGCTGATCTCGGCGGTCGCGTTCGCCACGATCCTCGCGGTGGTGGCCGGCCTGACGCTGACGTCGGCCTCCTCGGTGGCCCACGACCTGTACGCCACAGTGTTCAAGAAGGGCAAGACAACAGAGAAGGACGAGGTCAAGGTGGCGCGGATCGCAGCGTTCGTGATCGGCGGCGTCGCCGTCGTGCTCGCGATCCCGGCCCAGAAGCTGAACATCGCCTTCCTGGTGGCACTCGCCTTCGCGGTGGCCGCCTCGGCGAACCTGCCGTCGCTGCTCTACAACCTCTTCTGGCCGCGCTTCAACACCCGCGGTGCGGTCTGGGCGATCTACGGCGGCCTGATCACCTGCCTGGTGCTGGTGTTCTTCTCGCCGGTGGTCTCGGGATCCGAGGCCGCCCTGGTCACCGGAGCCGACTGGTCGTGGTTCCCGCTGAGCAACCCCGGGATCATCTCGATCCCGGCGGGTTTCCTGCTCGGTTGGCTCGGCACGATCACCTCCAACGAACCGATCTCCGCTGAGCGCTACCCCGAGCTCGAGGTTCGGGCTCTCACGGGCGCAGGCTCGGAAGGGGCAGTCCACCACTGAGTTCCACCCGGACCGTCCGGGCGACCCCCTCGGGGGTCGTCCGGGCGGTTTCGGAGTTGTAGGTTCGAAGAATCCGACGTTATCGACGAGGAGCACACAGATGAGCGACGAATCCCGGGAGACCCTGGCCAACCTGTCCACCGAGGAGCGCCGCTTCGAACCTCCAGCCGAGCTCGCAGAGAACGCGAACCTGACGGCCGAGGCCTACGACGAGGCCGAGAACGACCCGATGGCCTTCTGGGAGAAGCAGGCCTCACGCCTGGACTGGGACACCAAGTGGGACCGGGTGCTCGACTGGGACAACCCGCCGTTCGCGAAGTGGTTCGTCGGCGGCAAGATCAACGCGGCGTACAACTGCGTGGACCGACACGTCGAGAACGGTGCCGGCGACAAGGTCGCCTACCACTGGATCGGCGAGCCCGAGGGCGACACCCGCGACATCACCTATGCCGAGCTCAAGGACGAGGTCTGCCAAGCGGCCAACGCGCTGGTGGAGCTCGGGGTGCAGACCGGGGACCGGGTCGCGATCTACATGCCGATGATCCCCGAGGCCGCGATCGCGATGCTCGCCTGCGCCCGCATCGGGGCGCCGCACACGGTCGTCTTCGGCGGCTTCTCCTCAGACGCGCTGGCCACCCGGCTGGCCGACTGCGACGCCCAGGTGGTGATCACCTCGGACGGTGGCTACCGCCGCGGTGCTCCCTCCGCACTCAAGCCGGCGGTCGACGAGGCCTGCACAAAGGCCTCCGAGAACGGCCACGAGGTCCGCAAGGTGCTCGTGGTCCGACGTACGGACCAAGAAGTGGAGTGGAACGACGACCGCGACGTGTGGTGGCACGAGATGGTCGGCGGGCAGTCCACCGAGCACGAGTGCGAGTTCTTCGACGCCGAGCACCCGCTCTACGTCATGTACACCTCGGGAACCACTGGCACTCCCAAGGGCATCCTGCACACCACCGGCGGCTACCTCGTCGGTTGTGCCTACACCCACTGGGGGATCTTCGACCTCAAGTCCGACACCGACATCTACTGGTGCACGGCCGACGTCGGTTGGGTGACCGGTCACTCCTACGGCGTCTACGGACCGTTGGCCAACCAGACCACCTCGGTGATGTACGAGGGAACGCCAGACACCCCCGGAAAGGGCCGCTGGTGGGAGATCATCGAGAAGTACGGCGTGACGATCCTCTACACCGCTCCCACCGCGATCCGAACGTTCATGAAGTGGGGGGACGACATCCCTGCCAAGAGCGACCTGTCCTCCCTGCGGCTGCTCGGCTCGGTGGGCGAGTCGATCAATCCCGAGGCCTACATCTGGTACCGCAAGCACATCGGCGCCGACAAGACACCGATCGTCGACACCTGGTGGCAGACCGAGACCGGCGCGATCATGATCAGCCCGCTCCCGGGCGTCACGGCCGGCAAGCCCGGGTCGGCGATGAAGTCGATCCCCGGCGTCGCCACCGACGTGGTCGACGACGATGGCAACCCGGTGCCCAACGGATCCGGTGGGTTCCTGGTGATCAAGGAGCCGTGGCCCGCGATGTTGCGCACCCTGTGGGGCGACGACCAGCGGTTCCAGGACACCTACTGGGCGCGCTTCGCCAAGCAGGGCTTCTACTTCGCCGGCGACGGGGCCAAGAAGGACGACGACGGCGACGTCTGGCTGCTCGGTCGAGTCGACGACGTCATGAACGTCTCGGGCCACCGGCTCTCGACCACGGAGATCGAGTCCGCTCTGGTCTCGCACCCGAAGGTCGCCGAGGCCGCAGTCGTGGGCGCCGCCGACGAGACCACCGGCCAGGCGGTCTGCGCGTTCGTGATCCTTCGCGAATCCGCCCTCGCCGACGGCGAGGAAGCCCCCGAGTCGCTGATCCAGGAGTTGCGCAGCCACGTTCAGAAGGAGATCGGCGCGATCGCCAAGCCGCGCCAGATCATGATCGTTCCTGAGCTTCCGAAGACCCGCTCCGGCAAGATCATGCGCCGTCTGCTCAAGGACGTCGCCGAGAAGCGCGAGGTCGGTGACGTCACCACCCTCGCCGACTCCACCGTGATGGACCTGATCGGGAAGGGGATGTCCTCCACCAAGGAGGACTGAGCCGCTGCTGGGACGGCGTACTGCCGCTGACGGATTTTCACGTTCTCTTGTGAAACCCGCACTTCTCTGCCGTTGCAACGGCAGAGAAGTGCGGGTTTTTCACGTTCTCCTGAAAAACTTGAGGCGATCTCAGGCTGCGGCGGGGTCGGCGGCGAGGAGGTCGGTGACCAGGTCGGAGAGGGCGCGGAGGAGGTCGGGGTCGGAGATCTTTCCGTCGGTGACCACGGAGTGCACCGAGGCGACGCCTACCGAGGTGGCCAGGGGGACGGCGCCGGCTACGCGGAGCACCTTCTCGGCGTCCTCACGGGCCCACTGGGCGCCGCGTGGGGACGGGCTCACCGAGATGACGGCCACGCGCTTGCCGGCCAGGGCGGCCGAGCCACGGGGGCGCGAGGTCCAGTCGATCGCGTTCTTCAGTACGCCGGGCAGGGAGCCGTTGTACTCCGGCGTGGCCACGACCAGCACGTCGGCAGCCGCGACGGCCTCGCGCAAGGCGCGCGCAGCGGCCGGCGGGTGCTCGGTGTCGAGGTCCTCGGAGTAGTGAGGGACGTCGGCCAGCTCGCCGAAGACACTCGCGTGCGTACCGAGCGGCAACAGGTCGACCAGTGAGTCGGCGAGCGTTGCGGTCCAGGAGCCGGCGCGGAGGCTGCCGACGAGCATCAGGATGTTCATGGGGCTCTCACGATCTTGGTCGACGGATTGTTCAATATTCAACAACCGCCGACCGTGCGGATTGATTCCCGACTGAGCCCGTCGATCCTCAGTCGTGCTCCCACTCACGCCGGGGGCCGGTCGCCTCGTCCAGCTCCTGCGCGGAGGACCCCTTGGACTTCCACAGGCTCAGCACCGTGGTGATCACCAGGGTGCCCACGATGACCGACAGCGAGACCCAGATCGGGATCTCGGGCGCCCACTCGATGTGCTGGCCGCCATTGATGAAGCCGAGCTCGTTCTCGTGCATCGCGTGCAGGATCAGCTTCACGCCGATGAAGCCGAGCAGGAAGGAGAGCCCGTAGGCGAGGTAGACGAGCCTCTCGAGCAGCCCGCCGATCAGGAAGTAGAGCTGACGCAGGCCCATCAGGGCGAAGATGTTGGCCGTCAGGACCAGGAACGGCTCGCGCGTCAGGCCGTAGATGGCCGGAATCGAGTCGAGCGCGAACAGCAGGTCCGTGGTGCCGAGTGCCAGGATTACGATCAACATCGGGGTGGCGATGCGCTTGCCGTTCTCGACCACGAACATCTTGGTTCCGTGCCACTCCGAAGTGGCCGGGAAGGTCTTCTCGACCCACTTGATCAGGCCGCTCTCCTCGAACTCGTCCTCGTCCTCGGCGCCTTCCTTGGCCAGCTTCACGGC
>JBDSBU010000134.1:0-9774 GCA_039921445.1 Marmoricola sp. | reverse complement strand
CCATGATGTGCTTGCGCGAGAGCCCGGTGTCGTTCTTCCCGCCGGGGCCGGTGGGCCAGTAGACCTTCGTGAAGATCTCGAGGGACTCACGTCTCTCGCCCTTGAGAGCGTCGCCGAGGACCGACTCCGCTTTGGTGTTCGCGTAGACGTCAGCGGTGTCGAAGGTGCTGATGCCCTCGTCAAGCGCAGCGCGCACGCACTGCGTGGCGATGTCGTTCTCGACCTGTGAGCCGTGGGTGAGCCAGTTGCCGTAGGTGATCTCGGAGATCTTCAGACCCGAGTTGCCAAGGTATCGAAATTCCATGAGCCGAGGTTACGGGGGTCCCCAAGGAAGCGACCGGTATCCCCCAGGCCTACTTGATCGAGGTGATGGTTATGGACTGCTTGGGAGTCTCGGAGCCGGTGACGACGCCCTCCTTCGCTTCGGACTGCACAACCTGTAGACCGGCAGCGCTCATCCGACCCAAAACGGTATAGCTCGCCTCGAGGATCGAGTCCTCGAAGACCAGGAAGAACTGGGAGCCGCTCGTGCCAGGTGCGTTGCCCTTGGCCATCGCCACCGTCCCCGCGGGGTAGGTGCAGTACTGGTTGCCGGATGGGCCCCTCTGGTCGTAGCACGGCCGGAGCCGAGAATCCTGGTCCACCAGCTCCTCGTCGAACTCATAGCCAGGATCCCCGCTGCCTGTTGCCGTGGGGTCGCCGCACTGCAGCACGTTGAGGCTGCCTGGACCACCATTGACGAGGCGGTGGCAAGCAGTGCCGTCGAAGAACTTCTGCTTGGCCAGCGAGAGGAAAGAGTTGGCTGCGCAAGGCGCCTTGTCGGCGTCAAGACTGATCTTGATGTCACCTCGGTCGGTTGCCATTATCACCTCCGTCGGGTCCTCCGTGCCAGGGTCCCCAGGAGGTGGCTCCACCGGCTTCGAAGGCTCGCCGGTCTGCCGGTAGGTGCACTGAGTAGTGGAATCGGTCTTTGGAGTCGTGGAGGGATTGCTGCCGCAGGCCGCGGTGAGCGCAAGAACGGGAACGGCGACCAGGACGGAGAGGCGGCGCAGGGGGATCATTGGAGAAAGGTTAGTCACCGCTCAAACGGCCACGAGCTGCAGGTAGGCCATGCCGAGAACACCGCGGTAGCCGCGCAGGTAGCCGTTGCGCTGACCCGCCGCCCGATCCCGGACCTCGCCAGCGTCAGGGTGATCGGCTGGATGAGTCGCGAGCCAGGTGGCGTAGCGCGCGCAGTAGCCCGCCTCGAAGGCGTCCCACTCGTCCTGAGCGGCCTCACCGATCCCCGCCACGGCGAATCCAAGTGCCTCCGCGAGGTCCACCAGCTCCGGCAGGCTGATGAACTCATCGGTGCGCCCGGAGAGCGCGGCGGTCGCCTCGGTGGTGGGCGAGTGCGACCAGATCGCCTCCCCGAAGAGCAGCCGACCGCCCCGGCGTACTCGAGCGCGAAGGGCTCGGAGTGCCGAGGCGTAGTCCAGAGGCTCGCCGACGGCCTCGCCCAGGACCCACGCCTGGCTCGCGCCGATGCAGATCACGGCGTCGTGGGGTCGGGCGTCGGTGCGCGAGGCGTCCGCCGGTCGGAAGCTGGCCCGCTCGGACAGACCTCGCGCGAGTGCACGCCGCTGTGCCTCCTCGACGCGACCCACGTCCAGATCGAGGCCCAACACCTGCACGTGGGGAGCGGCGGTCGCGACACGCAGCAGCAGCTCTCCCCACCCGCAACCGATCTCCAGGACGGTGCCACCGTCGCCGAGGCCTGCGGTGAGCCAACCGACGAGCCGGTTCGCGCGATCGGTGGAGAGCGGGCTGAGGAACTCCAGGTCCTCATGGAGCGGCGGCAGGTCCAGTGACATGTCGGCTCACTTCCCTGGCCCGGTGGCGATGCCGTAAGCGCGGGCGATCATCCGCTCCACGAGCGACCCCGGCAACGCGCGCTGCAGTGCGAACACTGCCGGTGCCTTGCTGCCCACGGCATAGAGCGGTGCTGGCCTGCGCGCCTCGATCGCCCCCACAACCGCTTGAGCGACACGGGAGGCGGTGATCCCTTCGCGCTCGTTGCCGTCGAGGATGTGCAGCATCCGGTGGAACGCTTCGTCGTGGGGGGAGTCCGCGGCGATGTACTTGGTGCGGCGCTCGCTGATCCCGGTGTTGATCGATCCTGGCTCGACGGTCGTCAACCACACTCCGAAGGGGGACATCTCGAAGCGCGCCGCCGTGGCGAACCCCTTCAGCGCGGCCTTGCTGGCGACGTAGGAGGAGCGATACGCGAGCGGAAAGCTGGCCAGCATCGATCCGATCATCACGACTCGACCATCACGTCGCTCGCGCATGCCGGGAAGAATCGCCTGGGTCAGCTGGATCGGCCCGAGCACGTTGACCTGAAAGAGGCGTTCCAGCGCTTCGCGCGGCAGGTCCTCCAGGGGACCGCTCTGGCTCTCGCCGGCGTTGTTGACGAGTACGTCGAACCGATGACCCTCGGCCACCGACTGGCTGAGAAACCCGGCGACGGCGTCGGAATCGCCCAGGTCCAGGGAGCGGTAGAGGACACCGTCGAGGAGCTGGCCCTCGGGGATCTGCTCAGGGTGACGACTGGTGCCGACCACGGCGTACCCCCGCTCCCGGAGCAGGCGAGCGGTCGCTCGGCCGATCCCTGAGGACGCGCCGGTGACGAGGGCCGTGCGGGTGGTGGTCATGTCGGCTCACGATACGAGCACGCCGGCCGGTCTCGTGCTGTCGGATTTTCAGGAGACCTTGTGAAACTGGCACTTCTCCGCCGTTGCAATGGCAGAGAAGTGCCAGTTTCTAGGGGTCAGTGACCGTGCGCCGTCGCGTACGGAGGGCGCCCGATTGATGGGTCTAGCAGCTAGCTGCGGGCGAGTGCGCGCCGGTCTGCGAGAAGAGCGCCAGTGTTGAGCGCGGCCCAACCCACCGTCACGGCAAGCACCTTCTTGCGTACGGCGGGCTTGCTGGTGCCTGTGCTGAGGATCGTCGCGTCCGCGAGGTCGCCGAGGATCCGCAGGAGCATCGCAGCGGTGATCACCGAGGGGTCCTTGGACAGCAGCGCGAGACCGGAGATGGTCAGGTCGCGACCGGCGTAGGTATAGGCCATCCGGTCGTAGGCCGGGGCCTGGTCCGCTGGGGCTTCGTAGGCGTCGGCGAGGTGGCGGGGCTTGGCCAGTGCGAAGGCGCCGTAGCCGGCCGTGCCGAGGGAGATCAGCTTGGAGTACTTCATGCCCCAGAACCTAGAACCTGCGGCCAAGAGGCGCACGAGAAAGGACCCGGTCGACCAGCGGCGTGAGAGTCTCTGCGCCATGACCGGACTCGTGACGTTCGCCTTCGCCTTCGCTCCCGCCTACCGCCTGGCGGCCTTGCCCTTCGGCATCACACCCCGCACTGCCTGGGTGCGGGTCGGTGCCGGGGAGCTTCGGGTCCGCTACGGTCCATGGTCGCTGCGCACGCCGCTCGAGAACATCACCGGCGCCGAGCTCAGCGGCGGCTTCGGGTTCCTCAAGACCGCCGGCCCGCCGCACCTGTCCTTCAGCGACCGCGGCATCTCGTTCACCACCAACGGGGACCGGGCCCTGTGTGTGGAGTTCGCCGAGCCCGTCGCCGGCATCGACCCGACCCGGGTGATCAAGCACCCCGGCGCCACGATCTCGGTGGCCGACCCGGAGGGACTGGCGGCCGCCCTGGGGATGTCGTTGTAGCGCATGGATGCAGGTAGACGTCTGCGACGGGACCGCATCGAGACCCAGGACCGCCTCGGCGCGCTGCGCGAGGACTTCGGCGGAGTCGTCGCGGCGACCAGGGATGCCAACACCGACGACGAGCACGACCCCGAGGGACACACGATCGCGTTCGAGCGGTCGCAGACCATGTCGTTGATCCGTCAGGTCAGCCTGCACTTATCAGAGATCGACGCAGCGCTGGAACGGCTGCGTGACGAAAGCTACGGGCGCTGCGAGATCTGTGGCGAGCCGATCGCGCTCGATCGGCTCGAGGCACGACCCACGGCTCGGACCTGCGTTCCCTGTGCCACGCGGGAGGGTCGGTGAGGAGGGTCAAGGAGGAGGCGCGTGCGTGCATCGGTTGACATAATGCACCTTATCGGCGGTTCAATTCGGGAGTTCAGCCGTGTGCAGATGGGGTTGCGTTCGCTCATCGGCATGACCGCGCGGATCGCGACTGCTTGTTATATGGCTCAGATCCAGACGCCCCGCATCGCCCGCGTCTACTGACCGGCAGGCCGTCGCGCGGCATGTCGGTGGCCGCTGACACCATTGGCTGATGACCCAGTTCGCACTGATCATCAAGCACCAAACCCATCCCGGTCTGCGGGACGAAGCTCGGAAAGTCTGGGAGGCGCACATGGCACCCGCCGTCGCAGGCAACCCCGGCCACCTCGCGTACTTCTACTGCTTCGACAACGCCGATCCCGACGCGATCGACGCCTTCCAGGTATACGACAGTGCCGAGGCTGCGCAGCGATTTCTGGAGACCGACGCCTACGCCGCCTATCTGCATGACGTTGAGCCCTTGTTGATGGGACCGCCGCAGGTCACCCCGCTGACTCCCGTCTGGGCCAAGAGCGCAAAGTGAACCGCCGAGTGCCCCCGTCAAGCGCTCCGCGCTAATCTGCCCCCATGGATGAGGACACCTCAGACCCAGTGCCAGCGCCGGAGATCTGCCTCGTGCTGGACGCGGTGGACGTTGACGTCGTGGCCTCCTTCTGGGCCAACGCCTTGGGATATCGCCGTGTGGACCGTCTCGGTCCCTTCGTCGTGCTTGTCCCTTCAGAAGGTGCCGCTGGTCCGGTGTTCCTCGTGCAGGCCGTTCCAGAGGCGAAGGCGACGAAGAACAGGATGCACCTCGACCTGCATGTCGCTGAGCCGGACGCGGAGGCACGACGGCTCGTCGAGCTCGGAGCGACCCGCCTCGGAGAAGGCGCGCTCGGCGAGATCGCCTGGATCAACATGGCCGATCCCGAGGGCAACGAGTTCGACCTGGGACAGCGATAGCAACCCGAATCAAGCTCGGGGGATCGCTCACTCACTGCCGACGTACGCCGCTAAGTGCTGGCCCGTCAGGGTGGTGCCGTCGGCGATCAGATCGGCGGGCGTGCCCTCGAAGACAACCTGGCCGCCGTCGTGGCCGGCGCCCGGTCCGAGGTCGATGATCCAGTCGGCGTGTGCCATGACGGCTTGATGATGCTCGATCACTATGACCGATTTGCCGGACTCAACCAATCGGTCCAGCAGTCCGAGCAGCTGTTCGACGTCGGCCAGGTGCAGGCCGGAGGTCGGTTCGTCGAGCACGTACACCTCGCCCTTCTCCGCCATCTGGACCGCCAGCTTGAGTCGCTGACGCTCACCGCCGGACAGCGTCGTCAGCGGTTGGCCGAGGCTGACGTAGCCCAGCCCGACGTCTGAGAGGCGCTCCAGGACCTTGTGGGCGGCCGGAACCTTGGCCTCACCGTCGGCGAAGAACTCGGTGGCAACGCTGACCGACATCGCCAGCACTTCGCTGATGTTCTTGCCCCCCAAGGTGTATTCCAGGACCGAAGCCTGGAATCGCCGACCCTCGCACTCCTCGCACGGCGACTCCACCGTGGCCATCACGCCCAGGTCGGTGAAGATCACGCCGGCGCCGTTGCAGGTCGAACAGGCGCCCTCGGAGTTGGAGCTGAAGAGCGCCGGCTTGACCCCGTTGGCCTTGGCGAAGGCCTTGCGGATCGGCTCGAGCAGACCGGTGTAGGTCGCGGGGTTGCTCCGCCGGGAGCCTTTGATGGCAGCCTGGTCGACCGAGACGACGCCGTCCCCACCCAGGACGGAGCCGGTCACCAAGGAACTCTTGCCGGAGCCGGCGACGCCGGTCAGGACGCACAGGACTCCGAGCGGAATGTCGACGTCGACGTCCCGGAGATTGTGCGTGGCGGCACCGCGAACCTGCAACGTCCCTGACGGCGACCGCACCTTCTCCTTGAGCTTCGCCCGGTCGTCGAGGTGGTGTCCGGTGGCGGTGTCGCTCCCCCGCAGCCCATCCAAGCTTCCCTCGTAGGTGATCGTGCCTCCTGCGGTGCCCGCCCCCGGTCCGAGATCGATGACGTGGTCTGCGATGGCGATCGTCTCGGGCTTGTGCTCCACGACCAGCACGGTGTTGCCCTTGTCACGCAGTTGGAGCAGCAGTCCGTTCATCCGCTCGATGTCGTGCGGGTGCAGCCCGATCGTCGGCTCGTCGAAGACGTAGGTGACATCGGTCAGGGACGAGCCGAGGTGGCGGATCATCTTGGTGCGCTGGGCCTCGCCGCCGGACAGCGACCCGGCGGAGCGGTCCAGGGAGAGATAGCCGAGACCGATCTCAGCGAAGGAGTCGAGCAGATGCTGCAACCCGGCGATGAGCGGTGCCACTGACGGCTCGTTCAGGGCCCGTACCCAGTCGGCCAGATCGCTGATCTGCAGTTGGCACAGCTCGGCGATGTTCGACCCGTTGATCTTCGAGGACAACGCCTCCTTGGTCAGCCGGGTGCCGTTGCACTCAGGACAGAGTTGGAAGGTCACGGCGCGTTCGACGAAGCGCCGTACGTGCGGCTGCATGGCCTCGGGGTCCTTGGACAACATCGACTTCTGAATCTTGGGGATGATCCCGTCGAAGGTGAGGTTGATGCCCTCGACCTTGATCTTGGTCGGTTCGGCGTAGAGCATCGTGTCGAGCTGCTTCTTGGTGAACTTGGAGATCGGCCTGTCCATCGGCAGGCCGACGCCTTCGAACAGTCGGCCGTACCAGCCGTCCATCGAGTAGCCCGGGATGGTCAAGGCGCCCTCGCTCAGCGACTTGGTCTCGTCATAGAGCGCGGTGAGGTCGATGTCGCTGACGTTGCCCATGCCCTCGCACCGCGGGCACATGCCGCCGAGGTAGACGGCGTCCTTGACCACGCTCCTCTCGACGCGGCCACCCTTGTCGGTGGACATGACGCCACTGGCTCGGCGTGTGGGGACGTTGAAGGAGAAGGCAGTCTGCGGCCCGACGTACGGCTTTCCCAACCGGCTGAAGAGGATCCGCAGCATGGCGTTGGCGTCGGTGGCGGTGCCGACTGTCGAGCGGGGGTTCGCACCCATCCGCTCCTGATCGACGATGATCGCCGTCGTCAGTCCCTCGAGCCGGTCCACGTCCGGCCGGGTCAGCGTCGGCATGAAGCCTTGCAGGAAGGCGCTGTAGGTCTCATTGATCATCCGCTGCGACTCCGCGGCGATCGTGGCGAAGACCAGGGAGCTCTTGCCTGAGCCAGAGACGCCCGTGAAGACGGTGAGCCGGCGTTTCGGAATCTCGACGTGGATGTCCTGCAGGTTGTTCACGCGCGCGCCGTGCACGCGGATCAGGTCGTGGCTGTCCGCGAGATGGCGCTCGGTCAAGTCCCTGCTCGTCCCGTTCCTGCTCGGCATGCAGCGTCCTCTCGTCAGTCCTCAGGATGGGCAGCGAAGTCGCGCTTGACCTGGCGGTACCAGCCCATCCCGGCGATCGGCCGCTTCCATCTGCCCTGCATCTGCTTGAGCGCGTCCACGTGTGACTGGTCCCCCGCGGCGACTCGATCCTTGAGGTGCTGGTCCTGGGCCTTGATGACCTCGTTGGCGTCCTTTCCAGACAGCCGGGTCTCGCACGAGCCGCCGAGCTCGAGGCACGTCATGGTCCTCATGCTTGCACCTCGTTGATCCGCAGCAGGTTGCCAGCGGGGTCACGTACGGCGCAGTCGCGGATGCCGTAGGGCTGCTCGATGGGCTCCTGGACGATGTCGGCGCCACCCGCCTCCAGCGTGACGAACGTGGCATCGAGGTCCGGTGTGGACAGGGCCAGGATCGCGTAGGTCCCCTTGGCCATCATCTCGGTGATCGTCCGACGTTCGTCGTCAGTGACGCCGGGGTCTGCGGCCGGTGGGGTCAGGACCAAGGACGTGCCCGGCTGGTTCGGGTGGCCGAGCGTGAGCCAGACCATCTCGCCGTACCCGACGTCGTTGCGGACCTCGAAGCCGAGCAGGTCGCGGTAGAAGCCGAGTGAGGCCTCCTTGTCGAGGTGCGGCAGGAACGCGTAGTGAATGTTGATGTCCATGGCGCTCACGCTAGGTGCGCGACCCGGTTCGGCGCTTCTCGATTCCTGATCGGTCTGCTCACCTGCTTGGTCATGCACGGAGGCGGCTCCGTGGTCTCCACCGCAGTGTTGCGGCGGTAGACGCTGGGTGGCACACCGACGAGCTCGGTGAAACGCGTGCTGAAGGTGCCGAGCGACTGGCAGCCGACTGCGAAGCAGACCTCGGTGACGCTCAGGTCGCCGCGGCGCAGCAGGGCCATGGCGCGTTCGATCCGGCGCGTCATCAGATAGGCGTACGGCGACTCCCCGTAGGCACGCTTGAACTCGCGACTCAGGTGACCTGCCGACATGTGTGCGCCGAGCGCCAGCGCCTCGACGTCCAATGGCTTGGCGTAGTCGCGATCCATCCGATCGCGAACGCGACGCAACCGGATCAGATCACGAAGGTGCGGCGACTGCGCGGAAGTGCTGCTCACCCGCGAGATGCTGCCACGGTACGGCGACCTTGCCCAGCACCAGCGTGGCTCAGACGGGATCGTCCTCGGTGGTGTGCATGGCCGCCTCTTCTGCGCTGGCGTCGGGTCGCGGCGGTCCCGGCTCGCCGACCTCACCGGACACGTCCCCGTCGACGATGTCGGACCGGGACTCCTGCTCGGCCTCGGCCCAGACCTCCGGCTCCTCCTCGGCGAGCCGCTCGTCGAGCGTCTCCCCACCCTGCGGGTGCTTGAGGTGGTCGGTCTCGTGCTCGGGCGGCGAGTAGCCCTCGTCGAGCACGTCGTCCACGCCGTGGTCCTCGAGGGTGTCCTGGGGCTGCAGCTGGTCCTCACTCATGCAAGCGACCGTAGCGAAGAGAGGAAAACGCGCAGCACGCGTGTCAGGCAGGAGCCGCCATCGACTCCAGCAGCTCCAGCAGGCCCTTCAGGGAGCCACCTTTCTCGACGTAGCGATCAGCACCGGCGTCGAGTGCCTTCTGGGCCATGCCGGCACTGTTGAACCCCGAGAGGACGATGACCCTTACCCCAGGAACCGCTTCACGAATCAGCGGCAGCGCCTCGAGCCCGTCCATCTCAGGCATGGCGAGGTCGAGCAGGACCAGGTCTGGCTGCAGCCTGGTGGCCTGCTCCACCCCGGCACGGCCATCGGCGGCCTCACCCACGACATGCAGGACCTTGCTGCGGTCGATCTTCAGCTTGAGCAACATCCGTAGGTCGTCCGCGTCGTCCACCACGAGCACGTTCCCACGGTGGGCTCGCATCGCATCGTCAGGCGTAGGCGAACTCAGGTCCTGCGCGAGAGCGGACCCGTCTGCAGGCTCGAGGGTCGCCGGGCGTTCGCGCATCAGCCCACCTGGCACCAGCTCGGAACCGTCCAAGGGCTCGAGCAGGTCGTCCATCATTCCCCGGGCGGCGTGCAGCGTGCGCTCGAGGAAGGAGGCAGCAGACTCCGGACTGCCGCTCTCCAAGGCGTAGACCGCCGAAACCAGGCCCTGGACCACGTTGTCGTTGATCTCCAGAGCCTGTCGGCGCCGCAGGTGCTCCTCGCCGACTCGTGCGGCCAGGGCCTCCCCGGCCAGACGCGCTTTGGCGTCTCGCAGGAACAGCGCCACCATGCCCTGCGCACCACCGGGCGCCACCGCGGCTGACGTGACGTCGAGGAGCACCGTGCCGCCGTCAAGCCTGGTGCCCTCGATCCCGA
>JBDSBU010000133.1:0-18982 GCA_039921445.1 Marmoricola sp. | reverse complement strand
AAAGGCGTCCGGCTGGTCCATCCTGCCTGCTGGAGCTCCAGGAAGGGGACTCGCCCGCCCGCAACGTCAGGGACCGCGCAACGTTTGTCGACCCGTCGATCAGGTCACTCGCGGCTCGGACGCTATTCGAGGCGGTTGGTGAGCGTGCGAACGACGCGCGTAGGCAAGCAAATACGCGAACGCTCACCGCGCCGCCGGGTCCGGAATCGACTGATAGGTTGAAAAGGACACGTCGGCAGCGACATCACTGTGGGCTTCCAGCTAATTCCTGGCTCGAGTTCGAGGTGAGTTGCCGTGCGGCACTCGTGTCGTGGATTTCTGATTGACGGAGTTCGATCTCGCCGCGTTTTCAAGTCTGCTCCGCAAGGGACCGACCATCACTACGAATGCAGTCGATCAACCGAAGTGCTCGAGGGGGTGATCCGCGATGACGGACCGACCTTCGACTCGCGAGGACTCCACCGCGGTCAACGGCTCCGAGGTTGCCTTCGAACGCCAAGCGGCCGCTGCGGCGGTGGTTGCAGAAGCCGTGGCGCTGGCGATGGAGGCTGCGGCCGCCGAGGCAGCGGAGGCGGTGCTAGTGACTGCCACCGCTGTGCAGGCGGCAGCTGGCCGGGCCGCCGAATCGGCCGACCTTGCCAGACAGGCACGCGCGTCCGCTGCGGAGGCCGCGGCGGAATCTGTGGCCGTCGAGGCCGAGCGCACCGCCGCGAGCGTGCGGGAACTTGCTGATCTGGCCGCGAGACGCGTGAAACATGCAGCCTGG
The DNA here is from genome assembly GCA_039921445.1 of Marmoricola sp. GTDB lineage: Bacteria > Actinomycetota > Actinomycetes > Propionibacteriales > Nocardioidaceae > Marmoricola. The sequence continues at coordinate 18,216 of JBDSBU010000133.1, read as the reverse complement.
GTGGCTGCCGATGAGCTCGCTCAGCACATCAAGGGTGGCGCCGTGCTCGACACGGCTCTGATGGCACGAATCCTCGAGGCGACAGTTCGTGCGGCGGCGGCTGCCACTGACGAGGACACCACGAGGGCGGCAGTCGCCGTCAAGAACGCTGATTCAGTGGCCGCTGCTCAGGTTGCTCGGACGCTTGCCGCTGCCGATGCGTCCATCGACCGCGAAGTGACCGCCACGGCCAAGGCCAAGCGAGAGCTGGCCGCCGCCACTGCGGTGGCAATAGGGCTGGAGACCGAGGCCCGGGCAGCCGGCGTCGCGCTCGCGGCCAGAGAGGCGGCACAAGCACTTCTCACCGATTGGGGCCACTTTGTCGATCAGCGAGCAGATCTGGACGATCAGGCGCTCGCTGCGTCGGTAGGCAACACCGATGTCTCAGACCGCTCGCAGGAGATCAAGAGGATTCTCGTCGCTGCCGCCGAGCGTGACTCCAGGGCCGAGCTTCGGGACAGGGTGGCAGATGAGCGTGAGAGAGCGGCGAGCTTCCGTCGCTTCGGGGACCGGCCTCATGAGGAGCGCCGGCCGCTCGGCGGGAGCCTTCCCGTGCAGCGCACCGCCGCGATGGACCGGAGCGATGCCTTGTCCGACCGTGCCGATTCTGCCTCGGACCGGGTCAAGCTCAGCGCCGGCTCCTCTGCAGGATCGGAGGAGTGGGAGTCGAACGGGGTCGCACGAATGTGGGAGATGGCCGCTGAGCTCAGTCACGACCTCCGGGTGCCGCTGAGCTCGATCATCGCGAGCGTGGAGCTGCTCGAGGACGAGCTTCGAGGACGCCACCTTGACGAGAGTGTCGCCGCGCTGCTGAGCCGCGCCACTCACGCCAGCGACCGGATGGTGCGGATGCTCGATCAGAACATGACGCTCCCTGCCGTCGGAGCGTCGCCGGCCCTGCCCGAGGTCGACCTCGGCGAGGTCGCCAGACAGTTCGTGCTGGATTCCGAGGACCTGCTCGGGTCAGTCGACGCCCTCGTGGAGACCGGGGAGCTCCCCGTCGTACGCGCTGATCCCGACGCGATGTACTCCGTGCTGCAGAACCTGATCACCAATTCGGTGAAGTTCGCGCGTCCAGGCGTCGCGCCCAGAGTGCAGATCAACGCCCTGAGGTTGGTCGACCGATGGAGGATCAGCGTGCGCGACAACGGTGTGGGTCTTCCCGTGGACAGCGATCTCGACGTCTTCTCAATCCTGAGCCGAGGCGACAGCGCGGTCACCGGGCACGGCATCGGCTTGGCTACGGTGGCGCGGATCGTTGCCCAGCACGGCGGCCGGGTGGGCACCACCCCGGCGGCGACCGGAGCAGAGATCTGGTTCGAGCTGCCCGTGGACGATGTAGGTCACTAGTGCGATGTCTGGGCCGCTTCACAGGACTGGCTTCCACAGAGGCCCCTCATCCGGCAGTTGCGAGCAGTCCAGTGCCGCTGATCAGGTCCCAGATCTTGTCGGCACGTTGCACCAAGTAGGTCGTGGTCACGTGTTGGGGGTCCTTCCAAACGACCGTGTCATCAACCACTGGCGCACAGGGCCCCCCTCCAGGACAAAACACCGGATTGAGATCGACGGTGGCGACGTCGTCGTGTGTCGTGTCCAGAACGCCGTACGCCGCGTCGACTGCAGGGCGCGTGATCGGTGGCGTCACCGCGCAGTCGGCCAGGATCGTGGCCGAGGCCAGGCACTCGATCGGGTCGAAGCCACCCAGCACGAAGCCGCCGGTGCCGATGACACTGTTGAGGATGATCAGGTTGGCGCCAGCGTCAGCGATCACGGAAGCCGTCTCGTTGGTGGTGCGCAGCTGCAACTGCGCCAACGACTCTTCCGGCCCACCGCTGGGGGAGGCGAGGCGGTTGTCCCAAGAGGTGTCTGAGCGGGCGAACCCCAGGACGATCACCACGTCGACGTTCATCTTGGGCAACACCTCGCGATAGAAGTCGCCACGCGCTTCGGAGCAGCTTGCTTGCTCCTCGACACTCCTGCGGAGGTTGAGCTGGTCTTGTTGCCAGGCGCAGGCGTCGAGCAGATTGGCCGACAGGGTGAGGTCGTGCTTTGCGGCGATCGCGGTGAACGCGGGCAGCAGCATGTGAGCCTGACTGTCGCCGAGCAACAGCACGTGCGGACCCGAGCCTTCGACGACTCGGCAGCGGATCAGGTCAGCCGTCGTACACATCGGCACCTGTGGCGCGACGTCACCCTTGGCTGCGGCGAGGTCGAGGTCGGACGGAACCGGGCGGTTCAGCTCGGCTCCGGCGGGGATCCGGCCGGAGGAGACTGCCACGGCTGGTCGACGGTCGATCTCCAGGATCTGGGGTACGACGACGGCGGCCGCCACGATGGTCGTGGCGAGGCCGAGCGCCACAACCGGCCATCGCAGGGGATCGAGTCGGACGCTCGAACGGATGGGCCGTTCGAGGACGTGAGAGGACAACGCCGCCAGGGCGGTGGCGACGATGGCCCCGAGGAGAGCAGTGCCGGCCGGACCGATCGTCAACACCTGACCGAGGAACAACAGTACCGGCCAGTGCCACAGGTAGGTGCCGTAGGAGACCTGGCCGAGAAACCGGACGGTCGGTAGGGCCAAGGCCTTGGCTGTCACCGACTGTGGGGCGAACCAGAGCCCGGCGATCGCCATGACGCTCGCCCCAGTGGCCAGCAGACCGCGGGCGGACGGGGTCAGATCGAGCAGGCCGCTGGCGACCAGGAGGAGGGCCACGACGCCGGTGAGGGCGACCGGCGCCGCCACAAGGCGCAAGCGGTCGACGCGATGGCCGTGGCTGCGGATCAGCAACGTCAGCATCGCCCCGAAGGCGAGCTGATAGAGCCGGGTCTCGCTCGCGTAGTAGGCGTAGTTCGCGTCCCCCTGAGCTCGCCAGACCTGCAACCCGACCGAGAGGACGGTCAAGATCAGCAGGACCACGCCGAGCAGCCGAGCGGGCCTGTGGGACCACTTCAGGATGACCAGGACCAGCAGCGGGAAGAACACGTAGAACTGCTCTTCGATGGACAGCGACCAGAAGTGCAGAAACGGACTTGCAGCCCCACCGTCGCCGAAGTAGTCCTGCGACTGGGCGATGAAGTGCCAGTTGGCCACGTAGAGCAGCGAGGCGCGACCATCTCCCACCAGGTCCTGCCGCGCTGGCAGCGAGAGCAGGAGAAGCTGCACAGCCGCAATGGCCACGATCACGACGATCGCCGCAGGAAGCAGACGGCGCACCCGTCGCGCATAGAAGTTGCCAAGGGAGAACGTCTGGCGAGCGTCGATCTCGCGCCAGATCACCGCCGTCACCAAGAAGCCTGACAGCACGAAGAACAGGTCCACACCGATGAACCCACCGGCGGCCGACGGGAGCCGCGCATGGAACAGCAACACCAGATAGACCGCAAGGGCGCGGAGCCCGTCGAGCTCGGGCCGATAGCGAAGCGCGCTCACGAAACCGCCGCGTAGGGAGTCTCGCGGTGGCTGCTCATGCGGCTGATCGTAATGGGGCGCTTTGCCAGTGGTCTGTGCCCAGTCGACTGACACCATGAGGTCATGAGCGGCAAGCCCTACACACACCGCAAGAACCCACGCCGAATCGCCCTGGCCGCAGGTGGAGGCTTCGTGCTTGCCCTGGCGCTGGGCGGCTGTGGCGGGGGCTCGTCGGACTCCGACGTCGGCGCTGCCGGTGCACCTGAGTCCGTGGCCAGCGCGTCGGCGGACATCGGCCCGGACACGAAGGACGCCGATTTCCCCGACGTCCTCGCCGCCGTACTCAAGGGCGACAGCGATGGAGGCTGGACCCTGGACGTGACGCTCAGCTCGCAGTACGACAGCGCCCAGCGGTACGCCGACGGCTGGCGCGTGCTCGACGCGAACGGCAAGGTGCTGGGGGAGCAGACGCTGACCCATGACCACGCCGACGAGCAGCCAGTGACCCGAACCCAGACCGGTCTGGAGATCCCCGACGGCGTGGACGTCATCACGGTCGAAGGCAGGGACACCGAGAACGGGTATGGCGGCGCGACCCTCGAGGTCGAGGTTCCACGCTAGGAGTTCCTCTCCCCAATGTCGGGACCTTTGACCCCTGTCACGAGCGAAATCGTCGGCCAGACTCGGCGGGCAACTGCCAAGAGGAAACGTTGTCGACTTCCTCGTCCGGGTTCATGAGCAGAGGATCATCGTGGTTCAAATCGCACCCCCGGGGGGCCGCCAGCGTGCAGAGCTGGAGGTCTCCAAGTTCTGGATCCAGGGTGTAGCCCTCGTGATGGCCTTCGGCTTCGCCGTCATGGGATTCCTGGCCCTGCGGACGTACACGGATTCGATGCCACAGCCTGAGCAGGTCGTGAATGCTCAAGGTGAGGTCGTCTTCACCAGCGAGGACATCACGTCGGGTCAGCAGATCTTTCTGCGACGTGGCCTGCAGCAGTACGGATCGATCATGGGGCACGGCGGTTATCTCGGCCCCGACTACACCGCCGACTACTTGCGCCGTTCTTCGAATCTCGTCCTGGACGACCTGAAGAGCACCGGCATGCAGGATCCGCAAGGGGCACTTGTCGAGATGATGCGGACGAACCGGTATGACGAGGAGACCGGCGCGCTGGAGTTCACCGACGAACAGATCAAGGCCTTCGAGTCCCTCCAGGGCCACTACGGCGACTTCTTCGGCACCCCGAGCACGAAGTACGGGTTGATCCCGAACGCCATCCCCGCGTCCGCGGACATCCACGACCTGACGGCCTTCTTTGCGTGGACCGCTTGGGCTGCGTCGGCGGAGCGGCCAGGACACAGCTCCTCCTACACGAACAACTGGCCGGCCGAGCCGTTGGTGGACAACGTGCCGACGGCCGACATCATCGTCTGGAGTGGCCTCTCCCTGGTCGCCCTGATGGGTGCCACCGGGCTGCTGTTCGGCCTCTATGGGCGCTGGAGCAAGCGGATGGGTTGGCAACACAGCGAGGAGGCGCCGGCGCTCGCCTTCCGCCAGCCCGGCGACGTCGAGGTGACACCGGCTCAGAGCGCAACCGCCTGGTTCTTCTTCGTCGTGGCCATCCTGTTCATGGGACAGGCACTTCTCGGGGCCGCCATCGAGCACTACCGCGCTGACCTTTCGAGCTTCTTCGGCCTAGACCTCGCACGAGTGCTGCCCTTCAACCTCGCCCGGACCTGGCACGTCCAACTTTCCTTGCTCTGGACAGCAGCCTCGTTCCTGGCCGCCGGCATCTTCTTGGCGCCGTACATCTCAGGGCGTGAACCCAAGCGGCAGCACTGGCTCGCCTACGGTCTGCTCGGTGCTCTCGCCGTCGTCATCGCGGGCTCCTTCGTCGGCGAGGCGTTGAGCATCTTCGGCGTCGAGGCCGCCAAGGGGTCGCCGCTGTGGGATCAGCAGTGGGAGTACCTCGATCTTCCAAGGGTCTGGCAGACCTTGCTCGTGATCGGTCTGTTCCTGTGGATCACGATCATCTACCGCGGCATCCGTGCCCGACTGAAGACCGAGCACCGGTTCAACCTTCCGTGGCTGTTCTTCTACTCCGGGCTGGCCATCCCTGCCTTCTATGCCGTTGGCATGCTCGCCGGGACGAGGACGCAGCTGACGGTCGCCGAGTTCTGGCGATTCTGGGTCGTGCACCTGTGGGTCGAGGACTTCCTGGAGCTGTTCACCACCGTGATGGTGGCCTACATCTTCGTCATGCTCGGCGTCGTTCGCCGAAGGATTGCGATGCAGATCATCCTGCTCGACGTGATCTTGTACTCCGCCGGCGGCGTGATCGGGACGATGCATCACCTGTACTTCTCGGGCACTCCCGTCGAGCACATGGCGCTGGGGGCGTTCTTCTCCGCCCTGGAGGTCATTCCGTTGACGTTCCTGACCATCGAGGCATGGAGCTTCCTCCAGCTCGGCGCACGGCAGGAGTCGCGCAGCTCTGCCCCGTTCCCGCACCGTTGGGCGGTGATGTTCCTGGTGGCGGTGGGTTTCTGGAACTTCCTGGGTGCCGGTGTCTTCGGCTTCCTGATCAACCTGCCGATCATCTCCTACTACGAGATCGGTACGGCGCTCACGGCCAACCACGCGCACGCGGCGATGATGGGCGTCTACGGCATGCTGGGTGTGGGCCTCGCACTGTTCGCCCTGCGCTACCTGATCCCCGCTCCGCGGTGGCCGGACAGGCTCGCGAAGATCTCCTTCTGGTCGCTCAACATCGGCCTGGCCTGGATGACTTTCGCCACGCTGCTGCCGCTGGGAGTCATTCAGCTGTGGCACTCCATCAACGACGGCTACTACGAAGCCCGCTCGCTGGCCTTCATCACCCAGCCCGGAAACGCCGTTCTGGAGTGGTTGCGGTTGCCGGGGGACGTCATCTTCATCGTCGGAGGGGTGCTGCCGTTCCTGTGGATCACCTGGCTCGGGGTGCGCTACCGGATCAAGGCAACCACCTACGAGGTGCCCATGGAGGCGCTCTTCGTCGAGGAACAGGTCGCGGCAGCAACGGGCAGGGGTGCAGCGAGCCCGAGCTCCACGTACAGCTCAGATGACCGACGTCGCACCGAGGATGGTGGCGACGAGGCCCGACCAGAGGGGAGCGGTTGATGTCTGCGATCGACCCGGCAGTCTGGTTCGCCGTTGTCTACGGCGGCTTCCTTCTGCTCTTCGCGCACATACTCGACCGCTTGGCTCGGCGTACCGCCGCGCGCACGAACGACTGGCGCTCGGGAGGCTTCACCTACCACGAGGATCACGACGCCTGGATGTGCCCAGAGGACCAGTGGCTGTGGCCGATCTCCTTTGATCCGAGCAATCGTGTGATGCGCTATCGCGCCGCTCCCACGGTGTGCAACTCCTGCCCGGTCAAGCAGACCTGCACCACCTCGGAGCATGGCCGGCAGGTCGGTCGCAACGTCGACCCCTGGCCCAACTCGGAGGCCGAGCGGTTCCATCGAGGCATCGCCTGCGTCGTCGTGGTGCTTGCCCTCGTCTGGCCCCTGGCCGTCATGTTCCAAGGCCGCACCGCACTCGAGCTGGTGGTGTTGGCTGGGGCGACGGCAGCCATCGCCCTTGGCAGCTGGCCCCTGTGGTCCCACCTGCGCCACTCTCCGGCCGGCTTCCCCGACCACGTCAAGGTCGAGGGGTTGGATGAGACAGTCGCGGCACAGCTGGCCGCATCGGTGAGTGCGGCGCTCCGCAGGACCGACTACGGCAGCGACCGACGGTCGGCATCGGACAAGAACACAAACACAGGCAAAGGCACAGACCCAAGCACAGGCACACCCGAGCCACCTGCCGGCTCGAGCAGATGGAGGAACCAGTGATGCCCTGGCTGGTCGCGATCCTGATGGTCCTGCTAGTAGCCCTCGTGGAGCTGGCGGCGTCGGTGAAGGTCCTACGGGAGTACGAACGGGGCGTGGCGTTTCGACTGGGTCGTCTACGCCCGGTCCTCGAGCCCGGCGTACACCTGATCTTCCCCGGGCTGGACAAGATGGTGCGCGTCGACCTGCGAATCGTCACCCTGACGATCCCGCCGCAGGAAGTCATCACCAAGGACAACGTCCCCGCCCGTGTCAACGCCGTCGTGCTCTTCCGGGTCACCGACCCCACGCGCTCCGTGATGGCGGTCGAGAATCATGCCGTGGCCACCTCACAGATGGCTCAGACCACGCTGCGCTCGGTAGTGGGCCGCGCTGATCTGGACACCTTGCTCGCGCACCGGACCGACCTCAACGCCGACCTGGCGCAGAGCATCAACGCCCAGACCGAGCCGTGGGGCGTGGAGGTGACGGTGGTGGAGATCAAGGACGTCGAGATCCCCCAGGCAATGCAACGTGCCATGGCCCGAGAGGCAGAAGCCGAACGGGACAGGCGGGCCAAGATCATCAACGCCCACGGCGAGCTGCAGGCATCAGAAGAGCTTGGCCAGGCTGCAGAGATCCTCAGCCGCAATCCGGCCTCCCTCCAGCTTCGCTACCTGCAGACCTTGCTCGAGCTGGGGGCCGACCAGAACTCCACGGTGGTCTTCCCGCTCCCGATGGACATCATCGGGCCCTTTCTCAGCAAGGTCCCCCAGTGGCTGGACAAGCCCGGAGAGCCCGCGCAACAGGACCCAGAGATGAGAAGCAATGACTGAACCGGATCGCATGCGAGGCGTCCGCTGGATCATCATCGGAGCACTCGTGGCTCTGTTTGCGCCGCTGACCGGATTCCTCGGTGGGACGATCGTGGGCTCCTCGGGCGGCGCCGGTGAGCTCGATCCTCTGTTCTTGTGGCTCTTCGTCGGCATGGTCATCGGCGGCATCGGGGGAGTGGTGGCCATCTTGGGTGCGTTGCGCTGGCACCGGGCGAACTACGGCTCGCGATCAGGGTGACGACGAGCGTGCGCCAGCGCACAGGCTGAACGGCAGCTCGACCCTGCGCGTCCTACCGCTAGGTTCGCCGCATGGGTCTCTACGCCAGACAGTCCTCGCGGCACGTCGGCCCACTGAGCATCGCCGTGGCGGTCCTGGCCATGGCGGTCCTCTGGCTCGCTGCTCGCCCCGCTGGCCTGGCGACGGGGACCTACATCGGGCAGTTCGCAGGCGTGGAGTCGATCCTGCTGATGTCGATCGCCCTGGTGCTGATCAGCACCCTGCCGTGGGTCGAGACCTACTTCGACGGCATCGACCGGGCGGCGATCTGGCACCGACGCTGCGCCATCGCAGGCGTACTGCTCCTGATCCCCCACATCTTGATGTCGCATCGCGACAAGCCAGGAAATGCCTCGTGGGCCGGACCGGCGGGGGTCGTCGCGACAGTCGGCCTTGCCACGTTGATCGTGTGGGCGATCCTTCCGCGGTGGCGCACGGTCGTGCCCGCACCCGGCCGTCGCTTCATCGAGGCGATCCATGGGTGGGCGCCGGCGCGTCTGGTCTCCCGGTTGGTCAGCGACTACGAGATCTGGCGTCTCGTGCATCGAACCACCGGTCTCTTCGTCGCGATCGGGTTCGCGCACGGTTTGGCCGACGGGACGGCCTTCGAGGACGCGCCCCTGCTGCGGTGGAGCTATGTCGTCGTTGGCGGAACAGGTCTGGCGTTCTACGGCTATCGCGAGCTGCTCGCGCGTCGAGGGCACGGACTGCGCGACTACCAGGTGAGCGGCGTAGTGGTGGCCGGGGACGGCCTGACCGAGATCGTCCTGCGACCCCTGGGTCGCCCGCTCAGCTATGTGCCGGGTCAGTTCGCGATGCTGCATCTCGAGACGAAGTCCGGCTGGCACCGGCACCCTTTCACCCTCGCGAGCAGTCCCAGCGACCCAGAGGTCCGGGTGACCGTGAAGGCACTGGGTGACTACACCTCCACCGTGTCGGACACCGTGAAGGTGGGAATGCCCGCGGTTCTCAGTGGGCCGCACGGTCGCTTCACCCACGCGAAGGGGACCTCGCACCAGATCTGGGTGGCGGGCGGCGTCGGCGTGACTCCGTTCCTGAGCTGGTTCAGATCGCTGGACGACTTCCCCGCCTCCGAGCGGGTCGACTTCTTCTACTCGGTCGCGGGCGATGCGCCGTACGTCGAGGAGATCCGCGCCATCACCCAGGAGCATCCCAACGTGAGGGTGCACGTCGTCGACACCACGGCGGACGGACGGTTGACAGCCGAACGCGCGCTCGCCCTGTCCCGTGCAGACGAAGAGGCTCCTGGTCCCGGATCGCGTGCCGATGCGCGGGCGGTGTCAGTGTTCATGTGTGGCCCCGAGCCGATGGTTCAATCACTTCAGGCGGGCTTTCGAGATGCTGGCGTCTCCCCGTCAGCGATCCACCGTGAGCACTTCGACTGGCGTTGACCGTCCTTGGGAAATCAGGAGAGCCACTTATGGGCGAGCACCCGTGACCCACACACCGGTCACCTACGAGAGCTGCTCTCAGGTGGAGGGCCCGTTCTACCACGGCACGAAGTTCGCGCTCGAGGACGGCGCCGAGCTCGTGCCCGGTCACGGCTCCAACTTCCAGGCAGGCCGGGTCTCCAACAACATCTACTTCACCGCGCTGGTGGAAACAGCTGCTTGGGGAGCCGAGCTGGCCACTGCTCTCGCCGGGAGTGAGGAGCGAGGGCACATCTTCGTCGTCGAACCCCTGGGCCCGTTCGAGGACGACCCGAACGTGACCGACAAGCGTTTCCCCGGCAACCCCACGCTGTCCTACCGGACCCGTCACCCGCTCCGCGTCGTCGCGGAGCTCGAGAGCTGGCAAGGTCACGATCCCGACGTGGTGAAGGGCATGCTGGATCGCCTCGCGCAGCTGCGTGAGCAGGGGCTCGACGTCATCGAGGACTAACGGCGGAGGTGCCCGAGGCGGATATCGCAGCCCCGCTGCGCTCCCAGGCTGACCAGGCATGGGCTACCGTCCTGAACGCCGGCGTTGTGACCGACACCACCATCCTGTTTCGGAGGCAACGCATGCCATCTCGCCTGGCTCGTCTGGCGCTCACCCTGGCCGCAAGCGCCATGGTCACCGGTCTTCTTGTCGCTCCGAGCGCCGTTGCCGCATCGGCGGCCGTCAATGGCGGTGACCCGATCGACATCCTCGTACTGGGTGATTCCTACTCCGCGGGCAACGGCGCCACCGATGACCAGGGCGTCGAGCAGACCTACGGCCCCGACGGGTGCCGTAGGAGCAGGGTGAACTGGAGCGAGAAGTACGCCGCCGCTCTGCGCGCCGGTGGCCAGCCGGTGCGCCTGGTCAACCACGCCTGTAGCGGCGGCGTGACCGCAGACATCACCTCGCCTCGAGTGATGGATACCGCCAGGAAGGTCGAGGCCACGCCTGAAGGTGTGACCACCACTGCTCAGGCGGATGCCAGCCTGGCGCGACGCGATCCCTGCAACACCCATGCTTTTCCTGACGAGGAGTTCTGGACCTACCACGCCACCAGCGTGAACCTCGCGGTCGTCACCTATGACTGCACCCGCAATCTCCGGCCGCAGGCGCAGTTCGTGAACAGCACCTTCGATCTCGTGCTATTCACGATGGGAGGCAACGACGCAGGGTTCAGCTCGATCGTCTCGAACTGTTTCGTGCCGGGAGCCCGCACCTCCAGCGGGTGCAAGGACAAGGTCGACGCCGCTCGGGCCCTGCTGCCCCAGATCCGGGAGCGTCTGCTGGCGGGCGTCGCCGCGATTCGGGCACATGGACTGCGCAGGGACGCCAAGATGGTGCAGCTCGGTTACCCATGGCTCCAGAAGGACAACGACTTCACCCTGTCCGACCCGCCCGGCTACGCCGCCGGAGATGAGGTCCGAGCCCTGGTGAGCGAGGGGGATGCCGCCATCGCCGGCATCGTCCCTGTCGTCAACGACGGACACCCGGGACAGCTGACGTTCCTTGCCGGTGTGCCGGAGAAGTTCTCCGGCCACGAGCCCGATGCGACGACGCCTGTGGGCAACGTGGACCGTTGGATCAACCAGGTCGGGGACGGGAGCGCCATCGAGGTCTGGTACCACCCGAACAGGTTCGGGCACACGGCCTACGCCGAGATGCTCGAGGCACGCGGCACGTTCGGTGCACCGACCGGCCCGCCGGTCGCAACCCATCCAGGGGTCAGGGCCAGGTTGCACGTCAGGCTCAACCGTCACCGGGTGCACGTGGGCCACCGGCTTCGCCTCAAGGTCGCAGTCACGCTGTCTAACGGGTCTGGGCCGCGTGGCCGGGTGATCGTGAGCGACGTGACCCGACACCAGAGGCTGGCCTCGACACGGTTGCGCAAGAGCGACCACGGGAGGGTGACCCTCGGGATCCGGTTCCGCCATGCCGGTTCGACCACCATCGCCGTGGTCTACCGCGACCCGGTCGCCTCGGCCGTGCGCACGACCCGCCGAGTGCGGGTCACGCGCTAGTCTGCCCCCGGCCTTGCACTTCACTTCTGAGAAGCACCTTGCGGGGGGCGTCCTCGAGCGCGCATTCGTTCTTGGGGGAGTCCCCGGCCTCCTGTGGACCCCTACTTCCGCACCAGCACCACTGATCCTCGTCGGGCATCCCGGAGGACTGAACCAGATGTATCCACGGCTGGCAGGGCGGGCCGTCCACGCGGCGGAGCAAGGGTTCGCGTCGGTCACCATCGAGCTGCCCGGAAGTGGTGAGCGGCCCCGATCGGTTGCAGCCGAGCAGGCACGCGCGGACCTGCGGAAGGCGCTGGACGTCGGTGACCCAGTCGCCGACGAGATCATCGAGGCCCTCATCCTCCCTCTCGTCGAAGAGGCCGTCCCCGAGTGGCAGGCCACTCTGGACGCCGTTCTGTCGCTCCCCGAGATCTGCGGCCCGGTCGGGTTCTCCGGCGGGGTGATCGCCGTCGGCGTCCGGCTCGCGGTGATCGACCCGCGGATCGCGGCCGCCGTACTGTTCGCGGGGAGCTTTGTGCCACGGGTGACGTTGGAGGAGGCGCGTCAGATCACCATTCCGCTCCAAGTCCTGCTCCAGTGGGACGACGAAGGCAACGACCGGCAGAGGGCGCTGGACCTGTTCGACGCTTTCGGCTCTCGTGAGAAGACGCTGCACGCAAATCTCGGCGGGCACACCGGCGTCCCGGCTTTCGAGGTGGACGCTTCAACCCGGTTCTTCGCCCGGCATCTGAGCTAGCCGTCTGCTTCAGATGAGCGACATGCGGAAACTGACCCGGCACGTTGCCATCGGTGGCCGAGGATCGGCAGGCAACTATCGGAGTAGGGGCCTTGCCGTCTGGGCTGCAGTCGGCTGGAGTGGTGGACGAGGAGATGGTCACCGCGAAGAGAGGCTCACGGATGAATTCGACTCGGCCCTTGGCTGTGTCCCTGACGCCGCTGGAGAGCCGGCGAGGCGTGGTTCTGCACGTCGCTGAGCGCGCTGAGGAGCTGGGATACGACGTCTTTTTCCTGGCTGAGGGATGGGGCCACGATGCCGGAGTCATCCTGGCCGAGGTGGCTGCTCGGACGCACACCATCCAGATCGGCACGGGAATCGTCAACATCTGGGGTCGGAGCGCCGCGGGCGTGGCGATGCTGGCAAGCAGCCTGGACTCCGTGTCGGGCGGGCGATTCATCTTGGGCCTCGGAGCAGGGTCACCATCCCTGGCGGAGGGGCTGCACGGTGTGGAGTTCGTCGCGCCGGTCGCTCGCCTCGCAGCGGTCACCCGAGAGGTGAGAGGGCTGTTGGGTGGCGGTCGCGCGACCTTCTCGGTGCCAGGCAGAAACCGTCCACTGAAGTTGGCTCTGCGACCTGAGGCGGAGATTCCTGTGTACTTGGCGGCCCTAGGCCCAAACGCCGTACGCCTGTGCGGTCAGGTTGCGGACGGTTGGCTTCCTTTCCTGTTGCCGCGTTCCGGTCTGCCAGACGGGGTGAGCCTCCTCCGTGAGGGCCTTGAGCGGGAGAATTCGAATCGCCTCCTCCCTCGGATATGCCCCGCGCTGCCGCTGGCGGTGGCGGCTGATCCTGATCAGGCACGAGAGGTCGCATCGTGGTGGGTCGCCTTCTACCTTCTCAGCATGGGCCCGCTCTACCGTGACTCTCTGACGAGGCAAGGGCTCGGCGATGCAGTGAGCGCCGTAATCGGCGCCAACCAAGAAGCAGGCACGCACAACGTCCCAGACGCTGCGCAAGTCCTGATCGACGAGCTCACCCTGTGCGGTGATCCGGAGCACGCAAACGCTGCTCTCGAGTCCTGGTATCAAGCCGGTGCCGAGATGCCTGCCCTGGTGCTGCCCCCTGGTCGTGATGTCGCCGAACTGGACTACATGCTCGAGGTTATGCGACCGACGAGGTAGCGCTGGTCGGAAGGCGGGTCGCAAACCCCATTCGTCGGTGAAGTGCCGTGGCGATCGCCTTGGCTGCGGCGCATCCTTGAGCGGCGTATGTCGAACGAGGAAAGTCTCGCTCCGCCGAATCGCTCAGAAGATCCAGCGGGCCAGGCGTCGTTTCCACTTCGGATAGGGCGCATTGAGCAGCGGCGGGTCGACGAACCACGATGGCCGGTGGTAGATCGCCTTGTGGTGACTGAAGGTGTCGAAGCCGGCTCGGCCGTGATAGCTGCCGTAGCCGCTCTCGCCCACGCCGCCGAACGGCAGCGAGGACACCAGCAGGTGGGTGACCGCGTCGTTGACGCAGACGCCACCCGACGAGGTCTCCGCGACGACTTGGGCCACGGTCTCCTCCGAGTCGGTGAAGATGTACAGGGCCAGGGGCTTGTCGCCCGCATTGATCGCGTCGGTCACCTCGTCGAGGTCGTCGAAGACCAGCACGGGCAGAACGGGTCCGAAGATCTCTTCGCCCATCACCGCGGCTTCCCGCTTAACCGCTCGTAGAACCGTCGGTGCGACGTAGCGCGCCTCGATGTCGACCTGGCCACCGAGCGCGACCTCATAGCCCTGGCCGTCGAGCAGGCGGGAGATCCGGCGGGCGTGCCCGGTGTTGACGATTCGACCGTAGTCCTTGCTGGTGCGCGGATCCTGCCCGTATCGCCTGGCGACCTCGGTGGTGAGGGCGTCGAGGAACCGCCGCTCCACGTCACGGTGCACCCATACATGATCGCTGGCGACGCAGGTCTGTCCGGCGTTGAGGAACTTGGAGAACGCCACCCGGCTGGCGGCGAGCTTGAGGTTGGCATCCCGCGTGATGATCACAGGCGACTTGCCGCCGAGCTCGAGGGTGACCGGGGTCAAGTGCGCGGCAGCGGCCGCTGCGACGATGCGACCCACGGTCCCGTTCCCGGTGTAGAAAATGTGGTCCCAGCGTTGCTCGAGCAGGGCGGTGGTCTCGGCTACACCCCCCTCGACGACGGCGACGGCGTCCGGATCGAGGTACAGCGGGAGCAGCTCGGCCATCGCGGCCGAGGTTGCGGGCGCAACCTCGGACGGCTTGGCGAGCACTGCATTGCCCGCGGCCAGAGCCGCCGCGACGGGGGTGAGGAGCAGCTGGATCGGGTAGTTCCAAGGTGCGATCACCAGCACCGCGCCGAGCGGCTCGGGCACGACCTCGGCGCGGCCCGGACGGAAGAGCATCGGCACGCGCCGCTTCTCGGGCGCCATCCACGAGCCTAGGTGGCGCCGCAGGTCCTCGACCTCGCGGGCCGTGGTTCTCAGGTCGGCGGCCCAGGCCTCAAACGGCGTGCGGCCGAGATCGGCGGCGAGCGCCGACACCAGCTCACCCTCTCGCTCCGAGAGCAACCGCATCAGACCGTCCAGCTGCTCTTGGCGCCAGCGCAGTGATCGGGTCCGGCCTGAGGAGAAGGTCGCCCTCAGCCGAGCCACGACAGCGGAGGCTTCGGTTGTGCCGAACGTGGCACTCGGCGACGGAGTCGTGATGTCGGTCTGGCTCATGAGTGCTCCTCCGAGGTGATGCAAAGGGCGGACCTGATCAAATATGGGGCTCCTCGTGGGGCAAGGCAAGGATCACCGGGCTGGAATCAAGAGAGCGCGTTGTACTGCGCGGTGGTCACCGGGGGGTCAGCGCGGTACCCCATTCTCCTGCTCCAGCGACCGGAGTCGCCTACGCGGCTCGCGCTTCACAGCCGTCTGCTCACCGGTGATCGAGGGCCTGATCCCGTGCTCGCAGTCAGCCCGGGCCGACCGGTTGTTCAGACACGACTCGCTGATCTAGAAAGCGGTGGAGATCTGCTTCGACGAAACACTGGGCTCACGGCCACGGGCGACCCGACAACGTCCTCGCGGAGCTCTCGGGGCTAGGGCCTTCAGCTTGTTGCACATCCTTCCAGCGGCGTCTTCCGGCACCACAGATGAGATGTCACCTGTCCTTGCAGCAGACCCGTGCTCAGCAGATCAACGATGGTGACGGGCTCTCCGACCGGGGTCAGCGCCTGACTGCAAGGTCACGACGGCTGGAGCGCGGACTCCCGGAGTCGACCTGAGACGTAGATCAACGTCCCAGGTTGCGTGGATGGTTTCTGGCGGTGCGCTCGTTCCCATGCTTGTAGTTGCCAGTCACACGGGCCATAAGCTCCTGAGCGTCGTGGCCCTGCAGGTCTGTCAAGAACCGGTCGGCGGTGGCGCCCCGGAGCGTAGTCGCTCGTCTTCCGCCGTGGCTGATCACCACGTCGTTGCCGACCAGCTCGTACTCGAATCCGCTTGGTCGATTGGCCATTGCTCGAGCATGCCACTTGTCCCTCCTGGATGCTGACGCACGTCTGGGTGTGACGAAGGCGTGGTTCATGCCCACTGCTCCAGCGCCGCTCGTGAGTCCTCTAGTGCATCGCTGGCATGGCGAACTCCGCGCTCTCGCCGTCCAAGGTGACTCGCATGGCGTAGGCCCGCGCGGGCATTACGGTGTTGTTGCCGTAGTGCGACTCCGTGGCCGGTTCGTCCAGGCCGCGCATCTCCATGACCTGCATGGGACGAGCGTCGCTGCCGTCGATGAATTGCATGCTTACGTCGGCCCCCGAGACCGTGCTGCCCGTGGCGAGATCACAGATAGCTACCTCGACGTGTCCGTTAGCCTGCGCTGCTCCCGGGGATCGCATCTCCATCCGTCCGCCCATGAGGAGCTCGCCCTCGGTAAGTCCCTGCGCGTCGACCTGTGACTGTGTAAGCATTTTCTCTGGGCCGCTCGCGGACAGGAGCATGCGATATGAGGCCGTGTCCTGCGCGTTCGCTCCCGCCTCCGGGGTGGCACAGTGGTTCGTGGTTTCCGTCGGCGAGCCCGTCGTCGCGTCCGGTTGGGCAGAAGTCGTGTCACCGGCACCGCTCGAGCAGCCGGCGCCGGCCAATCCCAGAAGCAGCGGGAGGGTGGCGAGGGCGATGCGCGCGCGGTGTACGGAGGTCATGGTGGTTCTTCTTCCTCGATGCCCGGGCCGATGCCACATGCGGGTTCGTGAGCCGGGTCTATGCCCCATGCTGGGGCGAGCCGGGCGCCGGCGGACAGGGGCGAACGGCAGGACCCGTCGGGCTCTTGGTCCCGTCCCGGCGTGGTGAATGTTGCGGCAGGCCGAAGGAGTAGCCGTGCGGATGCCTGGGAAGCACGGAAGGTTCGCCTCCAGGAGGCATGCGTGGGAATCACACGGTCTCGCAGTCACAGCACATACTGGCGCCCTGATGACAGGGGGACGATCGGCCGCGCCGGTCTTGTCGGGCGGTCAGACGCCCAAGTCCGAAGCCTTCAGTGAGACCAAGGAAGTCAGGGACGCACGCCGATGAGCCGGACCAACAGCCGACCACCCGAGCAGACACAGGGCGATGTCGGTCTGCATCGCGTTCTGGAGCTGAAGGCGTACGACGAACCGTCGCTGTTTTCGCCGGAGAACCTGCTGCGCGAGGCCCGTCGTCAGAAGGCGCTGCCGGACGTCCCGGTCCCCGAAGTCGCGTTGCTCGACCCGGACGGCGACATCGTCCGTCACCTGATCGGGACCGGCGCCGGCCGTCGCCACCCCGGTTGGGCCTGCTATCACACCGACATGTGGGTCACCGATCTGGACGGCATCGAGGTCGGTGTCGTCGGTATGGCTGTCGGGGCGCCGTTCGCGGTGCTCGTCGCCGAACAGCTCGCAGCGTCCGGAGCACGTCTGGTCATCAGCATCACCTCGGCAGGCGTGATCACCCCGACCCGGAAGCCGCCCTACTTCGTGCTGATCGACCGTGCTCTGCGCGACGAAGGCACCAGCGGACACTATCTGCCAAGTGCTACCTGGAGTGAGCTCCCCGAACGAGTCGTGAGCCAGCTCGACGGCGCGTACGACGGCCTGATCGAGCCCGTGGACCGGGGATCCTCGTGGACGACCGACGCGCCGTACAGGGAGACCGCATCGACCGTGGCGGCCGCCCAGGAGGCTGGCATCGCGTGCGTCGAGATGGAGGCCGCCGCCCTGTACGCCTACGCGGCGGCACGTGCCCGCGACGTGGTGTGCATCGCACACCTCACGAACACGATGGCGACCCTCGGCGACGACTTCGAGAAGGGCAACGGCAACGGGGTCCCTGCCGCACTCGCGATCGTCCGTGCCACCATTGCCGCGCTCAGCATGGAGCCTTCGCCCCGAGAGCGCACGAACTGAGCCTGCCCTACGCAGCGGTCCTACGTCCGTCGGCCCAGCCAGGGTGGTCGGGTGACGAAGCCCTCCGATCAGGGCGCCTTGTCGCCACCTGTGATTTCTGCGACCCCTTTCTGGGCGGCAGCACTTTCGCAGGCGATGGCCCAGCGATCTCCGTACACAAAGAAGTCGTGGTCGCTCTGCTTGCCGGAAATCGGGTTGACTACGT
>JBDSBU010000132.1:0-3007 GCA_039921445.1 Marmoricola sp. | reverse complement strand
CAGATCGCGATGTACCTGTGTCGCGAGCTGACCGAGCTGTCGCTGCCCAAGATCGGCCAGCAGTTCGGTGGGCGCGACCACACCACGGTGATGAACGCAGACCGCCGGATCCGCAAGGACCTCGCGGAGCGGCGCAACGTCTTCCACCAGGTCACCGAGCTCACCACCCGGGTCAAGCAGCAGGCCAAGCAGTCTTGATCCGACCCGGAACCTGTGGTTCGCCCAGCCCTTTTCGGTGGACTCCCTGGGGACCACCTGTGGAGAACCAGTGGTCGCGGTGCACATCGGGTTTCGCGACGCACAGGGAACCCTTGCGAACCGCGCCGCGATCCACAGGCACCGCGGCACAACTTGTGCCCGCTGACCTGCACCGATCGTGGTTTTCCACAGAATCCACCGGCCCTACTACTACGACGAGAACTCCAATTGTTTCCTCGCCGCGCAACAACCGAGGCCTGGGCGGCCTGTGGAGAACCCCGAGCGTGGCAGGATGCACTCCCCGCAGTGTTGACTGCACCAAGATGGAGAGGAACCATCCGTGAAGTTCCGCGTCGAACGTGACGTCCTCGCCGACGCCGTCGCCTGGACGGCTCGCGCCCTCCCGATCCGTCCCAGCTCCCCGGTCCTCGCAGGTCTGCTGATCGAAGCCGGACCGCTCGACGACGAAGGCGGTCCGGGCGAGGGGTTGCGACTCTCCACGTACGACTACGAGACCTCGGCCCGAGCCACCCTGAACGCCGACGTCTCGGCCGAGGGCAGGGCCCTGGTCTCAGGGCGCCTGATGGCCGACATCTGCCGCAGCCTGCCCAACAAGCCGGTCGAGATGAGCATCGAGGGCACCAAGGTCACCTTGACCTGCGGTTCGGCGCGGTTCAGCCTCCAGACCATGCCGGTCGAGGACTACCCCTCGCTGCCGCAGATGCCCGAGGCTCGCGGCACCGTCTCGAGCTCGGTCTTCGCCCACGCCGTGGCCCAGGCGGTCACCGCGGCCGGTCGCGACGACATGCTCCCCGTGCTCACCGGTGTCCGGCTCGAGCTCGACGCAGACACCATCGCGATGCTCGCCACCGACCGCTTCCGGCTCTCCCAGCGTGAGCTGACCTGGTCGCCCGGCACCCCCGACATCAGCGCAGCCGCGCTGGTCCCGGCCAAGGTCCTGGCCGACACCGCCAAGGCGCTGACCGGTGGCAGCGAGATCTCGATCGCGCTCTCGAGCGGCGGCAGCGGTGAGGGCATCATCGGCTTCGCGGGCTCGGCCGGCGGCGGCATCCGGCGTACGACGACCCGGTTGCTCGACGGCGACTTCCCCAAGGTGCGCTCGCTGTTCCCCAGCGAGCACCTCACCGTGGCGCGCGTCGACAAGGCCTCGCTGGTCGACTCGGTCAAGCGGGTCTCGCTGGTCGCCGAGCGCAACACCGCGGTGCAGCTCGCCTTCACCGACGGCATGTTGACCCTCGACGCCGGCTCGGGCGAGGAGGCGATGGCCAGTGAGTCCATCGAGGCCCACGTCACGGGCGAGGACATCACCACCGGGTTCAACCCCGCCTACCTGCTCGACGGACTGACCGCGCTGGAGTCCCCCTTCGTCGAGCTGGCCTTCACCCAGGCGAGCAAGCCCGTCGTACTCTCGGGTGTGGGCTCGCTCGAGGGCGAGGCCGAGACCGACTTCCGCTACCTGCTGATGCCGCGCCGGCTGCTGTCGTAGGTCGCACCAACTCGCGCAATGCACCCGGTGGACCCGGGTGGAAGGAGATCGCCGCATGGACATCGGACTCGTCGGCCTCGGCAAGATGGGTGGCAACATGCGCACCCGGATGCGCAACGCCGGACTCACCGTCGTCGGCTACGACCGCAATCCGGAGGTCAGCGACGCGGACAGCCTGGCCGCGATGGTCGAGCAGCTGCCCACCGACGCCCCCAAGGTGGTCTGGGTGATGGTCCCCTCCGGCGACGCGACCCGCGAGACGGTGCGTGAGCTGGCCGACCTGCTCGGCGAGGGCGACCTCGTCGTCGATGGTGGCAACTCTCGCTGGACCGACGATGCGATCAATGCCGCCCACCTCGCCGAGAAGGGCATCGGGTTCGTCGACTGCGGCGTCTCCGGCGGCGTGTGGGGCCTGGAGAACGGCTACGCGCTGATGTGCGGCGGCTCCGCGGACGACGTCGCCAAGGTGCAGCCGGCCTTCGACGCCCTGCGCCCCGAGGGCGAGGCCGGGTTCGTGCACGCCGGCACCAAGCCCGGTGCCGGTCACTTCGCCAAGATGGTCCACAACGGCATCGAGTACGCCGTGATGCAGTCCTACGCCGAGGGCTGGGAGCTGCTCCAGGCCACCGACCTGGTCGACAACGTCACCGACGTCTTCGACTCCTGGCGCGAGGGCACCGTGATCCGGTCCTGGCTGCTCGACCTGCTGGTCACGGCGCTCAAGGACGACACCCACCTGGAGAAGATCCGCGGCTACGCCGACGACTCCGGCGAGGGACGCTGGACCGTCGAGGCCGCGATCGAGCACGCCGTACCCATGCACGTGATCGCCTCCTCCCTCTTCGCCCGGTTCACCTCGCGTCAGGACGACAGCCCGGCCATGAAGGCCGTTGCTGCGATGCGCAACCAGTTCGGTGGGCACGCGACGCACGCCGGCTCGCCGCCGACGACAGCCGACGTCGACTCCCCGGCAGACGACAAGTAGTCGGGACGCCGCCCCCGGCCGAGCCATGTATGTCGCCCACCTGACGCTGCACGACTTCCGCTCCTACGGTGAGCTCGACCTCGAGCTTGCTCCGGGGGTGACCTCGTTCGTGGGTCGCAACGGGCAGGGGAAGACCAACATCGTCGAGGCGATCGACTACCTCTCCCGACTGCGCTCGCACCGGGTCGCGGCGGACCTGCCGCTGGTGCGTCGGGGCGCCGAGAGGGCGGTGGTGAGCGCCGCGGTGGTGCGCGATGAGCGCCGGGCGGTGCTGGAGGTCGAGATCACCCCTGGCAAGTCCAACCGCGCCCGGATCA
>JBDSBU010000131.1:0-14348 GCA_039921445.1 Marmoricola sp. | reverse complement strand
GGGCTGCACCGTCATCGGTGCAGCCCCCTCGGGCCTTGCTGTGCTTGGTGAGGGCTGACTCAGCCCTGCGCCTTGTCTTCCTCGTCACCGAGGATGGACTTCAACCGCTTGGGGGCCGGCGCAGAGGAATCCTGCAGCTCGCCACCCTCGCCGTTGCCGTCGAGTGCCTGCAGCTGCTGGGTGAAGTAGCCCTTCAGGCGGCTGCGGTACTCACGCTCGAAGGCGCGGAGGTTCTCCACGTCGGAGTCAAGACGCACCTTCTCCTTCTCCAGCTCGCCGAAGAGCTCCCGGCGCTTGGCCGCCGTCTCGGAATCGAGCATCTGCGAACGGGTGCGGGCATCCTGCTCGAGGCGATCGGTCTTGGTCTTGGTCTCACCCTCGAGACGCTCGGCCTTGGTGCGCGCGGCACCCACGATCTGATCGGCCATCTCCTTGGCCTCACCGACGACCTCGTCGGCGTTGCGCGTGGCCAGCTCGAGCAGTCGGGCAGCGGCACTGGAGGCCTCACCGATCGTGGTGACCTTGATCTCCTCGCGAGGAGCCGCGGCCACGACGGCAGCGGGGGCGGGAGCAGCCTCAGTGGCCTTCTCTGCGGGAGCAGCCTCGGGGGCGGCACCACCATCGCGCTGGGCGGCGGTCAGCTTGCCACGGAGGTCGTCGTTCTCCTTGTGCAAGCGCGCCAGCTCGGACTCGACCTCGTCGAGGAACTGGTCCACCTCACCCATGTCGTAGCCCTCTCGGAGCCGCACGGGGGTAAAGCGCTTGTTGCTCACGTCCTCAGGCGTCAGCGGCATGGACCTCACCTAATTCTCTGTTTGGGGAAAAGTCTGTGTCTTGCGGTTGAACCATAACGCGTCGGAACGGCGCTCGACACCGGCGGTTGGCCAACGTCGACCGGAAAGGTGCCGCGCAGCGGCCGCGGAGCAGGAGTCAGAGGAAGATAGCGCGGTTGAGCGCGAGCAGGATGTAACAGCTCAACAGCACCGCGATGAAGCTCAGGTCGAGCGCCATCCCACCGATCCTGACCGGAGGCAGGATCTTGCGCAGGGCCTTGATCGGTGGGTCAGTGATCGAGTACACCACCTCGAGCACCACCAGAACCGGGCCACGAGGAGTCCACGAGCGTGCGAAGACCTGGATCCAGTCCACGATGAAGCGCACGAACAACAAGGCGATGAACGTGCTCAGGATCAGCTCGGGGATCTCGCCGATGAACAACATGCCCGGACTCAGCTCTGGTTGAAGAAGCCGCCCTCGGCGATGCGCTGCTTGTCCTCCGCTGCCACCGAGACGTTGGGGGGCGAGAGCAGGAAGACCTTGTTGGTGACCCTCTCGATCGTGCCGCGCACCGAGAACACCAGTCCGGCAGCAAAGTCGACAAGGCGCTTGGCGTCGGTGTCATCCATCTCTGAGAGATTCATGATCACCGGGACGCCGTCGCGGAAGTTCTCCCCGATCACACGCGCCTCGTTGTAGGTGCGCGGGTGCAGCGTGGTGATCCTCGACATCGGCGCCACCGAGGTCGTGGGAGCCGCGGCCGTGCCCTGCTCTCGGGCCGGGCGGCGACGCTCGGCCAGGTTGGCCACCGGCCGTGCCGGCTCCGGCTCGGAACGGCGAGCAGGCTCGTCGAACTCGGCGTCGGTGTCGACGTACTCCCCTTCGGCGTCCTCGAGGAGGCCGAGGTAGACGCCCATCTTCCGCATCGCGCTCATCAGTTGATTCCTCTGCTGTCGGGGCGCTGATCTGTTGCCTGGATTGCCGTCCTCACGGCTCTTCGGACCCTACTGGACCGGGGGCCTCGGACCGAGTACCGCCGAGCCAATCCGCAGGTGTGTCGCGCCTGCTTTCACGGCGTGCTCCAGGTCGTAGCTCATGCCTGCGGACAGCCAGGTCGCCTCGGCGCTGAGACCGCGCACCAGCTCGGCCGCCGAGGCCAGTTCCGCGAAGGCGGCCGCAGGGTCACCACCGAGCGGCGCCACCCCCATCACGCCACGCAGACGCAACCCTTCAGCGCTCAGGATCCGCTCGGCGATGTCGGGGAGCTGGGCCACCCCACACCCGGAGCGCGCGCCTCCTGAAGCTGCTTGGGCGGGGTCCAGGCTCACCTGGATGAGGCAGTCCAGCGGTCGGCCACGATCGAGTGCCCCCCTGGCGAGGCCGGTCACCAGCTTGGCCCTGTCGACCGAGTGCACCACGTCGGCGTACGCCGCGACCGCGGCCGCCTTGTTGCTCTGCAGGGCACCGATGAAGTGCCAGCGCAGCCCGAGGTCGGCACCTGCGGCTGCCTTCTCGACCGCCTCCTGGTGACGGTTCTCACCAACGTCGGTGACACCGAGCCCAGCGAGGAGATGCACGTCGGAGAGGGGGAAGAACTTGGTGACGATGATCGTGGTGACCTCGTCGGCACTGCGCCCGGACTCGGAGCAGGCCTGATCCACACGACCCTGCACCTGCGTCAGGTTTGCGGCGAGCTCGTCACGCCGGGTCTGGTTCTGCTCACTCATCCGCGTCTCCTGATCACGCCGGCGAAGCGGCCGGCTCGCGCACCGTCGCGGCGGTAGGAGTAGAGGTCGGGCGACTCCAGGGTGCACCTGGCCAGGTCCTGCACCTGCACCCCCAGCCGTGCGAGCTGGTCCCCCACACCGGCACCGAGGTCGAGGGCGGGAGTGCCCCACGACGTCATGGCTCGAGTCGACGGTTCGAGGGCTGCGACCTCCTCCTGGAGATCGACCGGCACCTCATAGCACCGGCCGCACACGTGCGGGCCGACCCAGGCGGTGATCTCGCGCGCACCGAGCTGACGCATCTGCCCAACACAGGCACCGACGACACCTGCGACCAGGCCCTGCCGCCCCGCGTGGGCAGCACCGATGACCCCCGCATCCGGGTCGGCGAGCAGCACCGGGACACAGTCGGCGACCCGCACCATCAGCACCACGTCGGCCCGGTCGGTGACCAAGGCGTCGCAGCTCGGACGCGGACCGCCGGCCAGCCTGACCACATCACCGTGCACCTGGAGCATGTCGGCCAGCTCTGCGCCCGGGGCGAAGTCCTCGACCAGCAGCGCGAGGTTGCGCTGCACGTCCGAGGGGTCGTCGTCGCCCGAGAGAGCCAGGTTGAGGCTGTCGAAGGGCGCAGCACTGACCCCGTCGTACCTGTCGGTGAACGCCAGGTCGACGGGGCCGGTGCTGCTGCGGTGGGAGTACAGGACGAGCGCTTACTTCAAGAAGTCCGGCACGTCGAGCTCGTCATCGTCGAAGCCCCGCTGGGTCTGCGGTGCCATCGGACGCTGGGCCGGCTGGCCCGGACGAGACGCCGGCGCGCTGCCCGCGGAGGGCGCAGATCGCGCCGCCCCGACCGGAACCGGCTCCTTGCGCACGGCCGGAGCCGGCTCCGAGGAGCTTGCCGAGGCCGGTGTGCGTTGCTCGGCTAGGGCCCTGGCCGCTGCCCGAGTCTCCTCCTGGCTCTGTGCTGCCTGGGTGGGTCGCGGCCGCAGTCCGTGACTCTCCTCGCGGCGCTTGGGCCGACCACCCTCGAAGCCCGCGGCGATCACCGTGACCCTGACCTCGTCACCGAGCGCGTCGTCGATCGTCGCGCCGAAGATGATGTTGGCCTCGGGGTGGACCGCGTCGGCCACCATGGCAGCCGCCTCGTTGATCTCGAACAGGCCGAGGTCGGAGCCGCCCGCGATGGAGAGCAGCACCCCCTGGGCGCCGTCGATCGACTCCTCGAGCAGTGGGCTGGAGACGGCCAGCTCGGCCGCCTCGACTGCGCGGTTCTCGCCACGAGCCGAGCCGATGCCCATCAGCGCTGAGCCGGCGTTGGACATCACCGACTTCACGTCGGCGAAGTCGAGGTTGATCAGACCGGGGGTGGTGATCAGGTCGGTGATGCCCGAGACGCCCTGGAGCAGCACCTGGTCGGCCTGCTTGAAGGCGTCGAGCATGCTCACGCTGCGGTCGGAGATCGAGAGCAGCTTGTCGTTGGGGATCACGATGAGGGTGTCGACCTCTTCGCGCAGGGCGGCGATGCCCTCCTCGGCGGACCCGGCACGACGGCGGCCCTCGAAGGAGAACGGGCGGGTCACCACACCGATCGTGAGCGCCCCGAGCGAACGGGCGATCTTGGCCACGACGGGCGCACCACCGGTGCCGGTGCCACCGCCCTCGCCAGCGGTGACGAACACCATGTCGGCGCCCTTGATCACCTCTTCGATCTCGTCCGCGTGGTCCTCGGCCGCCTGCGCCCCCACATCGGGGTTGGCGCCGGCACCCAGTCCACGGGTCAGCTCGCGGCCGATGTCGAGCTTCACATCGGCGTCACTCATCAACAGTGCTTGCGCATCTGTGTTGATGGCGATGAACTCGACGCCCTTCAGCCCGACCTCGATCATCCGGTTGACGGCGTTGACTCCACCTCCACCAATACCCACGACCTTGATCACGGCCAGGTAATTCTGGGGTGCTGCCACGGCGGTGCCTCTCACTTGCGTTGCCACCCCGCTCGGCTGCTGGGCGACTCTCGGATGTTCCTGGGGAAGCCCCCGGCTGCGGAACCCTAACCCTGAAGTAGAGGGTTAACGTTATGTCAACCTGAGGTCGTTAGATCAAGGTAGGTGCGCAGCGGCGTACGACCCGCGCAACACGCGGGGGGCCGCCAAATCCCCGATCTTTTTTTCGCCGGGGCCTCGCGATTGCACTCCCCCGGACAGCCGACACGTCACAGAACTCACCTCTGGGGAGCGCCTCGGACGACGGCGCGGGCGGAATCTGCGACGTCCCGGCGAGTTCGACGCATTTCATTTGCGACGTCTCGGCGGGGGTTGAGCGAGGCGCGGCGGTCAGCGGGTGGTGGGGCGGCCCGGGACCGAGACGTCGATGACCTGCCCCGGCCGCTTGAGGAGTACGCCGAGCACCTCGGCCTTCTCGCGCGAGCCTTCGGCGCTGCCCCACACCACGCGGCGCGAGCTGGTGAGCAGCAGGGAGATCCGGTCGACGCTGCCGACCTCGATCACGTCGACCTTGGCGGCGATCCCGGCCGGGAGGGCGCCGACCACCTTGCCCGCCTCGACGAGCGCATCGGAGCTGGTCTCGGCGGAGGTGCGCACCAACGGCAGACCCGGCGGTCGGGAGGCGTAGCCACCGAAGAGCACTCCTGCGGCGTCCATCGACCGCAGTCCGGCGCCCTGGTCGACGACGGCGACCGGTGTGCGCTCGGTGACCGAGATCCGCACCGTGTCGGGCCACTGCCGCGAGACCTTGGCGTCCTGCACCGAGGGGATCGATTCGACTCGGGCCGCCACCGAGTCCAGGTCGACCCGGGCCAGCGGAGTCCCCAGGGGGACGTCGGCGGCTCGTTCGACCCGGAGCGTGCCCGTGCCGGTGTTGCCCTCGACCCGGACCGACTGTGCGGTGACGAAGCTGGAGAAGAACACCAGCCACACCGATCCGGCGAGAAGGCCGAGCACGAGCACGAGCAGGAGCACCGTGCGGAACCGGCCGGCGTAGCGGCGTCGTCGGAAGTCCTTGCGGGCGATCCGGACGGTCTGCTCGTCCCCAGAGCCACCGCCAGAGCCACCCCCAGGGCCGCCCCCAGAGCCACCGCCTCGGGGTCGACGATCAAGCATCGTCATCGGAATCCCCTGGCTCGGCGAGGTCGACAAGCAGCTCGAGGACCTGCGGCCCCAGCAGGGTGACGTCGCCAGCTCCGAGGGTCAGCACGAGGTCTCCGGGCTGCGCACGTGCGACGAGGTGGGCAGCCGTGGCCGCCCAGGACGGCTCGAAGACGACGTTCTCGGCCGGCAGCGGCACGGCATCGGCGACCAGTGCGCCGCTGACGCCCGGGACGGGGTCCTCACGAGCGACGTAGATGTCCATCACGACGACCTCGTCCGCGGCACCGAGTGCGACCCCCATGTCGTGGCCGAAGACCTGGGTGCGCGAGACCATGTGCGGTTGGAAGGCGACCACCACGCGACCGTCACCGGCCACGCTGCGGGCAGCCTGCAGGTCGCCCGCGATCTCGTTGGGGTGGTGGGCGTAGCTGTCGTAGACGCGAATCCCGCCGACCTCGCCCTTGAGCTCCATTCGGCGACGGGTGCCGCTGAAGGCACCCAGTCCCCGCGCAAGGTCCTCGAAGGGGAAGCCGAGGCGCAGCCCGCAGGCGAGTGCGGCCAGCGCGTCCAGGACGTAGTGACGCCCCGGGATCTGCAGGGTGACCTCGCCCAGTCGGCGGCCGTTGTCGACCACGGAGAACCTCGAGGTGGTTCCGGCGAAGCGCACGTCAACGGCTCGTACGTCGGCATCGGCCCGCTCCCCCACCCGCACGACGCGTCGCCCCTGCCTCAGCGCGAGAGCCCCGAGCTCGTCGGCGCCGGGATCGTCGGCACAGACCACCAGGAACCCGTCGGCGTCGATGTGCTCGATGAACGTCTCGAACGCCGCGCGGTAGTTCTCGGCCGTCCCGTAGTTGTCGAGGTGGTCGGCCTCGACATTGGTCACCAGCGCGGCGTACGGCGAGTAGACCAGGAAGGCACCGTCGCTCTCGTCCGCCTCGGCAACGAAGAGCTGGCCACTGCCGTCGTGGGCGTTGGAGCCGGTCTCGTTGAGCTCGCCTCCGATGGCGAAGCACGGATCGGCACCGCAGTGCTGGAGCGCCACCGTGAGCAGTGAGGTCGTCGTGGTCTTGCCATGCGTGCCGGCGACGGCGACCACCACGTGGCCCTGCATCACCGACTCCAGCGCAGCCGAACGCGGGAGCATCCGCAGACCGCGGGCAGTCGCCTCCACGATCTCGGGGTTGTCCTCGCGGACCGCGGTGGAGACCACGAGGGTGTCGGCGGCTCCGAGGTTGGCCGCCGAGTGCCCGACGTGGCACTGGGCGCCCAGCACGCGGAGCGCCTCAAGGGTGCGGGACTCCTTGGCGTCGCTGCCGCTCACCGTGATCCCACGCGCGAGCATGATCCGCGCGATGCCCGAGAGCCCAGCGCCACCGATGCCGACGAAGTGGACCGCGCCGAGCTCGTCGGCAGCCGGAATCACCTCCGGGACGGGAATCCTCATCCTTGACCACCTCTGCCGTTGCCTGCCAGGAGGATCATCTCGGCAAGGAGGTCGTCGGCGTCGAGCGGGATCAGGTTAGTGGCCGCCCGCGACATCGCCGCGAGCCGCTCCGGGTCGGTCAGCAGGTCCGGGACCGTCGCGCAGACCCATTCGGGGGTGAGCGCCGCGTCGGAGACGAGCAGTCCTCCCCCAGCGTCGACGACCGGACGCGCGTTCAGGGCCTGCTCGCCGTTGCCGATCGGCAGTGGGACGTAGATCGCCGGCAGTCCCACCCCGGAGACCTCGGTGACGGTGTTGCTGCCGGAGCGACACACGACTGCGTCGGCCGCGGCGTAGGCGAGGTCCATCCGGCTCACGAACGGCACCGTGACGTACGCCGGCCCGCCGGGCGTGAGCTCCGGCAGAGCCTCGCCGTGCGGTCCGACGATGTGCAGCACCTGGACGCCCGCGGCAGCGAAGGCGGGCGCTGCTGCGGAGACGGACTGGTTGAGCCGTCTCGCGCCCTGGGAGCCGCCGGTGACCAGCAACGTGGGCAGGTCGGGGTCGAGCCCGAAGTGTCGCCGCGCCTCGTCCCGAAGGGCGGCCCGGTCGAGCGTGCTGATCATCCGACGGATCGGCAGACCGATGTAGCGCCCGTGCCGCAGCTCGGTGTCGGGGAAGCTGGTGGCGACATGGCTGGTGAACCGGGCACCGAGCTTGTTGGCGATGCCGGGCAGGGCGTTCCCCTCGTGCACCACCAGCGGCAGGCGCCTTCGCCGAGCGGCGAGGTAGGCCGGCACCGAGACATAGCCGCCGAAGCCGACGACCACGTCTGGGCGCACGCGGTCCAGCACCTCCAAGGTGGCCACCATCGCGCCGCGCAGTCGGCCCGGGGTACGCACCAGGTCGAGACCCAGCTTGCGTGGCAACGGCACCGGCGGGACCAGTTCGAGCGGGTAGCCGGCCTCCGGGATCACCCTGGTCTCGAGCCCCCGGGCGGTGCCCAGCGCGACGATCTCGATGTCGGGGTCGCGCCGGCGCAGTGCGTCGGCCGTCGCGAGCAGAGGCGAGGTGTGACCGGCTGAACCACCACCGGCCAGGAGGACACGGCGGACCGCCATCACTCGCGCCTCGAGCGGGCGCTGCCTGCGGAGACGGCACCCGGGAAGGCGCCGCGCGCGCGTCCGTTGGCGCGCCCCCGCTTGCGCTCGCCGCGTCGGTCCCGCAACGCGGCGGCTGCCTCGGGCTCGGAGCGCGCGAAGCCGACCAGCATTCCGAGCGCCACCAATGACGGCACCAGGGCCGAGCCGCCGTAGGAGAGCAACGGCAGCGGGATCCCGATGACGGGGAGCAGGGCGAGCACCATGCCGATGTTGATGATCATCTGGCTCATCAGCCAGATCATCACGCCTGCGGTGAAGTAGCGCACGAACCGGTCCTCGGTGTTGATGGCCAACCGCGCGGCGGCGTACGCGATCGCGCCGAACAGCACGATCACGAGCAGCGTGCCGACCAGGCCGAGCTCCTCGCCGAGCACCGCGAAGATGAAGTCGGTGTGTGCCTCGGGCAGGCTGCCCCACTTCTGCTGGCTCGCTGAGAGGCCCTTGCCGAGGATGCCCCCACTGGCCATCCCGAGCAGCCCGTGACCCGCCTGCCAACCGGCCCCTTGGAAGTCGGCGAACGGGTCGATGAAGCTGGTCAGCCGGCCGCGCCGCTCTGCGTTCGAGGCGGCCAGGTAGAACGCCACCACCCCGACCAGCGAGATCACGATCCCGAAGAGCCGCGCCGGAACGCCGACCACCCACAACAGGCCGACCAGGATCGCGAACAGCACCAGCGCAGTGCCGAGGTCGTGCTGCAGGACGACGAGCAGCGAGACCAGGCCGACCACCGGAGCCACTGGCACCAGGGCGTGGACGGGGTTCGCGAGCAGCTTCTCCTTGCGGGCGTAGACGTCGGCGGCCCACAAGATGATCGCCAGCTTGGCGATCTCCGAGGGCTGCACCGTGAGGCCGCCGAGGTTGAGCCAGTTGCGGTTGCCGTTGACCGCGAAGCCGAGACTGGTCTGGGTCAGGATCAGCAGCACCGCGGCCAGCGCCACGGAGGGCCACGCCATCAGCCGCAGGAACCGTCGGTTCATCCGGCTCGCGACCCAGGCGGCAGGCAGGCCGATCGCCACCCAGGTGAGCTGCTTGAAGAAGATGAAGTAGCTGTTGCCGTTGTGCTCGCGGTAGGAGTACACACTGGAGGCGCTGAGCACCATCATCAGCCCGATCGCGAGCAGCATCGTGGAGGCACCGAGGAGCAGGTAGTACGACGTCAACGGCCGCTCCAGCGAGCGGCGTACGCCGGCCCACCAGCCCAAAAACCCGGCCTGCAGCTCAACCTGCTGGCCAGCCTGCTTCGGGGCCTGCTTCGGGGCCTGCTTCGGGGCTTGGCCGGTGACGCTCAAGGTTCCTCCTCGTCGCCGGCCAGCTCCTCCTCAGGGGGTCTGGCCGTCCTCGTTGCCTGCCCGCCGCAGCCGTTGCACGGCCTCGGTGAAGGCATCACCGCGTGCGCCGTAGTTGGCGAACATGTCCATCGACGCACAGCCCGGTGCCAGAAGCACCGTGTCCCCGGCACGTGCGAGCGCCGAGGCCTCGGAGACCACGCGATCCATGGATCGTTGTGGATCAGTCTCGCTGGCCGCTAGTTCGAAGACGGGCACATCGGGCGCGTGTCGCGAAAGCGCCTCCCGGATCACCTGTGCGTCCCGCCCGAGGAGTACGACGCCACGCAACCGGTCGCGCACGGAGGCCACCAGATCGTCGAACCGCGCACCCTTGGCCAGTCCGCCAGCGACCCAGACCACGTGCTCGTAGGCCCGCAACGAGGCCAGCGCCGCGTGCGGGTTCGTGGCCTTGGAGTCGTCGACCCAGGTGACGTCGCCGACAACGGCCACCTCAGCGATCCGGTGACCGTCGGGGCGGAAGGAGCGCAGCGCCTCGCGCACGGCCGCAGGTGCGACTCCGTGGCTGCGGGCCAGGGCGGCGGCCGCGAGCGCATTGCTGACGAAGTGCGGCGCGTTGCTGGCGAGCTCGCCAAGCGTGCACAGCTCGGCAGCGGTGTTCTGCCTGTCCTCGATGAAGGCCCGGTCGGCGAGGACGTCGTCGACCAGGCCGACCATGCCAACCGCCGGAGTGCCGAGGGTGAAGCCGATCGCGCGAGCCCCCTCGGCGACCTCGGCGTCGCGGACCAGCTGCTCGGTCATGGGGTCGGCGACGTTGTAGACGCACGCGAGCTGGTTCCCCCGGTAGATCAGCCCCTTGTCGGCGGCGTAACCGGTCATCGGGTCGCCGAGTCCGGCGTACCAGTCGAGGTGGTCCTCGGCGACGTTGAGCACGACGGCGGACTGGGCAGCGACCGAGGATGTGTAGTGCAGCTGGAAGCTGGAGAGCTCGACCGCGAGCACGTCGTAGGGCTGGGGGTCCATCACCACCTCCACGATCGGCAGCCCGACGTTGCCGCAGGCCACGGTGCGCAGACCGTGGGCGCGGAGCATCGACTCGAGCATCTGCACCGTCGTGGTCTTGCCGTTGGTGCCGGTGACCGCCAGCCAGGGCGCTGGGTTCTCGGGATCGCGCAGCCGCCAGGCGAGCTCGACCTCACCCCACACCGGGATGCCTCGCGCTGACGCCTGCGCCAGCAGGGGTGCCGAGGGCGCCCAGCCCGGCGAGGTGACCACGAGGTCGACGTCGTCGGGCAGGGTCGCGGTGGCCCCGGGACCGAGACGCACGGTGCTGCCGAGGATCTGCAGCAAGGTTGCCTTCTCCGTGCGATCACCGGCCAGGGAGTCGTCCAGCGCGGTCACCTTCGCCCCGAGGTGGGTCAGGTTGTCGGCGGCGGCGAAGCCGGAGACGCCCATGCCCGCGACCACGACCCGAATGCCGTCCCACGACGAGGTGCGCCCCAGACCGCCGACGTCACGCCGACCGGTCACGTGCCGGCCACCCACTCGGCGTAGAACACCCCGAGCCCCGCGGCGACGAAGATCCCCGCGATCAGCCAGAACCTGATCGTCACGGTGACCTCTTCCCAGCCCAGCATCTCGAAGTGGTGGTGCAACGGGGCCATTCGGAAGAGCCGGCGTCCCTTGGTGGCCTTGAAGAAGCCGACCTGCAGGATCACCGAGAGGGTCTGGATCACGAACAGCCCACCGAGCAGGGCGAGCAGGAACTCGGTACGGGTGAGTACGGCGAAGCCGGCGAGCGCTCCACCGAGCGCCAGCGACCCGGTGTCGCCCATGAAGATCTTTGCCGGCGAGGCGTTCCACCACAAGAAGCCGAAGCAGGCGCCGGTGATCGCAGCAGCCACCACCGCGAGGTCGAGCGGGTCGCGGACGTCGTAGCAGTTGGGGCCGGCCTCGCGGCCGCACCACTGGTTGTTCTGCCAGATGTTGACCAGGGTGTAGGCGCCGAACGTCATCACCGAGGCGCCTGCGGCAAGACCGTCGAGACCATCGGTCAGGTTCACCGCGTTGCTGGTGCCCGCGATGAGCAGCCAGATGAAGATCACCAGCACGACGCCGGGGAGGACGAGGTCATCGGGCTCGCGGATGAACGAGATCGAGTGTCCGGCCGGGGTCCGGAAACGGTCGTCCTCGAGCCACGGCGAGAGGGCGAGTGTGCCGAACGCCACCGCCACGACGGTCTGCCCGATGAACTTCGCCCGGCTGCGCAGGCCGAGGCTGCGCTGTCTCGAGATCTTGATGTAGTCGTCGAGGAAGCCGACGCTGCCCATGCCCACGAACAAGAACAGCAGCAGGAGTGCTGAGGCGCTCGGCTTGTGGCCGGTGATCCACGTGGCCAGGAAGTAGCTCAGCGTCGAGGCGAGCACGATCACCGTGCCGCCCATGGTGGGTGTGCCGCGCTTGGTGTGGTGCGTGGTGGGCCCGTCGTCGCGGATCAACTGGCCGTAGCCGCGGTTCGCCAGGACGCGGATCGCATAACGCGTGCCGATCAGCGTGAGGACCAGCGACAGGCCGCCGGCGAGCAGGATTGCTCTCAACGCACCGGCTCCTCTCCAGGGTCGTGGGCAAGCAGGTCCTCGGCGATCCGCTCGAGCCCAAGCGATCGGGATGCCTTGACCAGGACGACGTCCGGGCCTGCCACATTGTCGCGCAACCACTGCGCAGCGTCGGCGACCCCCGCGACGCGGCGCGCCGAACCGTCGTGGCCGCGCTCGTCCACCAGTGCGTCGTAGACACCCTCGGCGCCGTCGCCCACGACCAGAACCACGTCGATGCCAAGACTCGCGACCAACGCACCGATCGCACGGTGCTCCTCCTCGCCGCTCGCGCCGAGCTCACGCATCTCGCCGAGCACCGCCACGGTGCGCCGGCCCGAACGGCCCATCTGGGCCAGCGTCTCGAGCGCGGACCGCATCGAGTCGGGGTTGGCGTTGTAGGCATCGTTCACAACGGCGAGACCATCGAGCCGTTCGTGCAGCTCCATCCGCCACTTCGAGAGGGAGGTCAGCGACCGCAGGCTCTCCACCACCTGGGCGAAGTCGAGTCCGGCCGCCACTGCTGCGGCTGCGGTTGCCGCGGCGTTGCCGGCTTGGTGCTCTCCGAGCAGCAGCAGCTGCAGGTGCTCGCTGTGACCCGCATGGGTCAGGGTGAGCGAGGGCCGTCCAAGGTCGTCGACCGACACCTCCGAGAGTCGTACGTCGGCCCGGTCGGCGTGACCGAAGGTAAGCACCTGCGCTGCCGAACGGGTGGCCATCGCTGCGACGAGCGGATCGTCGCCGTTGAGCACCGCGGTGCCCTCGGCGCCCAGCGCGTCGATGAGCTCCCCCTTCGCGAGCGCGATCTGCTCATGGGAACCGAACTCACCGATGTGGGCCTTGCCCACGTTGAGCACCAGCGAGATGTCTGGCGGCGCGATCGCGCACAGCTCGGTGAGGTGCCCCACCCCGCGAGCACCCATCTCCAGCACGAGATGCCGGGTCGCGCGGTCGGCCCGGAGGACCGTGATTGGCAAGCCGAGCTCGTTGTTGAACGACCCGGCGGTGGCGACCGTGGGGGCAGCGGCCGCGAGCACCCGCGCCAGCATGTCCTTGGCGGTCGTCTTGCCCTGCGAGCCGGTGATCGCGAGCACCGAAGGTGCCGGACCGTCACTGCGCAGCCGGGCGAGCACGTGGGCCGCGAGCAGCTGCAGTGCCGCCCGCGCATCCGTGACCAGCACCGACGGCGCGCCGGTCTGCCGACTACCGAGCACGGCCGCGGCACCACCGGCGACGGCTCCGGGCGCGTAGTCGTGGCCGTCGACGTGCTCACCGGCGAAGGCGACGAACAGCCCACCTGCCTCGGGGTTCCGGCTGTCCAGGAAGGCGGGGCCGGTGACGACGACCGATGAGTCGGCGTCGACGACGGTGCCGCCGACGACGACGGCGACCTCCGCCAGCGTCAGCGGGATCACCGGCGCTCCTCCAGGGCCGCGCGGAGCTCCACCCGGTCGTCGAAGGGATGCACCGTTCCGGCGATCTCCTGCCCGGCCTCATGGCCCTTTCCGGCGATCACCACGGTGTCTCCGGGGCCGGCCAGCGCCACCGCCTCCCGGATCGCCGCACGCCGGTCGCCGACCTCGCGCACCTCGCCGGCAACCTTCGCGACACGGGCTCCGGTGAGAATCGCGGCGCGGATCTCTGCGGGGTCCTCGCTGCGGGGGTTGTCGTCGGTCACCACCAGCACGTCGGCCAGCCGGGCACCGATCTCACCCATCACGGGTCGCTTGCCGGTGTCGCGGTCGCCGCCCGCGCCGATCACCAGGATCAGTCGTCCCGCGGTGAGGGGCCGAAGCGCTGAGAGCGCTGCCTCCACGGCATCGGGCTTGTGGGCGTAGTCGACCACCGCGAGGAAGTCCTGGCCCGCGTCCACCCGCTCCAAGCGTCCGGGGACACCGCCACCGTGGGAGATCCCCTCGGCAACCTGCTCCGGGTCGAGCCCGGCCTCGCCCGCGAGCGCGATCGCGCACAAGGCGTTGGCGACGTTGAAGGATCCGGTGAGCGGCACCCTGCCCGGGATTTGCTCCCCCGACGGCGTCACCACGGTGAAGCTCGAGCCCTCCGGTTCCAGGCTCACCTCGATGGCACGCCAGTCGGCGGCAGCACCCGACGGCGAGAACGTCGACATCGGCACGGTGGCGATCTCGAGGAGGCGACGTCCGTGCTCGTCGTCGATGTTGGTCAGGCCCCGCCGGGTCCGCTCCGGGGTGAACAACGAGGCCTTGGCGGCGAAGTAGTCCTCCACACCGTCGTGGAAGTCGAGGT
>JBDSBU010000130.1:0-5384 GCA_039921445.1 Marmoricola sp. | reverse complement strand
TGCGCGGGTTGTCGTAGAGGTCGGCCGGGGCACCCATCTGCTCGATCACGCCACGGTTCATCACCGCGATCGTGTCGGCCATCGTCATGGCCTCTTCCTGGTCGTGGGTGACGTGGACGAAGGTGAGACCGACCTCGGTCTGGATCCGCTTGATCTCCAGCTGCATCGACCGGCGCAGCTTGAGGTCCAAGGCGCCCAGAGGTTCGTCGAGCAGCAGCACCTGGGGCTGGTTGATCAGCGCTCGGGCCAGGGCGACCCGCTGTTGCTGGCCGCCGGAGAGCTGGGCCGGACGTTTGCGGACCTGGGACTCGAGCTCGACCAGCTCCAGCATCTCGCGGACCTGCTGGTCGACATCCTTGCGGCGACGTCGACGCAGCCCGAACGCGACGTTCTCGAAGATGTCGAGGTGCGGGAAGAGCGCGTAGTTCTGGAAGACGGTGTTCACCGGGCGCTGGTAGGGCTTGTCCCAGGTGATGTCCTTGCCGCCCAGCTCGATGCTCCCCGACGTCGGAGTCTCCAGCCCGGCGACCATCCGCAACGTCGTGGTCTTGCCGCACCCGGACGGCCCGAGCAACGCGAAGAACGACCCGCTGGGCACGTCGAGGTCGAGCTCGCGAACGGCCGTGAAGGTGGAGAACTGCTTGGTCAGGCCGCGCAGCCGCAACCCGTCGTACTCGTCGGGCACGAACCGTGCCGGCGCCTCAGCCGCCTGTGACATCGGACCACTCTCCTTCGTACTGCTTGTTCTGGGTCTCATCGAGCGCCATGAAGGCGAAGGTCTGCTTCAGCGTCTCCTCGGTGGGGAAGATCAGCTCGTTGTCGACCAGCGAGTCATCGATGGAGACCATCGCGTCCCGCGCTCCCTCGACCGGGCAGATGAAGTTGACCCACGCGGCCAGCTTCGCCGCGACCTCGGGCTGGTAGTAGTAGTCGATCCACTGCTCGGCGTTGGAGAGGTGCTCGGCCTTGTTGGGCACGAGCATGTTGTCGCTCCACAGGGCCACCCCCTCCTCGGGCACGACGAACTTGATGTCGGGATTGTCGAACTGGGCCTGCACGACGTCACCCGACCACGCCTCGCAGGCCACGATGTTGCCCGCGGTGAGGTCCTGGATGTACTCGTTGCCAGTGAACGCCCGCACCTGGCCGGCCTTGACGAAGCCGCGCAGCTTGTCGATCGCGTTGGCCCACTCATCGGCGGAGAAGTCCGCAGGGTCTGCGTCCTGGAGTCGGAGCATGAAGGCCATCGTGTCGCGCATCTCCGAGAGCAGGGTGATCTTCCCGGCGAGGTCCGGACGGGTCATCAGCTCCGAGAAGCTGCCGACCTCCTTGGTCAGCTTGGAGTTGTAGGCGATGCCGGTCAGGCCGCTCTGCCACGGAGCGGAGGAGGTGCGGTCGGGGTCCCACTGGGCTCCACGCAGGGGCGCGAGCAGGTTCTTCTGCAGGTTCGGCATCTTCGCCGGGTCCAGCTTCTGGACCCAGCCGAGCGCGATCATCTTCGCGGCCATCCAGTCGGTGAGCATCATCATGTCGCGGCCGACCGGTTGACAGTCGCCGAGCTGGTTGCGCACCTTGGCGAAGAACTCGGCGTTGTCGCTGACGTCGTCGCTGTAGTCGACCTGGATCCCGGTCAACTTCTCGAAGTCCTGGAGCGTGTTGGAGGCCTTCTTGCTCGCGGGGTCGAGGTAGGCAGGCCAGTTGGAGACGATCAGTCGCTTCGAGGTCGCCGAACGATCCTTGGCGCTGCACGTGAGCGGATTCTGCTTGGCCGACGGGGTGCCGAACAGAGGCAGCACAGCGGCGCTGCCCAGTCCGAAGGCTGCGAATCCGGCACCCTTGAGCACTGTGCGACGGGTGGGCCGGGGTGAACCTTGCATCGTGCGACCCCCCAAGTCGCCTCCTGCGGATCCACCTGGCATGGGCCCTCCTTCGGCGTCGGCCTCACCCTCGCACGCGTCGATCGAGTCGACAAGGGATTCAGTGGCGCGATCGTCGATCGGCAACGAAAAACATCAGGGCCGCCCTACGAAAACTACGCTTTGCGCTGTCATTCATGGGCGAACGCTGCTTGTCACCTGTCGTCACAGCCGCCACGATGGACCCATGAGTGAGAAGCCCACGGCGAGCCTGCGCGGCCATCAGGTCCTTGATGAGGTGTCCAAGCAGATCATCGAGCAGCTCCAGCAGGACGGACGGCGCTCCTACGCCGCGATCGGCAAGGTCGTCGGGCTCTCCGAGGCCGCAGTGCGGCAGCGAGTGCAGCGGCTGACCGACACAGGCGTCATGCAGATCGTCGCAGTCACCGACCCCTTGCAGCTCGGGTTCGAGCGTCAGGCCATGGTCGGGGTGCACGTTGACGGTCCTGTGGAGGCCGTCGCCGAGTTGCTCGCGGGCATGGAGGAGGTCGTCTACGTCGTGATGACCGCAGGGGCCTACGACCTGCTCTGCGAGGTGGTCAGCACCGGAGACGAGGAGCTCCTCGACCTGGTCTCACGCCGAATCCGCGGGGTCGACGGTGTGAGAAGCACCGAGACCTTCATGTATCTCAAGCTCGCCAAGCAGACCTACTCCTGGGGTGTGCGCTGAAACTTGCGATTTCACCGATCCAGTCGCCTCGCACGGTCTAGGGTTCCGGGCAGCGGGGGGAAGGTTCGAGAGACAACATGATCAAGGGCGAGTTTGGGCCACGGCGCTCCAAGCAGGAGTTCATGCTGCCCCGACCCATCCCGCCGCGAGTGAACCTGGACCCGGACACCAGAGCGATCATCGAGCTGCTCCAGCAGGACGGACGTCGCCCCTACTCCGAGATCGCCCACCAGCTGGGACTCGAGGTCGGGGTCGTGGAACACCGGGTCGTCGGGCTCCTGGAGGCCGAGGTCATCCAGATCGTCGCGGTCACCGACCCTTTGCAGCTCGGGTTCGGCCGTCAGGCGATGGTCGGCGTCACCGTCGACGGCCCGGCCAAAGCCGTCGCCCTGGAGCTGGCGCGGATCGAGGAGGTCGACTACGTCGTACTGACCTCAGGAGGCTTCGACATCCTCGCCGAGGTCGTCGGGCGTAGCGACGCCCACCTGCTGGAGCTGATCTCCGGCCGGATCCGGACGATCCGGGGAGTCACCGCGATCCAGACCCTGCTGTACCTCGAGCTGCAGAAGCAGACCTACGCCTGGGGTGTGCACGAGGAGTAGGTCTGCTCGCAGACTCGCTTCAGGACCGCTCGATCTCGATCTCGCTCGCGGCGTACCACTTGCGGATCACCTTCTTGTCGAACTTCCCGACACTGGTGCGCGGCACCTCATCGATGAAGGCCCAGGACTCGGGCAGCTGCCACTTGGCGAAGTCCTTGCTCAGGAACTCGCGAAGGTCAGCAGGGGTCAGCGTGGCACCCTCGCGCACCACGACCGAGGCCAGCGGACGCTCGTCCCACTTCTCGTCCGGGATGCCGATCACAGCGGCCTCGATGATGTCGTCGTGGGCCATCAAGGCGTTCTCGAGGTCGACCGAGGAGATCCACTCACCCCCGGACTTGATCACGTCCTTGGCCCGGTCGGAGAGCCTGATGTAGCCGAGCTCATCGATCGAGCCGACGTCACCGGTGCGCAGCCAGCCGTCGTCGAAGCGACCGCTGGCGTCCGGGTCGTCGGAGTTGTAGTAGCTGGCCGTGACCCAGGGGCCGCGCACCTGTAGCTCACCTACCGCCTTGCCGTCCCACGGCTGCTCAGCTCCATCGTCGGCGATGATCCGGCCCTCGACGCCGCACAGCACCCGTCCCTGGCTGCCGCGGTAGGACCACAGCTCATTCCCAGACACGCCAGCGGGTGGCAGTCCGATGGAGGCGACCGGTGAGGTCTCGGTCATCCCCCACGCCTGCTGGACCAGCAGGCCGTGCCGGTCCTGGAGTGCCTTCTGCAAGGAGACGGGTACGGCGGACCCGCCGCACAGGATCAACCGGATCGAGTCGAGCTTCACGTCCTCGTGCT
The DNA here is from genome assembly GCA_039921445.1 of Marmoricola sp. Lineage (GTDB taxonomy): Bacteria > Actinomycetota > Actinomycetes > Propionibacteriales > Nocardioidaceae > Marmoricola. Next base: position 1,404 of record JBDSBU010000130.1, on the reverse strand, counting down.
TGTCGAGGTGGCCCAGCACGTCGTTCCACACGGTCGGCACCGCACCGGAGACCGTCGGGCGGGACTCCTGGATGAAGCGGACGAGCGGCTCGGCCTGAAGCCAGCGATCGGGCATGCACAGCGAGGCGCCGCTCATCAGCGCCGCATAGGCCAGACCCCAGGCATTGGCGTGGAACATCGGCACGATCGGCAGCACCCGGTCGTGGAAGCTGAGCCCGCCGACGTTGCCGGTGCACACCGCCTGGGAGTGCAACCAGGCGGACCGGTGGCTGTAGACGACACCTTTGGGATTGCCCGTCGTACCGCTGGTGTAACACATGGCAGCAGCTGAGGACTCGTCGAGCTCGGGCCACTCGAACTCCTCAGACTGCTCGGCCAGCAGGTCGTCGTAGACCAGGACCTCCTTGCCACTCGAGCGCAACGAGTCGAGGTCGGCTGAGGCGGCGTCCGGGCCGGCGACCAGCACGTGGTGGACCGTGGTCATCTCGGGCAGGTGCGGCGCCAGCAACCCCACGAGGGAGTCGTCGACGATCACGACCTGGTCCTCGGCGTGGTTGGCGATGTAGACCAGCTGCTCGGGAAAGAGCCGGATGTTCAGGGTGTGCAGCACCGCACCCATCGAGGGCACGGCGAGGTAGGCCTCGAGGTGCTCGGCGTTGTTCCACTGGAAGGTGGCGACGCGCTGGTCGCCCTCGATGCCCAGCGAGCGCAGTGCGTTCGCCAGCCTGGCTGCACGACTGCCGAGCTCGGCGAAGGAGATCCGCCGGCTGCCGTCCGCGGTGGCTGTCACCACCTCGGAGTCGGCATGCACCGAGGTTCCGTGCTTCATCAGCGCGCCGATGGTCAGTGGTGAGTCCTGCATGGTGCTGAGCATGGTGATGTCCTCCAGGGGGGTCGGCTGCACCGAGCCTTGCGCACCGGGCAAGGGATATCCAGACCAGGTCTCGATCGAGCGGTGTGCCAACGGCTGGCACGATGAGTGGATGGACGCGCGCCGACCACCTGCCTTCACCTCCCGCCCCACCCTCAGTGGCAGCTTCGCGATGGTGTCCTCGACCCACTGGATCGCCTCGCAGTCGGCTCAGCGGATGCTCGAGCTCGGCGGCAACGCCTTCGACGCCGCCGCTGCTGGGGGCTTCGTCCTGCACGTGGTCGAACCGCACCTCAACGGCCCCGGTGGCGACCTGCCGGCAATCGTGTCCACGGCAGCGGACCCGACCCCACGGGTCCTGTGCGGGCAAGGGCCGGCTCCGGCAGCAGCCACCCGCGAGTCGTTCGCCGCGATGGGCCTCGACCACGTCCCCGGCTCGGGCCCGCTCGCCGCAGCGGTGCCAGGGGCCGTCGACGCCTGGCTGCTGCTCTTGCGGGACCACGGCTCGTTGCCGCTGTCGACGATCCTCGAAC
>JBDSBU010000129.1:0-4311 GCA_039921445.1 Marmoricola sp. | reverse complement strand
CGATCTTGCGGTAGAGCCCGCGGATGTAGGACTTGACCGTGTTGGGACTCAGGTAGGTCAGCGCCGCCACTTCGGCGTTGTTCTTTCCCTGCGTGATGAGGGCGAGGATCTCCGACTCGCGATCGGAGAGTCCTTCGCCGCGGCCGGGCCAGTCGCCAACCGTGTTGCGTGCTTGCGTCGCTGAGGCACTGATCACGATCTCGCCGGCGTGAACGGCCTCAAGGGCAGCCACCAGCTCACGTCCGCTCAGGGCCTTGGACAGGTATCCGTGCACGCCCAGGTCGCGTGCCATCGAGACGAGCTCGGGATGGAAGTTCCCGGTGTAGACCACCACCCGCCGGGCCAGGGGGTTGTCGATCAGTGTCTTGATCTCGTCGCGGTCGGTCTCGGGCTGCGCGAACGAGTCGTACAACGCGATATCGACGTCATCGATGAGGGGTTTGTTCGTGTCCAGCTCGGCCACGACGACCCGATCGCGGTACGGCGCGAGCATGTTGGCAACCCCGATGACCACGACGTCGTAGTCGTCGACGATGGCGACCTGCACGGGATCGCTGCGGATGCTCACGTGGGGAGACTAACCCACCTAGGGGTGTGTCGTGACCCTGATAGGGGTGGTTATGTACATCCCCAGGGCCGCAACAGGCAGCCTCTCGACGGAAAGGCACTCCCATGCTTGGACTAATCCTGACCATCATCATTGTCGGCGCCATCGCCGGCTACGTGGCCCGCCTGCTCGTCCCCGGAAAGCAGGACCTCTCGGTCGTGGCCACGATCGTGCTCGGGATCGTCGGATCCTTCGTCGGCGGGATGCTCGGCTACCTGCTGTTCGGCAAGGACGCGACCGATGGGCTCCTGCAGCCCGCGGGCATCATCGGCTCGATCGTCGGCGCGGTCGTCGCCCTGCTGATCTGGATGGCGGCCAACCGCCGCACCAGCGCTCGGGTGTAGGACACGCTCCATGACCTGAGGCGATCGACAGCCGCCGACGACCTTCGCCGGCGGCTGTCGTGTGCCGGTCCGTTCGAAGGTGCGTCTACCCACTGCGCTGCACCCACCACGCGCAACGCGGGCTGAAGAGCCATCTGCTGACTGCGCCCGGAGCCCTGAGCCCTCTCATCGCGACCTCCCTCGGGACCAGAGAATTCGATGTCCTGCCTCTCTCAGCCGAACTGAGAAAAGGGCCCCGGTGACCTCGCCGGTCACGTCGTCGACGGGAGGGGATCCATCGGCAGGTGACCGGCGCGTGCAGCCGCAACGAACTTCGCCCGACACCCAGGCTCAGGTGCCACAGAAGGTGCGGTACGTCGTGGCGAAGTCCTTCGAGCCGGGTTCGGCGTAGCGCTCAAGGCCGGGACGCTCGTCGTAGGGTGCGCTCACGGCGTCGAGAAGGTCGGCGAGTGGCTCCAGGGCACCGGCGGTAGCGGCATCCAGCGCCTCCTCCACCAGATGGTTGCGCGCGACGTAGATGGGGTTGACCCGCGTCATCGTCTCGACGTCTGGACCCAATCCGCGCCACCGCTCCAGCCACGCGTCGAACCGCGGCAGCTCGAGCATCAGGCCGCGAACTGGTTCGGCATCGCCGCCCGCCGCCGCCATCAGGTGGCGGAAGAAAGACGTGTAGTCGGGATGGCTCTCGCGCAGCAGGACCATCAGTTCGTCGACCACTCCCAGCGCTACGGATTCATCCAGGCTCGGGCGTAGACCCAGCTTGGCGCGCATACCGGCTGACCAGGTGGTGTCGTAGTGGCGACGGAACGCTCCCAGGGACCCCACGGCCAGTGCGATGGCCGTGTCCTGGTCGTCGTGCAGCAGTGGGAGCAGGGATTCCGCAAGTCGGGCCAGGTTCCATTCGGCGATCACCGGTTGGTTGCCGAAGGCATAACGGCCGCTGGTGTCGATCGAGCTGTACACGGTCGCGGGGTCGAAGGCGTCCATGAAGGCGCACGGACCGTAGTCGATGGTCTCGCCCGAGATGGTCACGTTGTCGGTGTTCATCACGCCGTGCACGAACCCGACGAGCATCCACTGAGCCACCAGCGACGCCTGGGCGACCACGACCGCGTCAAACAGGGCTAGCGCCGGGTTCTCCGAGCTCGCGGCTCCTGGGTGATGACGCGCGATGGCGTGCTCGACCAGCCGACGAAGTAGTGCGGTGTCGCCGGTAGCCCGCGCGAACTGGAAGCTGCCAACCCGCAGGTGGCTGCTTGCCACCCGCGCGAGCACGGCACCGGGGAGGAGGGTCTCGCGCTGAACTCGTCTTCCGGTGACAACGACAGCCAATGATCGTGTGGTGGGAATCCCGAGTGCGTGCATGGCCTCGCTGAGGATGTACTCACGCAGCATCGGGCCGACCGCAGCCAGACCATCGCCACCGCGCGCGAACGGCGTACGGCCAGAACCCTTCAGGTGCAGGTCGCGCACGCTGCCGCCGCGGAGCCTCAGCTCGCCGAGAAGGAGCGCACGTCCATCGCCGAGCCGCGGAGAGTACCCGCCGAACTGGTGACCGGCGTAGGCCTGGGCGACGGGTTTGGCGTCCTCGGGCAGGCAGTTGCCGACCAGCAGCCGAACGCCCTCGGCACTTCGAAGATATTGCGGGTCCACACCGAGCTCGACTGCAAGCGGCTCGTTGAGCACCAGCAGCTCGGGTGCGGGAGCGGCCTCGGCCTGCCAGCTGATCGCCATCTCCGGCAGCTCCCGCGCGAAGCTGTCCTCGAGAGTGACACCGGCGGTCGACGCAAGACTCATGATCTCGAGACTACGGACACGGCGGCTGGCGTTCGGCTTCGACGGTGCCGTACGAGGACCAGCCTTACCCCCGCAAGCCCCACCCTGGTCTCAGTAGGTGCTGGCCTCCTCAGAGCGGGGTGATGTCGCCTACGGGTAGCCACCGTTCGACGGTCGCCCACCCCGAGGCATCGATCCAGATCATGGAGATCACCCGGCCTTCCCAGCCGACCGCCCCCTGACGCCACTCGACGAGCAGGCTCGGCTCGCGGTCGACAAGGCAATGACGAGCGGGGCTCTGCGCTGTCGCCGAGGACGTGGTCCCGGGGTGGCGGTCCGCGAGGGTGCCGTGGTCACTGGTGCCGTATCCGCCGCGCATTGTCGCTCCCGATCGTTGCGACCCCGACCCAAAGCATGGCAGACGTCCGCTCACGCTGGCGTCCGTGCATCCTCGGTGGGAGACGCGATGATAGGTCGACGGTGCAGCCACGCAACAGTTCTGACTCGCGCGACCGCCGTGACCAGCGGCGAAACAACATCAAGGGAAACGGGTAAGCATGGTTAGGGTCACGACCATCGGTCACGGCGACCGAACCAGATGCCAGACAACCACCCGGGCTCACCGCGATGTGTGATTCACGGCCCCACAAAGGAGAGGGATCGGAAAGTGAGATCTCGGTCCTGACCGTGACCCCGATCCTCGTGGCCGAGTTGCTCGCCGATGGCGAACGGATGCCGGTCTACGTGCACGTCATCGACCATCCCGCCGGGCGCGTGCTTGTCGACACCGGCATGACGGAGCTGCACCCGGCGGTGGCCGACATGGATCCACGCCTGGTTCCACTGAGCTCACAGACCGACTTCGACCTGGCCAGCATTGACATCGTCATCAACACACACCTGCACTTCGACCACTGCGGCGGCAACCACCTCTTCAGCGGCAAGCCGATCTACGTCCAGCGCATCGAGCTCGATGACGCACGAAGCAAGGACGATTACACGATCCGCGAGTGGGTCGACTCGCCAGGTGTGCAGTACGTCCCGGTCGATGGCGAGCTCGAGCTGCTGCCCGGGCTCCGGCTCGTCCCGACACCAGGACACACGGCAGGCTCGCAAGTGGTCGTCGTCGAGACGGGTGGGCAACCAGTCGTGGTCTGTGGCGACACGGCGGTCTTCCACGCCGAGCTCGACGAGCCACGCACCGACGGTAAGCGGCTGGTCCGCGCGCTCGACCCTGCTGAGGTCTGGCTCTCGCACGAGCACGAGCCGTGGCGGCCCTAGTTGACCAGAGGAGGTTCTCCTGCCGCAGTCCCGGCGGGCTGCCCGGGTCCGGCTCGACGCATCCGAGCGAGATCCCGCCGGATGTAGCGCAGGTGCGCCCACTCCTCCTCCAGGATCACGCGAATGCAGTCACCGACGCTGGGACGCCAGTCACCGCCGCCCCAGGGGTTCTCGCGTTCCTCCGCGAGAAGTTCCGCTGTGGCCGTGGCCAGGAAGTCGGTCACCTGTCCTTGTCTCTCGGCCCGCACCGCGAGGATCTCCTCGTACGCCGGCGGGTCGACGCGGAAGATCGACATGTCGAAG
>JBDSBU010000128.1:0-10960 GCA_039921445.1 Marmoricola sp. | reverse complement strand
CACCGAGTCGACGGCCGTGGTCGGCCCGAACCGCACGGTCAGGTTCCGCACCTCGAGTCCGCTCATCTCAGAAGGCTCCCATCGAGCCGGCGCGCAGTCGCTGCACGAGCAGCATCACCAGGGTCGTGGCCCCGGCGAGTACGACGGACGCAGCCATCGCCATCCCGAAGTTCTCCGCGCCCGGGCGGCCGATCAGCCGATAGATCACCACGGGAAGGGTGGGGTGGTCGTCACGCGCAAGGAAGCTGGTCGCGCCGAACTCGCCGAGCGAGACCGCGAAGGCGAAGCCCGCCGCCGCCAGCAGCGAGCGCCACGCCACGGTGAGGTCGACCGTCCGGAGCACCCGCAGCGGACCGGCGCCCAGCGAGGCCGCCGCCTGTCGCTGACGGTCGTCGACCGATCGCAGAACCGGCACCACCGTGCGCACCACCAGGGGTAGCGCGACCATCGCCTGTGCGATCGGCACCAGCATCGCCGATGAGCGCAGGTCCAGTGGCGGTCGGTCCAGGGTGATCAGGAAGCCGAACCCCACGGTCACGGCAGAGACGCCGAGCGGCAACATGAACAACCCGTCGAGGACTCCACCGACTCCTCGGCGCCCGGGAAGGGGTCGCCGGGTGACCAGGAACGCCACGATCGTGCCGAGGAGGAGTGCGATCGTGCTGGCGACCAGCGCCACCGAGAGCGAGGTGGCCAGGGCGTCGACGGCAGGGACCAGCAGGGCGTTGCGCTCACCGGTCGTGCCGAGAGCACGGTAGTTCGACAACCCCCACTCCTCACCTCGTCGAAGGGAGGCGAGGACCAAAGAGACGACCGGTGCCAGCAGGAATGCCACGACCACCCCGGTCCAGGCCAGCACGGGCAGGTGCCGTCGTGACGGTGTCGGGACCGGGCGCACGCTGCGGTCGACGGGTGCAGCGGTACGGCGTACCCGCGCGGCCAGAAGCAGCAGACCGGAAACGACCACGACCTGGAGGACCGACAGCGCGGCCGCCCCGGTCAGGTCGAGCTCCTGGGTCGTCAGCAGGTAGATCTCGGTCTCGATGTTGGCGTAGCGCAGCCCGCCCATCGTGAGCACGACGCCGAACGCGGTGGAGCAGAAGAGGAAGACCACGCTCGCGGCAGAGATGATCCCGGGCCACAGCGCGGGCAAGGTCACCGTGCGGAACACCTGCGCAGGAGACGCACCGAGCGCAGCAGCAGCCTCCTCGCGCCTCGGATCGATCGACTCCCAGAAGGCGCCGACCGTGCGCACCACCACGCTGAGGTTGAAGAAGACCATCGCGGCAACGATCGCGACAGCGCTGCCATCGAGTCCGAGCGCACCCAACGGCCCGGCCGGCGCGATCAGCTGCCGGAAGGCGACCCCCACCACGACGGTGGGCAGCACGAACGGCACCACGACGATCGCCCTCAGAAGGTCACGACCCGGAAACCGCAAGCGGTGCAGGGCGAACGCCACCGGCAGGCCCAAGGTGACGGTGACCGCCGTGGCAAGCGCGGCCGACCACAGCGTGAACCACAGCACCCGCTGCACCCGGGGCCGACCCAGAACCTCGAGCACCGCACCGGGCGCGAAGGTCCCGTCCGGCCAGAAACCGCGGACCAGCATCCCCGCCACCGGATAGAGGAAGAACAGTGCCAGTGCGGTCAGCGGGACAGCGGCGAGCGCCGCGATCCCCCACTGGCCACGCCGCGTCGTCACTGGGTGGTCACTTGCTGGTGACGTCCCGCCAGTCCCGCAACCACTCGGTGCGGTTGGCCGAGATCTCGCCAGCATCGATCGCGTAGGGCTTCGATGAGGTCTTGGCGAACTCCGTCCACGAGTCGGGCAGCGCGACGTCGCTGTCGACCGGGTAGACGTACATGTTGTCGGGCAGAGCAGCCTGGAACTCCTTGCCGAGCATGAAGTCGATGAACTTGCCCATGCCGGCGGCGTTTGCAGACCCGGCCAGCACCCCGGCGTACTCCACCTGGCGGAAGCACGTATCGAGCAGCGCGCTCGTCGTCGGCCTGGTGCCACCTTCGGGGATGGTGAACGGCGGCGAGGAGGAGTACGACGTGACGATCGGCCGGTCCCCCGTGCCGCCCCCCGCGGTGAAGTCGACCTCGTAGGCATCGGACCATCCCGAGGTGATCTTGGCACCGTTGTCCATCAGCTCGGACCAGTAGCCCTGCCAACCGTCGCCCTTGGCGGCGATCGTGGCGAGCAGGAAGGCCAGTCCGGTCGAGGACGTGGTCGCCCCTGGGGTGACGAAGAGGCCCTTGTACTCCGGGCGGGTCAGGTCATCGAGCGTCTTCGGCGCCGCGATCCCCTTCTCTGCGAACCAGGTGTCGTCGACGTTGACGCACACGTCGCTGAAGTCGACAGGGGTGAGCTTGTCGGCGCCGTCGCCGGAGAGCTGGAACTGCTCCGCGGAGCTCGGCAGGGCCTTCGAGCCGTACGACGTCAACACACCCTCGTCGACTGCACGCGAGGCGAAGGTGTTGTCGATCCCGTAGACACCGTCGGCCAGTGGCGATCCCTTGGTGAGCACCAGCTTGTTGGTCAGCTGGCCGGCATCGCCCTGTGGCTGGATCTTGACGGTGATGCCGGTCTCGGCCTTGAACTCGGCGAGCACCTCCTTCGACATCGCCCACGAGTCGTGGGTCGCGACGGTCAGGGTCTTCGGATCCCCCGAGGAGCTGGAGCCCGACGAGGTCGAGCTGCCGCAGGCGGCCAGCATGGCGAGAGTCAGCAACGAGCAGGCGGCGCGCGCGAGACGGGTGTGCAGAGGGTTCATCGGGAAATCTCCTTCGACTTCCTTCGCCGGTACTAACCGGAGCAGGTTCAAGGGTCTGCGACTCTTCGCACTCTCAGCGCCCCCGGACCATGTCCCTGGGCGCTCCCCTGTCGGACGCGGGCCAGCCTATCCGGCACCACCCGTGCCGGGGTGCGCCGGGATGTCGTCGGTGCGGCCTCAGCGGTCCTGCGGCAACGGAGCGAACGCCACAGTTGGGCCGTCCACGCGCTCGACCTTGCCCTGCAAGGCCAGCAGCTCGAGGTGGGCCAACGTCTCGAAGGCAGCGAGCACGCCGTCGAAGGGACCGAGGTCCTCGCGGGTCCGCTCGTGCCGCGTCCACGGCAGCAGACCGGCTACCTCCCACGCAGTGCGGGCACCGGCCTCGACCGCCTTCAAGGACTGTTCCAGACGGACGTCGTGATGGGCGACCAGCTCGTCGACCCGGGTGTGGGAGGACGTCATCACCGGACCGTGCGCAGGCAGCAGCGTCAGGTCCGGCATCGCGCGCACCTTGGCCAGCGAGTCGAGGTAGTCGCGCAACGGCTGCTGGACGTACGCCGGTTCGAAGCCGATCGACGGTGTGATGGTGGAGAGCACGTGGTCCCCGGCGAAGAGCAGACCGGCGGCGCGGTCGGCGTACACATAGTGGCCCTGGGTGTGGCCCGGGGTGGAGACGGCGTCGAGACTGCGCCCGTCGAGATCGATCACGAGATCACGGTCGAGCCACTGGTCGGGAAGGCCGTAGTCGTCCATCGCCGGTCGTTCGTCCGGCATCATCTCGCGCCACCCGGCCGCTAGCTCCTCGGCACCCGCCGCTCGCAGACGCTCGAGATTGGGGTCACCCTCACGGGTGTCGTCATGCATCAGGTCCATGCTCGGCTTGTCGCCGACGCCGAGCGCGACGTGCGCGCCGACCTCCTGACCCACGACGTAGGCCTGGGTGTAGTGGTCGCGGTGCATGTGGGTGACCAGGAAGCGGCGGATGTCCCGCATCGAGTAGCCCAGACCCCGCAGCCCGGACTCGAAGAGGCTGCGCGAGGACGGGATCGCCCAACCACCGTCGATGAGCACCAGTCCCGTCTCGGTCTCGATGACGTAGACGTTGACGGCGCGCAGACCGTCCATGGGCAGCGGCAACGGCATCCGGTGGACGCCCGGAGCGACCTCGACCACTCCCGGCTCCGCCCAGGCCCCTCGCCCGGTCCGCTCAGCTGGACCGGACTCAGTTGGGCTCACCGGCGCGAGGCTACCAACCCACGGCCCGTGACCGGCGGCAGATCCTTGGCGATCACCAGCCCCGGAGGGGCCGCGCACACCGCGGCGACGGCGTTGACCAGTCGCATCGCGGTGACGATCATCCCCGAGACGTTGTGGTCGCCGCCCTCGCCGTGGTGGGTGAAGTCGAGCCGCATCATCGGCTCGCCCTCGACCTCCACGCGGTAGCAGCCGCCTCCCTCCGGCGGCTGCGGCCACGCAGGCATCTGGTCGACGTGGGTCCGGGTGACGTGGTCGAGGATGACGCGCGGGACGCCGTCGACCTTGCCTACGACCTGGAAGCGGACCGCGCCCATGGTGCCCTCGGCGATTTCGACGCTCGCAGTGCTCAAGTCGGTCTCGGCGGGCACCCGCTCGACGATCTCCTCCAGGTCGCCGTCCAGGACGAGGTCGAGCCCCGCGGCGATCTGGCGAACGACCGGACCCCATGCGGTGGTGAGGATCCCCGGTTGCCACAGCATCGCGACCTGGTCCATCGGGTTGCCGAAGCCGTAGATCTCTCGCATCACCACGGGCTGGAAGTACGTCGAGTAGTCGGCGATCTCGCTGACCCTGACGAGGTCGATGCGCTGCGACAGCGAGGTCAGCGCCAGCGGCAGGACGTCGTTGGCCCAGCCCGGGTCGATCCCGTTCACGTGCAGGCTGGCCCCGGTCCTCGCGCCGGCTGCGTCGATCGCGTCGACGAAGTCGTCGAGCCCCAACCCGGTCGGGTAGCAGAGCAGCACCGGTCCACTCGAGACCACGTTGATCCCACGCTCGAGCATCTCGGTGAGGTCGGCGATCGCCTCGAAGATCCGGTCGTCGACCATCGCGGTGTGCACGATGCAGTCGGGCTCCAAGGCGTAGAGCGCCTCCTTGTCGTTGGTGGCCAGCACCCCCAGGTCGCGGCCGAGCCCCGCAAGCTCGCCGGCGTCGCGGCCGACCTTGTCGGGGTTGGAGACCCACACGCCGACGAGCTCGAGGTCGGGGCGCGCGTCGATTCCGGCGATGGCGTGCCTGCCGACCGTGCCTGTCGACCAGGCCACCACCCGCTTCACCTGCTCACTCACTCGCTCGCTCACTTCTCTGCCCCCGCCACGAGGTCCGGCAGCCGCAGGTCGAGGTTGGGAACCTGGAGGCCGCCGTCGACCTCGAGGATCTTGCCGGTCAGGAAGGCACCGGCCCGACTGGAGAGGTAGAGGACCGCTGCCGCGACGTCCTCGGCCTCGCCGACGCGTCCCAACGGGGTCTTGCTGTTCATCTCGCTCAGAGTGGCCTCGTCGCTGGCGACGAACTCCAGCGCGCTGGTCATCACGCTGCCCACGGCGATCGCGTTGACCCGGATCGTCGGGCTCAGGTCCTCTGCCGCAAGGCGCGTGTAGTGCGCCAGTGCGGCCTTGGCGGTCCCGTAGGCGAGGTAGCCCCGGCCCGCGACCCGACCGACGACGCTGGAGATGTTGACGATCGAGCCACCGTCGCGCTCGAGCATCAGCGGGACAGCCGCCCGCGTCAGCGCGTGGGCGGTGGAGACGTTGAAGTGGAAGGCCTCCTCCAGGTACGCCGGGTCGGTGTCGAGCAGCGCGTTCGGGATCGTCCCGCCGACGTTGTTGACCACGATGTCGAGGCGGCCGAACTGCTCGTGCGCCTCTTCGGCGAGACCGGCCACGGCTTCGAGGTCCATCAGGTCGGCTGGTACGACGTACGCCCTCCGGCCGGCGGCCTCAACCGCTCGAGCCACCTCCTCGAGCTGGCCGGCCGTGCGCGCGGAGAGCACGACGTCCGCACCTGCCTCCGCCAGCGCAACCGCCGTAGCAGCTCCGATCCCACGTCCGGCCCCCGTGACGACGGCGACCTGCCCATCCACCCTGAAGCGATCAAGAATCATCCCGGAAATATAACAGGTTCTAGTTTCTGGGACCTGGCCAACGCCAGCGCCACCCACGCAGCACATGGCTTTCCCTGCTTTGCGTGACTAGTCTCGATCCCACCGCTCCTCGCCCCTTCCCCGGGCGCTGATCGGTGGCCGCGAACGGGAATCCCCGTGCGTGCCAGAACTAGGGAGACCTCATGCCGCGCACGGCCGCGTCTCCAGATCCGAGCCTGCCCGGGCGGAGTGCGACATGACCTCCCCCCTCGAGGACCAGTTGGGCCGGCTGAGCCGGTCACTGGTCGAGGTCACCGCGGCCGCCGGCTGTGGCGTCACGCTCCTGACCGAATCCGGCCAGAGCCTCACGATCCACGTCAGTCACCCACTCATCACCAAGGTCGAGGACCTCCAGCACACCCTGGGTGAGGGACCCGGAGTTGCGGCGGCTCGATCGGGTGCCGCCGTCCTCGTCTCCGACCTCTGCGATGTCGGCGTCGGGAACCTGGGGCGTTGGCCAACATTTGCCAAGGAGGTGGTCGCCATGGGCCTCGTTTCCGCATTCGCATACCCGCTGAGGGTGGGCACGGCCTCCGTCGGAGCGCTCACCCTCTACCGAGATCACCCCGGCGCGCTCAGCAATGATCAGGCAAGCGCTGCGCGCCTGACCGCCGATGCGGTCGCCGTCGCCGTAGCCCGCGACGGCCTCGGAACCCTCGACCCGGAGGGCGACCCGATGCAGGTCCACCAGGCCGCCGGGATGGTGACGGTGCAGCTCGGAGTCTCGATCGATGAGGCCCTGCTCCGGATCCGGTCCTCCGCCTACGCCGAAGGAACAACTGCCGACCAACTGGCCGACGACATCGTCAGCCGACGACGTCGCCTCTCGAAGGACGAAGAATGACACCTGAGATGAAGCTCCACAGACAAGCCCGACTCGCAGCGCGATTCGTGGCCCTTGCCGACACCCTGGTCGACGACTTCGACGTGGCCGAGGTGCTCGATGACCTGATGGGCACCTGTATCGACCTTCTCGACGTCGACGCGGCCGGGTTGCTCCTGACCGACACCCGAGGCAGTCTGCAACGCGTCTCGTCCTCGAACGAGTCGGCGCAGGTTCTCGAGCTGTTGCAGCTCGAGACGCGAGAAGGTCCCTGTGTGGATGCCGTCAGACAGAGCAAGCAGATCGTGGTGGCCGACATCGCCGTCGAGGGAGCGCAGTGGCCTGCCTTCTCGGCGGCTGCGACCGCAGCCGGCTTCGCCGCGGTCTACGCCTTCCCCATGCGGCTTCGCGATGCCACCGTGGGTGGCCTGAACCTGTTCTCGAAGGTGAACACCTCACTCGACTCCGAGGATCGGATGATCGCCCAGGCCCTGGCCGACGTAGCCACGATCGGCATCCTGCAGCAGCGCTCCCTGCACCGCAGCACGCTGCTGGCCGAGAACCTGCAAAGGGCCCTGAACACCCGGATCGTGATCGAGCAGGCCAAGGGCGTGTTGGCCGAGCACGGAGGAGTTCCGATGGAGAAGACGTTCGCCCTCCTGCGCGCCTACGCCAGGAAGAACCGGGTGAAGCTCAGCGACGTTGCCCACAGCGTGGTCTACCCGCCCCACATCGCCGCGGCTGTGATCTCGGAAGCCACCCCCAGCGACGCGGAGTGATGGCCCGCAGCTCGACGCCCCGTCGAGGCTGGTCAATCGCGTCACGGTGACCTAATCTTTTGGAACCGGTCTCACCGGTGGCGCCCCCTGGGCGCGGCAGCCCAGCCCCCGCTGCTCGTCACGATGACAGAGCAGAGGGGGCTTCGTGCTTTTCAGACGACGCAACGGCACCCCCTGCGAGCTGCCCAGTGCGACCGCTCCCCCGTGCGGAACGCGCACCTCCCCGAACCCCCCGTCTGTCAGGCAGATGGCAGGCAGCTAGATCCGGGGGGGACCCCGGGTGAGACCTCGTCCACTCCCCCGAATGGCGGAGTCTCGCCCGGCCCCACCGGCCACACCGCTCACTCACGTTTGATCAGTTCGCGCCCGGGCCGACCACTCGGAGGTTGACATGACCCGCTGTTCCCTCGCCTTGTGCACGCTCGTCGCGCCGGGTCATGCCATGCACGTCGACCAGGCCAAGGGTTTGACGCAGACCCCGGAGGAGTGGCGCGACGCACGCGTGGTCGACCTGTCCGGGCACGTGATCACCGCCAGCATGCTCGAGTCGACGCTCGAGGTGCAGCTCTGGCACCACCGCGACCTAGGCCGGGACCTGGCCGTCGGCGACCTGGTGCGCGTGCACGAGCGCTTGCACGCCCTCGGCTGGCCCTACGGCTGGGTGAACGCTCAGGTGCTCGAGACGAGAACTCTGGTCCGCGAGGACGTTCGCCCCTCCTCGACGCGCGCCCCCTGAGCCCTTGCGCGGCCCTGGCTGTCAGGTCCTGGTCAGGTGACGCGTGGCACCCTCATCGCCCGACCAGCGTGGTCCGGTTCAGGAAATGAGGCGCATGCGACTGGCCACCACGACTCGAGGCCTCCTGGCCGGTGGGTGTCTCGCCCTCGTGGCCGCCGCGTCGGCCCCACCCGCCCTGAGCGAGCAGGTCGACCGGCCGGTTGCCGCGAGCACTCGGTTCGCGACCAAGGTTCTGGTGGTCATCGAGGAGAACCACTCGTACACGCAGATGCGAACCCAGATGCCCTATCTCGCTGGGCTGTCGCGCGCCTACGGCTACGCAACGCAGTGGCGGGCGGTGACGCACCCGAGTGAACCCAACTACCTTGCCATCGCGGGCGGGTCCACGTTCGGCATCACCGACGACAAGCCGCCCTCGGCCCATCGCGCCCGACTCGCCTCCGCCACCTCGGTCTTCGACCAGGCCCTCTCGAAGGGGAGAACCGCAGCCACCTACGCCGAGTCCATGCCCACGAGCTGCGACCGCCAGAACTACCCGAGCCGGGGAGGCAGCACTCAGTACGCCGTACGCCACAACCCCTGGAGCTACTTCCCCCACGGCCGCACGCAGTGTCGCGCCCACGATGTCGCGCTGACCCGCTTCGCCTCGGACGCAGCCGCCGACCGTCTGCCCAACGTGGGGTTCCTGATCCCCAACCTGGACCACGATGCGCATGACGGCTCACTTGCCACGGCCGACACCTGGTTGCGACACACCCTGGCGTCGGTGCTGTCCAGCTCCGACTTCGCCGAACACCGCTTGGTCGTGGTCGTCACGGCGGACGAGGACGACCGCAGGTCCGGCAACCTGGTCCTCACCTCGGTGCTCACCCCCGCGCTGTCGCACAAGGTGGTGCACACGCCCCTGACCCATTACTCCCTCACCCGGTTCCTCGATCAGGTGATCGGCGCCCGCCCCCTGCGACGGGCGCGTACGGCGCCGGACCTTGCGGCCGCCTTCGGTCTGCGAGCCTGACTCGTCCTGGGCCGACACCGGCTGAGCGCCCGCGAGAACCACGCATCCAAGGATCGCCACCGTGATCGCGCCAAGGGCGGGCAGGTCCCACCCGGGCAGGGCACGATCGCCCAGTATGCCGACGCCGACGAGACTCGCAACCACGACCTCGACCACCCACAGGATCGCCGTCGTGGAGCCGGCCGACCCCTGCTCCAGGCTCCGTGCGTAGGCCAACGAACCGATCACCCCGAAGGCCACGATCGTCCAGGCAATCGGTTGCAACGGGAGACCGATCCATCCGGCATGGAGGTTGACGGCTCGAGCACCGATCGCCGACCCGGCAAATGAGACGCCGGCCAGCATTGCCAGGCGCCAGGGCGCCACCCGGCCGTACAGGCTCACCAGCAGGGCTGCTGCGCCGAGCGCCGCGAGAAGGGCGACCACAGGGAACCAGGCCGGCGCAGGCAGGGCTGACTGCACGCCCGCTGCAAGAGCGAGCACGACCAGCGATCCCACGATGCCGAGCAGGGCGGCGGCGTCTCGCCGACGGACCCGGGTGCCGAGAAAGACCCGTGCCAGGACGACGGTGACGCCAAGTGATCCCGCCAGCACCGACTGGACCGCGAACAAGGGCAGGCTACGCACGGCAACGACCGACCCGACGAACGCCACCAGATCGCACCCGACGCCGAGCAGGTAGGCCGGGTGCCGGATCACCGCAGTACCCACGGCTCGGCGGGCGGCGTACGCCTGCAGCACCGAACCCACGCCGTAGGCCAGGGCACCGAGGACCGCCGCTGCGAGAGCGAGCATCATCTGTCGATCCCTCTCATGAACCGCCCGATCAGCGGGAGGTCGCTCAGCCCCTCGGCAGCAGCGATCACCAGTCCTTGGCACGCCACCGTGTCGAGGCTGCTGAGGACCACGTAGCGAGGCCTCCACTCGGGTCCGAACTTCTGGTTGAAGCGACACAGCGAACCGATGTCGCTTCGCCCCGACAAGGCGCGCAGCAAGCCTTGACCCAAACGACCCCACGAGGTGCTCGCCTCCGTGGCCACAAGAGCGCGGATCACCGCGAAGTTGAGTCCCAGCCCTACCTCTCCACGGCTTCGCAGGTGCCAGATGGTCTCGACGATGAGGTGATCCATCACGCCGTTGGGCACCTCGGGGCGGGTGTCGTAGCGCATCACGTCCAAGGACCAGCCCTTGATGCCTGCGGCGGGCATCCACTGGACGAACGCGCACGCTTGTCCTTGTGCGTCGCGGGTGATGCTGAGCAGCAGGCCAGTGTCCTCGGGCTCGAAGAGCCGGGAAAGTGTCATCGAGAAGCCACGCTCGACGGCTCCGTCCCGGCTCATGGTCGACAACGCGAGCAGCTCGCGTCGGGTGGCGGGGTCGAGCAACGCGGGGTCGTGGAAGGTAACCGTGTAGCCCGCCCTGCCAATGCGGTTGCAGGCTTGTCGCAGACCTCTCATCGCTCGTCCTTCGAGGGCGAACGAGGAGCAGTCCACGACGGCCTCGTCACCCAGGTAGACCGGGTGCAGACCAAATGACCTGTAGAGGCCGACCCAGTCGGCACTGGCACCGAGGATGCTCACGCTCCATCCGTGCGAGCGCGCGTGATCGGTGAAAGCGGCCCAGACCTCACGCCGCTCACTGATAGG
>JBDSBU010000127.1:0-9151 GCA_039921445.1 Marmoricola sp. | reverse complement strand
GACGGGCGTAGGGATCGACCGGGGCGGCGTCGTCTGGTTCGGCGAGAAGGTGCCCGTCGCGGCGGGTGTCGCCAGGACCGGACACACGACCGTGGTGAAGGTCGAGGCGCGCGAGATGCGTTTCAACCCCTCCGCGATCGAGGTGCCTGCCGGAGACCGGCTGGTGATCGAGCTGACCAACACCGACACCGCTGACGTGCACGACCTCGTCCTGGACGACGGCTCGGATACCGGCCGCCTCTCCCCAGGAGACTCCACCCGCCTCGACGTCGGTGTGGTCGGGCGCGACATCGCGGCCTGGTGCTCGGTCATCGGCCATCGTCAGATGGGGATGGTGCTCACGGTCACCGCCACCGGAGCGCCAGCATCCTCGGGCCCCAGTACGACGCCCAGCACGATGCCCAGCACGACGCCCAGCACGACGCCCAGTGGGCACGACCCCATCGCGGACCTGATGACGGCGCCTGGCGCGGACTTCGTCGCGCATGACCCGCGACTGCCACCGCTCGAGCCGGGCCGCGTTCACCGGCGCACGATCCACGTCCGCGAGATCGAGCGCGAGGTCGCCCCCGATGTCATCCAGAAGCTCTGGACCTTCGATGGCTCGACCCCCGGACCGACCCTGCACGGCCGGGTGGGCGACAGGTTCGTGATCACCTTGGTCAACGACGCCTCGATGGGGCACTCCATCGACTTCCACGCAGGATCTCGCGCACCCGACCGGGTGATGCGCACGATTCCGCCCGGCGCCAGGCTGGTCTACCGCTTCACTGCGACCCGCTCCGGGATCTGGATGTACCACTGCTCCACGATGCCCATGTCCGCCCACATCGCCAACGGGCTCTTCGGAGCGGTGGTCATCGAGCCTCGGGGCCTCCCTCCGGTCGATCAGTCGTTCGTGCTGTTGCAGTCCGAGCTCTACCTGGGCGCCGACGGAGGAGCGGTCGACGTCGACAAGGTCGCAGCCGAGGATCCAGATCTGGTGGTCTTCAACGGCTACGCCAACCAGTACGACCACCGGCCCTTGCCCGCCCGCGTGGGACAGCGGACCAGGATCTGGGTCCTCGACGCCGGACCCAATCGGACCACGTCCTTCCACGTGGTCGGTGCTCAGTTCGACACCGTATGGGCAGAGGGTGCCTATCTGCTCGACCCGAGAAGCGGCGGCGACGGCGGCAGCCAGACGCTGGCGCTCGGCGTCGCACAGGGAGGTTTCGTCGAGATCGCCTTCCCTGAGCCCGGTCGATATCCCTTCGTCTCCCACGTCATGGTCGATGCCGAGCGAGGAGCCCACGGCACGTTCCAGGTCACCCGCTGAGTCGCTGACCGCCGGTGTGAGGCCTGCGGCGCACGTCACACCCCCGAGCGGGAGTCGGACGCATCCGATCGGGGCACTCAACTCTCATGAGCAATGACAAGGCAGCACAGGCCCGCGAAGGGCTCCTGGACAACCTCGCAGGCAAGGCGAAGGAAGTAGCCGGGGCCGTGACCGGGCGCGACGACCTGGTGGAGGAAGGACAGCTCCAGCAGACGGAGGCCGCCAACCGCAAGGCGGCCGTCGCCGACGAGGCAATCGCTGGTGCGAAGCGCGACGAGGCCGCGCAGGAGCTTCGTGACGCCACCCGCGACGCCGCCCAGGAGAAGGGTGCGGCGCACGCCGAGGCGCAACGGGAGGAGTCGGCGGCTGAGCGTGAACGCCAGGCCGAGCACGATCTCGCTGCCCGGGACGCAGGACGGCAGGAGGCTGCCGGTCGTGAGGCTGCCGAGGATCGCGCAGAGGCCCTTGCCGAAGAGCGGTTGCGCGAGGCCGAGGCGATCGAGACCCGGGCCGAGGACACCGAGCAGCGTGCCACGAACGAGCAGTCCCGCCTCGAGCGCGAGGCGCTCGCCGCAAACCAACAGGCTGCGCAGCTGCGCGCCGAGACCGAGAAGTGAGGACCACCATGTTGAGCACCCTGATCGCACTCCCCTACGAGCTTGCGCGTCTCCCTGTCGTGATGATCGACAACACCTTGTCGGACCGGATGGCGGAGACCTCCGCCCCGCGGGTTGCCCTTGACCGGGTGATCGGTTCGGCCGACAGGTTCGCCGGTGCCCTGCTGCGCAACCGCGACATCGCTGCGCGTGGCACTGACCGGTTGGAGCGCAGCGAGAAGCTCACCCTGGCAGCCCGATTGGAGCAGCAGGCCGCCGCTCGCAAGGAGCAGGCTCGTGAGACGGCTGCCGCCGGCCGTCGTAGCGCCGCACAGCAGCGCACGGCAGCCCAGGAGCGCGCCGAGTCAGGATTGGCCGAGGCCGCTGCCGAGGAGGCGCGAGGCAAGGACGCAGCCGCCGCGCAGGCCGCGAAGTCTGCGGCTGCGAAGAAGGCGAGCGCCGACCAGCGTGCAGCAAGCCGCGCTGCAGCGGCCGAGAAGCGCAAGGAGCGCGCGGACGCCTCCGCCCAGGCCAAGCAGACCGCGGCTCAGAGCAAGGCCAAGGAGGAGCTCAAGGACGCGCGCGAGACCGAGCAGTCGGCGGCCGAGGCCCGCGCGGACGCCGAACGGCTCAGCGAGCTCACAGCCGCCAAGAAGCAGGAGCGCAAGCAGAGTTGAGCGGCCTGCGGTGGCCGACTCAGGCCTTGCGGACCACCGGGGTGCTCTCGCGAGCCCGGGAGCGTCCTGACGTAGGGCGGCTGGCCCGCCCGGCCTCGCCCCCGTCAGTGCGTACGGCGTTGACTGAGCTGACCTCCGGGGTGGCCGCCGCCCGACTCCTGGGAGCCACGCCACGGTTGCTCGGTGCCCCGCGCGGGGACGGCCACGTGGTCGTGGACATTCCAGGATGGAAGGCTCCGGAGCTCTCCGGGGCCCCGATGCGGGCCTACCTGCGTGCGCTGGGGTACGACGCACGGGGTTGGGGTCTGGGAACCAACACCGGGGATCCGCGGCGTGACGTGGAACGGCTCACCAGGATCGTCCTGGGCCTGGCCGACGCTGTCGGGGGTTCGGTCTCCCTGGTCGGCTGGAGCCTGGGTGGGGTGATCGCACGCGAGGTGGCTCGCCGCGAGCCGGATGCAGTTCGCCGGGTGATCACCTACGGCACTCCTGTCGTCGGTGGCGCCCGCTTCACTGCTGTGGCTCGTGCCTACGGCCCCGGCGACAGCGACGCCGCAGATGCGGTTGCCCGTCGCCTCGACGCCGAGTCCCCCATTCGTGTCCCCTTGACGGCCCTCTTCACCCGCCGCGACGGCATCGTGGCCTGGCAGGCCTGCATCGACCGGTTCTCGCCCCGTGTCGAACACGTGGAGGTCTCCTCGACCCACATCGGCATGGGGCTCGACCCGGACGTGTGGACGATCGTCGCCGAGCGCCTTTCCCGTGGCGAGGTCGCGATGCATTCCCAGGGCACCACGGCCTCACGTCCCTGCTGAGCGGACGGGTCTTCGCCCGATCAGCAGACACCGCTCACCACCGGTGACGCGCGGTGCACCTCGTGCACATGTCGGCCCACGGACGCAGCTCGAGCCGCTCGCGCGCGATCAGCTCGGCGCAGCCCGTGCAGGTTCCGTAGGTCCCGTCATACAGCCGTCGCCGGGCCGCCCGGATCTCCTCGAGAATCCGCTCCACGCTGTCGCGGTGCGCTGCCGCAACCACGTCGAGACTGGTCCGGGGCAGCGCGTCCAGCTGGCGCTGACGCATGATCTCAGACCTCTCGAGGTGGTCGATCAGGTCGGCTGAGGGCTGGCGACGAGGAACAACACGGGATGCGGTCATGATCTGTCCTTGACGACTCTGGACGCGGTGGCGAGCACCGCGCGCGAAGGGAAAGGCGCAGCCGAACCACGTGCGGGCATGGCCCGTCACGTGCAGCTGTGGCCTGTGGGGATGAGGGTCAGGAACGAGCGGGCGGAGCGCGGTCGACACTGCGACGCAGGATGTCGAGCCCACGGACACCGCGGGCTTCCTCACTGAGCTCAACCGCGAGCAGTGCCGCGCCAGAGAGCACGTGCGCAGGCAGGCGGGACGGGGCGCGCAGAGCGGCCGCCTCCATCACCTGTCGCGTCATCATGCTGGGGACCATAGCAACGCCCGAGGGGAAAGCAACCGCAGTGCAGACGATGACTACCTGGTGGAGCCCGCCTGCGGCAGCGGTTGTAGCGGCCATCCCAACAGCTTCGCGCCAAGCACCGCTGCCTGCAGCGTGAACCGGTGTGCGGGATCCACCGGATCGAAGCCGCTGAGCTCCTTGACCTTGGCCAACCGGTAGGTCACGGCCCGCACCGAGAGGTGCAGCTCGACGGCCGCCGCCGTGGCGACGCATCCGGTCTTGAAGTACGCCGCCAGCGTGTCGACGAGCGGTTGCGCGCCACCTCTGGCGTGGCTTAGCGGATTGAGCACCGCATGGATGAGATCGACCAGGGCTGACTGGTCCCGAGCGAGGACCCGATAGGTCAGCAGATCTCGGGTCTCGACGATCGGGCTCTCCAGGTTCAGCCGGTTCGCCATCAGCAGCCCGTCGCGCGCCTCCTCGTAGGATCGCGCGATCCCGTAGGCGCCCGGGTGGGCTCTCCCGACGGCGACTCTCCAGGGCGATCCGTGGCGAAGGCGGTTGATCTCGGCGTACAGGATCTTCCCCAGGTCTCCCGTCGTCACCAGACCGTCCGCGGACGGTGGGGCCCCTGTCGCCTCGGCCAGGGCGATGACCACGATCAGCCCGTCCTTCGTGGCCACCAGCACGTCCCTGTCGCCGAAACGATCCAGCACCACACGTTCCAGGGTGCTGGTGGCGGTGGCGATCGAGGAGAGGCGCTGCCCCGGCTGCGCCAAGGCGACCTGATGGGCTCGGGTGAGGTCCAGGCCGAAGGGCTCTGCGCGGCCGACCAGCTGACTCAGGTGGGCGTCACCCCGGAGGAGATCATCGATGAGCTCTCGGCGCAGCGATTCCTCCCGACGGATCAGCTCCCTGCCCCCCTCGGCGTGCCCCTCAGCGAAGGCAGCCACGGCGAGGTCGATGACCTGGAGCACGGACTCGGCTGCGGCACGCACCGCCTTGCTGTCACGCTCGCGAATGACGGAGGGGAGCTCATCCCACACCCGTCGCGCCGCCGAGATGTAGAGATCGACGCCTTGCCCCACGGAGACGCCCTGCTCGGCCGCGTTGCGACCTTGCACCCTGACGCCTTCGATCTGGGTTCGACCGGGCAGCTGCGCCAGTGTCGCGGCGTCGGCGAGCATCGGCAGGTAGTCACCGAGAAACTCCTGAGGGGCTCCCCCAGAGTCCTGACTGGCACCCGCCGCCACCCGGTCGAGCCAGTCGTCCTCATCAGGAGCGGGGTGCTCCTTCCCCGCACCGCGACCCGGACCACGTCTCGCACTCACGATCGATCACGCATCCGTTCACGTCGGGTCGTCCCACCACCCTAGACGTCGTGGTCGAGCAGGTGCCCGCACCGAGCACTCCGACGCGAGATCGCCGCTTGCCACGCACGCCTGATTCGGGCTCCCTGGAGCGGTTCCGCGTGGAGACGGCTCACGTGGGTGGAACCATTCCGGTTCATTGCCGGGAGACGGCAGGAAAAGCTCTGTAGGAGCCGTTCGTACGACGCTCCATCACCGGCTGCCTCCAGGGGCATGTGACCCCGGTCTCACTTCCCGGCACGTGGACCTCGCTGATTGCCGACGCCCGGCAACTGGGCCGTCGAGGATCGGCCGGTCGCTGCCCTCCTCCACAGCGGGTCAAGCCGACACAATGGTTGTCACAAGCCACTACATCAGGGAAGAGGAACACATCATGGCTCCGATCACCGGACCGTTCAGATTCTGGCGGCGTTCGACCGCCGTCAGGCCCACCACGCGACGTCACCTGCAGACCGCGGTCAGCGTCCGGACGCTCGATGAGCGGACCGCGCGCGTGCTGGTGGGGTTCACCAGGGAAACGCTGCTGCCCGAGTCGTTCCCGCACACCTCGGACGCGATCGCGATCGACGCAGTCGACAACGCGCTGCGTACCCACCTCGAGACGCTGGACTCGACCGAGCTTCCCCAGCCGCATCAGCGGCTCAGGGAGGTCGAGCAGCTGCTCGAGGCACACGAGGTGATCGACAACGTCTTCGCACTCACCTGCGACGTCGCCGTGACCGAGCAGGCACGAGAGCTCGTGGCTTCCTGAGTCATCCAAGCCTCGACCGGACGGACTTCTAGGAAAGAGGATCACAGTCAGAACGCTGACGACGTCTCGCGCACCCGAGCCAACAGCCGCGCCGCTTCGGACCGTTGTCGCCCTGAAGTCCGTGCGTCCTCCTGAGGAGCTTCCGCGCGACATCGTCGAGGAGTGGGGACTGCAGTCCTTCCCAGCGAGCGATCCACCCGCGAACTGGTGACCGACCCCGCCCATCAGCGCAGGTAGCGGACAGCTCCCCAGTAGTTCTCGCCCACTCGTGCCGCAGTGATGCGCACCGGTGTCAGGTGGTCGTAGGCCTCGATCATCCGGCCGCGTCCGACGTACATCGCCACGTGATAGATGTCGCTGGCGTCCGCCGAGCGCGAGTAGAACAGCAGGTCTCCGGCGCGGAGATTCTCGACTGGGACCCGGCGAGCGCGCGGGTCCTGGGCCTGGGGGCCGGAGTCGCGCGGGATCGTGATTCCGTGGACCTGGTAGACGGTCCCGGTCAGGCCAGAGCAGTCGAAGCCGAAGCCCGAGCGCCCGGCCCAGACGTAGGGCTGGTCGAGGAACGTCTCGGCTGTGCGCACCAGGTCGCGTCCCGTGGGCCGAGGCCTGGCCCGCTCGCTTCGGTGGACCGAGGCGCGCGACCTCGGAAGCCACGCGCTTCCATGGTCCGGCGTTGCGACCTTGATCGCTCGCTGGGTGCGGCGCACGACCGGCAGCCGGGTGTTCATGCTGAGCGTGAGCATCCGGTGCTGCAGCTTGCGATCGGAGAACAGGCCAGTGCCGATGCCACGATCGACGATCGCGAACGGTCGGCGTTCGGTGGTGGCGGCGTACGCCGGGTTGCGGGTCAGCTGCACGCTCGGAATCCAGCCCGGATAACCCTGCGCGTTGCGCGGTGTCGGCTGCCCGGGTACGACGACCTGGCTCCATGCCCCTTCCCGGTCGAGGACGATCACCGGAGCGCCGTACAACGCCTGGGTCTGGGTGCGATTGCTCGCACCGAGGTCCCCACGCTCGTCGGGGGTCATCTCGCGCAGCCAACGTCGTGGGTGCGCGGGGTTGGTCAGAGCCGGCTTGTCGGCCGGCCGCGCCTTTCCCGGGTTGGTCCATACGGTGGCGACGCTGCCGCGACGAACATCGGTTCCGACGAGGTGTCGGCGGTGACCGCCGTGGGACGCCACGCATCCACGACAGCAGGTGACGTCACCCTCAAGAAGTGCCGAAGGTCCTGCGCGGCAGGGCAGGCGCTGGTTCTCGCCATTTCCCCTTGTGCAGCTGGGGATTCTCGGAGGGTGGGTTGAAGCTCCTATGTGTGGTCAAGCGGTGGCGAGCCAGTCGCGGTAGCGGTTGACGACTTCGGGAGTGACGAAGCGTCCGCGTTCGGTTCGGCTGATGGTCATTGGCGCGAGTCCGAGCGCGGTAGCTGCAGCGTCGATGGTGATGTTCTTTGCCTGGCACGTCGGGCGCAGGTCGTGGATACCGAGGTCGTCGTGGGGACGGGTGAGTTGCTTGAACATCTCCCGGGCGATGGCGCGTTTGAGGATCCGGAGGATCTCTGGCGTCGACCGGCCACGCTCACGCTGCCGCTGTAGGAAGGCTTTGGTCGGGGGATGGTTGCGCATGCGCGCCAAAGCGATCGTGTGCAGGGCGTTGTTCGCGCGGCGGTCACCACCACGCGATAGTCGGTGGCGGGTGGTCTTGCCTGACGAGGCCTGGACTGGGGCGGTTCCGCACAGTGCGGCGAAGGATGCCTCGCTGTGCAGCCGGTCGGGGTTGCCGCCCACGGTGATCAGCAGTTGCGCTGCGGTGTAGTTACCGACGCCGTGCAGGTGCAGCAGGTGGGGCGCGGTCTGCTCGATCAGCGAGGTCAGTTCAGCGTCGAGCTTGGAGATCTCCTCGCTCAGGGACTGGTGGCGCTGCGCGATGGACTTCAAGGCGGTCAGCACCAGGCGTTCCTCCAGATCGTCGTGGACTCCAGGTCGGCAGACAGCCAGCGCCTGGATCAGCCGACGGGTGGTGAGGCTGCGGTACTTCTCCCGGATGCGCACGGGCGAGGCCACGAGCTGCTGGCCGACCTGAACCTGCCCAGCGGCCCGGGCCTTGACCGCTGAACGGCGGGCGTTGTGCGGGGCCCGTAGCGCCGTGATGTCGGCGGTCTTCGCGGCCGCGGTCGCTCGGCCCGTCAGGACTGCCTGGGCGGCCTGGTAGGCATCAAGCGGATCCGACTTTCCTTCCCGCCGTCGCACCGCACGTTCGGGGCCGATGACCTCGAAGACCTCCAGACCGGCCTCGCGTGCTGCCCTGGTGACACCGAGGCCGTAGGAGCTGGTGCCCTCGATCCCGATCCCGGTCACCTGACCAAGGTCGGTCAGGAACTGCAAAGCCTGCCGGTAACCGGCCGGAGTGGTCGCGAACTCCTGGTCGTCGAGCTCGCGTCCCCAAGGGTCGATCGCTGCAACATGGATGGTTTCGGCGTGGGTATCGATTCCGCCGATGATCGTGCCGGGGTCAAGCGCTGAGACTGTCATGATGAAAAGGCCTTCGTTGTCGATTCCAGTCGATCGGATGGGACGACGCCGGTCGGGCGAGCAGACAGGACACTGATGAGGCTTAGCCAGGCTCTTATGAGGTCATGTCCGCCCGGCCGGCGTGCGGATGTCCTGGGGCCGGACGGTCCAATTGATGGTCAAGCCAGCAGGCCGACAGTCGGTGCCGGAGTCACGACCCCCGGGGCAAGGAACATCATCAGTGTCAGTGCTCGGTGCTTGGATTGATGTATGACGACCCAGGTGATCGATCCGCGGAGCACTTCGTGTGCTGGTGGGATCGCTGGGTCGGTGGCTCGGGTGCGCGCTGAGATGCGTGCGTTGACGACCACCTTGTTTGCGGCTCGTCCTCGTGCCGAGCTGATGGAGGCGGTGGCCGAGGTCGAGGCGTTGAAGTCGACGTTGGATGCCCTGGAGCTGGCGATGGTCCGTGAGCTCGATGCCACGGGTGCGGTCAAGTC
>JBDSBU010000126.1:0-11459 GCA_039921445.1 Marmoricola sp. | reverse complement strand
TCGGCGACCCGGGTATCGGTGGCGGCGAGCCGGCCCGCGGCTGGCTGCTCGGCGAGGTCCACGACGGCATCGCCCAGATGTTCCAGGTCATCGAGAACGCCCGGATGATGGTCGGCAGCAAGGCGATCGCCACGCTGTCCACCGGCTACCTCAACGCCCTGGACTTCGCCAAGACCCGCGTACAGGGATCCGACCTGACCCAGGCGGCCGACAAGACCGCCCCCCGGGTCACGATCACCCACCACCCCGACGTACGCCGCTCCCTGATGGTCCAGAAGTCGTTCTCCGAAGCGATGCGCTCCCTGGTGCTCTACACCGCGTCCTGGCAGGACCGGGTCCAGCTCGCCGAGCACCGTGGCGAGACCGACGAGCTCGCGATGCGGGTCAACGACCTCCTGCTCCCGATCGTCAAGGGCTACGGCTCGGAGCGATCTTGGGTGCTGCTCGGCACGGAGTCGCTGCAGACCTTCGGTGGCTCGGGCTTCCTGCAGGAGTACCCCCTGGAGCAGTACGTCCGCGACGCCAAGATCGACACCCTCTACGAGGGCACCACCGCGATCCAGGGCCAGGACTTCTTCTTCCGCAAGATCGTCAAGGACCAGGCCAAGGCGCTGGGTCACCTCGCCGGCGAGATCGAGGGCTTTATCAAGGGCGGGGCCGGCAATGCAGATCCAGGCGGTCGACTCAAGGTCGAGCGCGAGCTGCTCGCCAAGGGCCTCGAGGACGCCCAAGCCCTGGTCGGTCTGATGATCAACACCTTGATGAGCGCCGATGAGTCGGCCGAGGGTGGCGACATCAGGAACATCTACAAGGTCGGTCTGAACACCAGCCGCCTGCTGATGGCCCTGGGCGACGTGGTGTGCGCCTGGCTGCTGCTCAAGGGCGCCGAGGTCGCGCTGGAGAAGCTGTCGGGTGAGGTCTCCGAGAGCGACCGGCTCTTCTACGAGGGCAAGATCGCGGCGGCTCAGTTCTTCGCCGCCTACAACCTGCCCAAGCTGAGCGCGGAGCTCGCCATCGCCGAGGCCACCGGACTTGCGCTGATGGATCTCGACGAAGGTTCGTTCTGACCGCTTCGAAGTAGGCCCCTTCGGCGTGTCGTGGCTCACGCAGTGCATGTTCCTGATCAAAAAGGGGCACTGTGTTCACAATCGAAAGGGGAACAACATGGGAATCGGACTTGGAGTAGTCATGCTCGTCCTGGGGCTGATCTTCGCCCTGAACGTGGTCGACCTGCCCGCCAGCATCGACGACGCCGTCGCCACCAACACCTTGGGTTGGATCCTGATCATCGCGGGGGTGCTGGCCATCGTGCTGGCCCTGGTGATGAACAACCAGCGCACCGCCCGCAGCACCCGCGTGGTCGAGGAGCGTCGCATCGACGACCGCCCGTAGGCGACCACCACCGTTCCACCCGCGACGGCCCGCCCCGTTCCCCTCACCGGGAGCGTGGTGGGCCGCCGTACGCTGTGCGCCATGACTGACGCCGCAAGCGAGGAGCTGGACCGCCTCGTCGACCTCTGGCAGCGCTCCGTGACAGATCTCCTGGCCCTCGCCCGGAGCCTGCCCGAAGACCAGTGGGAGCTGCCGACCGACTGCGCGGGCTGGTCGGTCAAGGATCACGTCGCACACACCGCGCACCTTGAGGCGGTGCTTGCCGGAGCCCCCGAGGAGACCCTGGAGGTGGCCGAGGCGCCACACCTGCGCGGGCTGATGAACTACTACACCGAGCAGGGCGTGCTCGCCCGCCGCGGGCGTGACATGGAGGCGTTGGCCGTCGAGATCGAGCAGTCCGTGGCGACGCGGTACGCCGAGCTGCGAGCCGATCCGCCGGCTGACCCCGACGCCGCGGCACCCCGCACGCCAGGAGGAGTCGGCTGGAACGTGGGCAAGCTGCTGAGCAACCGACCCTTCGACATCTGGATGCACGAGCAGGACATTCGTCGCGCCACCGGCCGCCCCGGGGGCTACGACTCCCCTGCTGCCGCGCACGTGATCTCGGTCCTCGGCCGGGGACTGACGATGGTCGTCGGCAAGCGGCTCTCTCCGCCACCGGGAACGGTGGTGCGGGTCCAGGTGCCTGAGGTCCACGAGGAGTGGACCGTGATCGTGGGCGAGACCGGGCGCGCCGGTTTCGGCACCCCCGAGGTCGAGGCGACCACCACAGTGACGCTCTCTGCGGAGGACTATGTGGTCCTTGCCGGCGGAAGACGATCGCCGGAGGAGACCAGCGTCCTCGTGGTCGGGGACGAAGAGCTCGCAAGCAGACTCCTCGGCGCAATGGCCACTACCCCATGAGGCACCCCATGAGTGGCGACCACGGCGTGCCGTGGACCCCCGCCGACATCCCCGATCTCACCGGACGGCGTGCCCTGGTCACCGGCGTCACCAGCGGGATCGGCGAGCAGACCGCGATGGAGCTCGCCCGCCACGGGTCCGAGGTGATCCTCGGCGCCCGCAACCCGCAGAAGCTCACCGAGAGCATCGCCCGGATCGTGCACGAGGTCCCCGATGCAGTGCTCCACCCGCTCACGATCGACGTCTCCGACCTGCAGTCCGTCCGTCGTGCGGCAGCCCTGGCTGCCGAGCACGGCCCGCTGCACCTGCTGGTGAACAACGCAGGCGTGATGGCCACGCCGTACGAGCGCACGCCCGACGGGTTCGAGCTGCAGATGGCGACCAACCACTTCGGGCCGTTCGCGCTGACCGGGCTGCTGTTCCCGCAACTGCTCGCCTCGGGGGACGCCCGCGTGGTCGCGATCAGCTCCCAGGCCAGTCGCCTGACGCGCACCCCACCACTGGACGACCCGCGCGACCTCGGTGGCCGCTACAAGCGCTGGCGGGCCTACTCGAAGTCAAAGCTGGCAAACTTGATGTTCGCCCTCGAGCTGGACCGCCGTGCCCGTGCCCAGGGCGTCCCGGTCAAGGGGATGGTCGCCCACCCCGGCTTCTCCGCCACCGGCCTGATGGCCTCCCGCAGCCCCGGTAGCAGCCCTGGCAGCAGCCCTGGCAGCCGGCAGCGGGTGCGGCTGACCAGCACGATCCTGCAGGCCGCCTTCGAGGCGCTCGGTCAGCCGTCCAGCCTCGGCGCCCTGCCGACCCTGATGGCTGCGACCGCTGACCTGCCCGGCTCGACGTACGTCGGACCCAGTGGACCGCTGCAGATGCGCGGCCACCCCCGGATCGTGGCACCGCGCCGACTGGCACGCGACGAGGCGACCCAGTGCAGGTTGTGGGAGCTCAGCGAGAACGCCACCGGAGTCAGGTTCCTGGATCAGTGAGGCCGCCACCGCTGCTCCGCCCGATCACCGCAGACGACCACGACGACGTGCTGGCGCTCAACGAGCGTCACGTCGAGCTGCTCTCGCCGCTCGACCGGTCGCGGCTGCTCGAGCTCCAGGCTGCGGCCGACCGGGCAAGCGTGCTCGAGTACGAGGGCCGTTACGCCGGCTTCGTGATCACCTTCGCCTCCGGATCGGCCTACGACGGCGAGAACTTCGCCTGGTTCGCCGAGCGCTACGACGACTTCTGCTACCTCGACCGGGTGGTCGTGCACGAGAACTTCCTGCGCCGGGGCCTCGCCAGCGCTGCCTACGACGAGCTGGAGTCGGCTTGCGGACGGGCAGTCTTCAACCTCGAGGTCAATGTGGACCCGCCCAACGAGCCGTCGTTGGCGTTCCACCGCGCCCGCGGCTTCGTCGAGGTCGGCCGGCGGATGTCGGGCGGTCATCTGGTTGCGATGCTCACCAAGACCCTGCCCACGTAGGTTGGCCAGATGAAGCTGCTCGTCCTCGGAGGCACCCTGTTCCTGTCCCAGGCCGTTGCGAGCGCGGCGGTCGCCCGCGGGCACGAGGTGACCTGCGCTGCGCGCGGCACCTCCGGCCACTTCCCCGACGGGGCTCGTCAGGTCTACCTGGACCGCGAGCATCCCGACTGGTCGGCACTCGAGGGCGAGTGGGACGCGGTGGTCGACGTCGCCCGGACCCCGGCGTGGGTCGCCTCCGCTCTGGACGTGCTGGCCGAGAGGATTCCGCACTGGACCTTCGTCTCGACGATCAGCGTCTATGCCGACCACTCCATCGCGGGTGGTACGCCGGACACGCTGCCGCTCCTCGCGCCCCTGAGCGAAGAAGGCGACGATTCCCCCGAGACCTACGGCGCCCACAAGGTGGCCTGCGAGCAGATGGTGCAGACCCGGGCGGCCGAGGCCTTGGTGGTCCGACCCGGCCTGATCATCGGTCCCGGCGACCCGAGCGGACGGTTCACCTACTGGGCCGAACGACTCGCCGAGGGCGGTGACGTGCTCGCCCCGGAGTCACCCGACCGCGGCACCCAGTACATCGACGTACGCGATCTCGCGGAGTGGCTGGTCAGCTGTGCCGAGGAGCGACGGACCGGTGTCTTCGACGCCAGCGGTCGGGTGAGCCGGCTTGGAGACCTCGTCTCGGAGGTGGTCGCGACCGTCGGCGGCAACGCCACCGTGATCTGGGCGCCGGCCGAGTTCCTGCTCGAGCGCGACGTAGCCTACTGGGCAGGTCCGAGGTCGCTGCCGCTCTGGCTGCCCGAGGATGCCCGAGGACTGACCGCCCACAACGTGGATGCCGCCTTCGCCGCCGGGCTCAGCACGCGCCCGGTCGGCGAGTCCGCCGCGGACACGCTGGCCTGGCTGCGCGCCACGGACGACGCGCCGCGAACCGGGTTGAGCCGTGCCGAGGAGCAGGACCTGCTCGACGACTGGCATACGATCCGCGCGTGACCCGCCTTGGCGCCCGCGAGCTGATCGACCTCGTCCTCGACGACGGTTCCTGGACCAGCTGGGACACCGCCCCCGACCACTCCGGTGCCGCCCCCGACTACGCCGATGCCCTGACGAAGGCGGCCGAGAAGTCCGGTGTCGACGAGTCCGTGCTGTCCGGCCAGGGCCTGCTTCGCGGGCGATGCGTGGCGGTGGTCGCCAGCGAGTTCGCCTTCCTGGCAGGCAGCATCGGCCGGGCCGCCGCGGACCGGCTGGTCGCCGCCGTCGAGCGCGCCACCGCCGAGGGCATCCCACTGCTGGCTGCCCCGGCAAGCGGCGGCACCCGGATGCAGGAGGGCACGCCCGCGTTCGTGCAGATGGTGCGGATCGCGGCGGCCGTCTCGAGGCACAAGTCGGCGGGCCTGCCCTATTTGGTCTACGTTCGGCACCCCACGACCGGCGGCGTGATGGCCTCGTGGGGCTCGCTGGGACACATCACCGTCGTCGAGCCCGGTGCCCTGGTCGGCTTCCTGGGGCCGCGCGTCTACGAGGCGCTCTACGGCGAGGCGTTCCCTGCCGGTGTCCAGACCTCGGAGAACCTGTTCGCCCACGGGATCGTGGACGCCGTGGTGCCTCCCGAGCAGATCGGCGACGTCCTGGACCGCGCGCTTGCGATCCTCTCCCCCGGACCGGCCGTGACCGTGGCCGATCCCGCCGAGGAGGAGATCGGTGACGTGGACGCCTGGGAGGCGATCACCCGGTCCCGGCGCAGGGAGCGGCCCGGCGTACGCCGCCTGCTGAAGTACGCCGCCACCGACGTGATCCCGCTCAACGGCACCGGCCAGGGGGAGTCCGATCCTGGCCTGCTGATCGCGCTGGCGCGGTTCGGAACGACCGGGTGCGTCTTCCTCGGTCAGGACCGGCGCGGCCAGAGCAAGGCCCACCCGCTCGGGCCGGGCGCGCTGCGCGAGGCACGGCGTGGGATGCGGCTGGCGGTCGAGCTCGGACTGCCACTGGTCACCGTGATCGACACCCCCGGTGCGGCACTCTCCGCCGAGGCCGAGGAAGGTGGGCTCGCCGGCGAGATCGCGCGGTGCCTGGCCGACCTTGCCACCCTCGAGGCGCCCACCCTCTGCCTGATGCTCGGAGAGGGCAACGGAGGCGGAGCGCTGGCGTTCCTGCCCGCCGACCGGGTGATCGCCGCGCAGCACGCCTGGCTCTCCCCGCTGCCACCGGAGGGTGCCAGCGCGATCGTGCACCGTGACACCGAGCACGCACCCCAGATGGCCCGCGCCCAGCAGGTCTCGGCCGTGGAGCTGATGCGACTCGGGGTCGTCGACAGGATCGTCGCCGAGCACCCTGATGCCGCCGACGAGGCGGAGGCGTTCTGCCACCGGGTCGGTGAGGTGTTGAGCTTCGAGCTGGCCCGGCTCCGCGGGCAGGATCCGCAGACGCTCGCCCGGCTGCGCCCCGATCGCTTCTCCGGCCGCTGAGCCCACTCCCGCTCGACATTAGAACGTGTTCTAGGTTTGGATGAGATCATGCAGCGGACCTATGTCGTCAGTGGCTCGGCCTCCGGTATCGGTGCGGCTCTCGCCAGCCGCCTGCGCAACGACGGGCACGTGGTGATCGGGGTCGACCTGCGCGACGCCGAGGTGGTCGGTGACCTGTCCACGGCGGAGGGACGCGCCGCCGCGGTCGCCGCCGTGTCGGCACTGACCACGCGCGTCGACGGGGTGGTGCCCTGTGCCGGCGTGGCAGGCCTGACCGGGACCGATCCCGAGCTGGTGGTGTCGCTGAACTACTTCGGGGCGATCGGCCTGGTCACCGGGCTGCGGTCACTGATGCACGAAGGCAGCAGCGTGGTCCTGGTCAGCTCCAACTCGGTGACCGCCCAGCCGGGGTGGAACAGCGCGGTGACGGCCGCCTGCCTCGCGGGCGACGAGGCCAGGGCGCGCGAGCTGGCCGCCGAGGACGAGGCGGTCGCGGTCTATCCCGCGACCAAGGCCGCGCTGGCCTACTGGGCGCGGCGTGAGGGGATCAAGCCCGAGTGGGCCGCAGCCGGCGTACGCGTGAACGCGGTCGCTCCCGGCATGATCGCCACCCCGATGACCGAGCAGCTGCGTCGCGACCCGCGACTCGGGGTGTTCGCCGACTCCTACCCCTCGGCACTGAACCGGCCCGGACGGGCCGAGGAGGTCGCAGCCGTGGTCGCCTTCCTGCTCTCCCCGGACTCCAGCCTGCTCGTCGGCTCGGTGGTCTTCGCCGACGGCGGCACCGACGCCCTGCTGCACCCGTTGAGGCCCGAGGGCATGAACGTGCCCAAGATCGCGCTCGGGGCCCTCGACACCGTTGCCAGCGCGGTGACCAAGGTGCGCGCCTTCCGGAACCGCTAGGTCGAGTGTTGAGGTGGTCGCCAGAGCAGCCACCTCAGCACTCGACCTCGTGCCGCTCAGGTCACGTCGCGGTGCACGGTGCGCCAGATCCCCACACCCGAGAGAGCGGCCGCCCAGGCGATCAGTGCCAGCGCGCCACCCCACCAGCTCAGCCGGACCGAGTCGGGCGAGTTCTGGACCGCGTTCACCACGGCATTGGTCGCCTCGCTGGGCAGGTAGGGAGCGATGTGCTCCCTGCCGAAGTCCCAGGCGCTCATCGCCAGTCCCAGCAGCGGCTCGACGATCCAGGCGACGCCGACGCCGATCAGCAAGGCAGCCACCTGGTTGGGGATCAAGATGCCGACCCCCAGCCCGATCAACGCCCACAGGCCGAGTACCAGCAGGCTCAGGGCGAGGGTGCGCACGACCTCAGTGGACGGGAACGCGTCGGCACCGCGCAGGTTGAGCGTGATCGCTCCCACCGCCACCGAGCCGATCAGGCTGAGCAGCCCGTAGCCGGTGCCGATCACGAGCAGCGCAAGCACCTTGGCGAGCATGGTCCGCACCCGCCGTGGACCGGCGAGGAAAGTGCCACTGATCGTGCTGTGGCGGTACTCCGAGCCGATCTGGATCACACCGATCGTCAGCATCAACAGGTAACCGACGGCCAGACCGCCCGTGTAGACGCTGTTCGCCACCTGCACGGCATCCCCCGTGGGCATGCCCCCCATCCCCGCGCCGGCGTCGACGCCCTCGGAGGTCAGCAGGATGCCGAAGAGCAGGGAGAAGGCGGCACCGGAGAGGAAGACTCCGATCGCCATCCCCCACCACAGCCGAGTGGTGAAGAACTTGAGCAGCTCCGAGCGCACTGCGCCGCTCATCAGGCCACCGTCCGCTCGGTCGCACCGGTGTTGCGGTTGCCCTCGGTCAGCGAGAGGAACAGCTCCTCGATGTCTGCCCGCTGCGTCCGCAGCTCCCACACCGGGAGTCCGGCGCTCAGCGCGGTGTCCCCGATCAACGTCAGATCCGTCGACGCGACCGTGAGCTCCCCGTCCAACCCCACGGTCGCAGTCACGCCCGCCGCGGCCAGTGCCTCGGCGAGAGCAGCCGGGTCACGAGTCCGGACCAACGCCGTGGGCGCTCCACCCAGGTCGGCCATCGGGCCTTCGCGGACGAGTGCGCCGTTGGCGATGATCACCACGTCGTCGACGGTCTGGGCCACTTCCTGGAGCAGGTGGCTGCTGACCAGGATGGTCTTGCCCTGGTCCGCGCTCAGGTGCCGCAGAAAGCCTCGCAGCCAGCGGATCCCCTCGGGGTCAAGCCCGTTCGCGGGCTCGTCGAGGATCAGCACACCGGGATCCCCCAGCAGTGCCGTGGCCAGCGCGAGCCGCTGACGCATGCCCATCGAGTAGTTGCCGGCCCGGGTCCGCGCGAAGGCCGGGATCCCGGTCAGCTCCAGCAGCTCATCGACCCGCCGGTCGCCGATCCCGCCCGCCGCGGCCATCACCCGCAGATGGTCGCGCCCGGAGCGACCAGGGTGGAAGTTCGTCGCCTCCAGCGCTGCCCCGACGCTGCCGAGCGGGTCAGCCAGCTCGGCGTACGCCTGGCCGTCGATGGTGACCGTGCCCGACGTGGGTCGCACCAGCCCCAGTGCCATTCGCAGGGTGGTCGTCTTCCCGGCACCGTTGGGTCCGAGGAAGCCGGTGATCCGGCCGGGTTCGACGACGAAGCTCAAGGAGTCCACCGCCACGAACCCGCCGAAGCGCTTGGTCAACCCACTGATCTCTAAGCGCGCACCGACAGTCAAACCAAGAACTCCTCATTGCTGGGTTGGGGACGGCTCGAGCGCGCCCGGGTCAGAACAACAGCGCGGCGGCCGGGTCCTCCATGATCGCTGCGACGTCGGCGAGGAAGCGCGAGCCCTTCTCGCCGTCGACGTGACGGTGGTCGAAGCTCAAGGCGAGCTGGGTCACCTGACGTACGACGATCTCGTCCTCATGGACCCAGGGCTGCTTGCGGACCGCGCCGAAGCACAGGATCGCGGACTCCCCCGGGTTGATGATCGGCGTGCCGGAGTCGACACCGAAGACTCCGACGTTGGTGATCGTGAAGGTTCCACCGGCCATGTCGGCGGGCTGGGTCCGACCTTCGCGTGCCGTGGCAGCGAGCTGGTTGAGCCCACCCGCGAGCTCGATGAGCGAGAGCCCCTCGGCGTCCTTGAGGTTGGGTACGACGAGACCGCGCGGTGTGGCCGCGGCGATGCCGAGGTTGACGTAGCTCTTGAACACGATCTCCTGGGCCGCCTCGTCCCAGAAGGAGTTGATCTCCGGCGTGGGTCGCATCGCGAGCATGGCCGCGCGGGCCAGCACCAGCAGTGGCGAGACCTTGACGTCCTTGAACTCCCGGCGGGCCTTCAGCCGGGCCACGAACTCCATCGTGCGGGTGACGTCGACGGTGACCCACTCGGTGACGTGCGGGGCGGTGAAGGCCGAGCTGACCATCGCCGCGCCCATCATCTTGCGCACGCCCTTGATCGGCTCGCGCCACTCGCGCAGGCGGCCCGGGGACGCCTCGCCCTGGTCCTTCGGATGCCCGGGGTACTGCTCGGGCATCGCCGAGCCCGTCGCTGCCTCCACGTCGTCCCGGGTGATCGTGCCCTCGGGCCCGGTCGGTCGGACACGGGCCAGGTCGACGCCGAGGTCCTTGGCCAGCTTGCGCACGGGTGGCTTCGTCAGCACCCGCACGTCGGCCCCGGAGAGCGCCTTGGAAGGGACGAACTCCGACCGCGCGGCCTCGGGCTCGGGGGCCGGCGTCGCGGGCACCACCGGCTCGTCGGCCTCGACGACCGGTTGCGACTGGGCTCCACCCGGAGCGAAGGCACCCTGAAGCTGCATCTGGGTGGCCGCACCAGCGTCGGTGGACGGCGAGGCCGTCCCCTTGCGCGGACGACGCACCGGACCACGATCAGCCTTGTTACGGCCGACCAGGCTCTCGCCCTCGCCGCCGCCGCTCGCGGCCGGGTTGGAGAGATCCATCGCGCTCAGGTCTGCGGCCTCGACCGGAGCAGCCGGTTGTGCGCTGGGCGCGGCGACCTCACCGGCAACGCCGATCGAGAGCATCGGCGTTCCGACAGGCACGGTCTCGCCCTCGGCGACCAGCAGCTTGTTCACGGTGCCGGCATAGGGAGAGGGCAGCTCGACCAGCGACTTCGCGGTCTCGATCTCGACCACGATGTCGTTGATCTCGATGACATCGCCCTCCTTCACGCGCCAGGAGACGATCTCGGCCTCGGTGAGTCCTTCACCGACATCGGGGAGCAGGTAGTCAGCCACGTCAGAATCTCCGGATCAGTAGGCGAGGGAACGGTCGACGGCATCAAGCAGCCGATCGAGGTCGGGGAGGTAGTCCTCCTCGATCCGTGATGCCGGGTAGGGGATGTCGAACCCACCGACCCGCAGCACCGGGGACTCCAGGGAGTAGAAGCACTCCTCCTGGATGCGCGCAGCGATCTCCGAGCCCATCCCGAGGTTCACGTGGGCCTCGTGGGTGACGATGACGTGGCCGGTCCGACGTACGGAATCGAAGACCGGCGCCATGTCCAGGGGGCTGAGCGTGCGCAGGTCGATCACCTCGAGCGAGTGCCCGTCGGTCTCGGCGGCCTCGGCGGCCTTCAGTGCGGTCTTCACCATGGGGCCGTAAGCCAGCACGGTCGCGTCGGTGCCGCGGCGCACGACCCGACTGGTGAACAGCGGGTCGGGTCTCATCGAGTCGTCGAGCTCGGCCTTGTCGGCGTGGTACTGCCGCTTGGGCTCGAGGAAGATCACCGGGTCGTCGCAGGCGATCGCCTGCTGGATCATCCAATAGCCGTCGACAGGATTGGAGCAGGCCACGACCTTCAGGCCCGGGGTGTGGGCGAACTGGGCCTCAGGGCTCTCGGAGTGGTGCTCGACAGCGCCGATGCCGCCACCGAACGGGATCCGGATCACCATCGGCATCGGGGACCGGCCCTTGGAGCGGTAGTGCATCTTGGCGACCTGGCACACGATCTGGTCGTAGGCCGGGTAGACGAACCCGTCGAACTGGATCTCCACCACTGGCCGGTAGCCGCGCAGGGCCATCCCGACCGCAGTGCCGACGATGCCGGACTCGGCCAGCGGGGAGTCGATCACCCGGTCCTCACCGAAGTCCTTCTGCAGACCATCGGTGATCCGGAAGACGCCGCCGAGCTTGCCCACGTCCTCACCCATCAGCAGGACCTTGGGGTCGTCCTCCATCGCCTTGCGCAGGCCCATGTTGAGGCCCTTGGCGAGCGTGATCTTCTGCGTGCCCATCAGTGAGCTCCCTCGAACGTG
>JBDSBU010000125.1:0-10247 GCA_039921445.1 Marmoricola sp. | reverse complement strand
GCAAGTCCACCCCGTTCGCGGCGCAGATGGCAGCCGAGGCTGCCGGTCGTCGGGCGATGGACCACGGGATGAAGAAGATCGACGTCTTCGTCAAGGGTCCGGGTTCGGGCCGCGAGACCGCGATCCGGTCGCTGGGTGCGGTCGGCCTCGAGGTCGGCACCATCCAAGACGTCACGCCCACCCCCCACAACGGTTGCCGCCCGCCCAAGCGCCGGCGCGTCTGACCCGAGACTAGAACAGGAGACTTGACCCATGGCTCGCTATACCGGCCCCATGACCAGGAAGTCGCGCCGTCTCGGTGTCGACCTCGTCGGTGAGGACAAGGCGTTCGAGAAGCGCCCCTATGCCCCCGGACAGCACGGCAGGACTCGCATCAAGGAGTCCGAGTACCGCAACCAGCTGCAGGAGAAGCAGAAGGCTCGCTTCACCTACGGCGTGATGGAGAAGCAGTTCCACAACTACTACGACGAGGCCAGCCGTCGTCCCGGCAAGACCGGTGACAACTTGCTGCAGATGCTCGAGTGCCGTCTCGACAACGTGGTCTACCGCGCCGGGTTCGCCCGCACGCGTCGCCACTCTCGTCAGCTCGTCGTGCACGGTCACTTCAAGGTCAATGGCCACAAGGTCGACATCCCGTCGTACCAGGTCAGTGCCCACGACGTGATCGACGTTCGCGAGAAGAGCCTCGAGATGACCCCGTTCATCGTGGCTCGTGAGACCCACGGCGACCGGATCGTCCCGGCGTGGCTCGAGGCGATCCCCTCGAGGATGCGGGTGCTCGTGCACTCGTTGCCGCTTCGCGCACAGATCGAGCTGCCCGTCCAGGAGCAGCTCATCGTCGAGTACTACTCCAAGAAGTAACCAACTCCATCCCCTTTAACGTGTGTTCGAGCCCGTCATATAGCGGGTGGGCTCGGAAAGGACATCAACAGTGCTCATCGCTCAGCGCCCGACCCTGTCGGAAGAGGTCGTCGACGAGTTCCGTTCGCGGTTCGTGATCGAACCACTGGAGCCCGGCTTCGGCTACACGCTCGGCAACTCCCTGCGGCGGACCTTGCTTTCGTCGATCCCAGGTGCCGCAGTCACCAGCATCAAGGTGGACACGGCTCTGCACGAGTTCTCCACCATCGAGGGCGTCAAGGAAGACGTCACCGAGATCATCTTGAACCTCAAGGGCCTCGTCGTCTCCAGCGAGCACGACGAGCCCGTGGCCATGGTCCTGCGCAAGACGGGCGCCGGCATCGTGACCGCAGCCGACATCGAGGCTTCAGCCGGTGTCGAGGTGCACAACACCGACCTCAAGATCGCCACCCTGAACGCCAAGGGCAAGATCGAGATGGAGCTCATCGTCGAGCGCGGCCGTGGCTACGTCAGCTCGGTGCAGAACAAGGGTGCCGACAACGAGATCGGCCGGCTTCCGGTCGACTCGATCTACAGCCCCGTGCTCAAGGTGACCTACAAGGTCGAGGCCACCCGTGTCGAGCAGCGCACCGACTTCGACAAGCTGGTCATCGACGTCGAGTGCAAGCCGTCGATCAAGCCGCGCGACGCCATCGCCTCGGCTGGCAAGACCCTCGTCGAGCTCTTCGGGCTGGCCCGTGAGCTCAACGTCGAGGCAGAGGGCATCGACATCGGTCCCTCGCCCGTCGACGAGCAGCTTGCTCAGGACCTCGCCCTGCCGGTCGAGGACCTGAACCTGACGGTGCGGTCCTACAACTGCCTCAAGCGTGAGGGCATCCACACCGTGGGTGAACTGATCGCGCGCTCGGAGCAGGACCTGCTCGACATTCGCAACTTCGGTGCGAAGTCGATCGACGAGGTCAAGGCCAAGCTGGTCGAGATGGGCCTGTCCCTCAAGGACAGCGCGCCCGGCTTCGACCCGGCAACCGCCCTGGCGGCGTACGACGACGACGACGATTCTTTCGTCGAGGACGAGCAGTACTGATCGAAGAGCCTTCGGCTCTGCCCGACACCGGGGGCTCCCGCCCCCGGACCCCAAGGCATGGTTGCGTTCCGAAACCGGGGCCAAGACCTGCTTTGACAGCGTGATCGATCTACCTCGGTACCTCATCCGGCCGGGGAGAATGTGAGAAGACAATGCCTACTCCCAAGAAGGGCGCCCGCCTCGGCGGTAGCCCGGCCCACCAGCGGCTGATCCTCGCGAACCTCGCTACGGCGTTGTTCGAGCACGGTCGGATCACCACCACCGAGGCCAAGGCGCGCGTGCTGCGTCCGGTCGCGGAGAAGCTGATCACCAAGGCCAAGAAGGGCGACCTGCACAACCGGCGCGAGGTCCTCAAGACCATCCGCGACAAGTCGGTCGTGCACACGCTGTTCACCGAGATCGGTCCGACCTTCGCGGAGCGTCCGGGTGGCTACACCCGGATCACGAAGATCGGTCCCCGCAAGGGTGACAACGCCCCGATGGCGGTCATCGAGCTGGTGACCGAGTCCTTCACCCCGGCGGCGCCGAAGCAGGAGCGGTCCTCCAAGGTGGAGCCCGCAGCGGCTGCACCGGTCGAGGTCGAGAAGCCCGCCGAGGATGCCCCCGCCGAGGTCCAGGCGACCGACGAGTCTGGTGAGACCCAGGTCGTCGAGGTCGAGGCCACCGACGTGGAGACTGCCGAGGCCCAGTCCGAGGCCCAGTCCGAGGCCCAGTCTGAGGCAGGCTCTGACGCGGACGTCGAAGGCGACGCCAAGGCCTGAACCAAGGCCTGAACCAAGGCCCGAACCAAGGCCCAGGTCCTTCGGACCGCACTCGCACAGGCACCGTTCCGGGGCCCGTCACCGATCAGGTGGCGGGCCCCGGACACGTCTGCGGCCACGGCCGGATAGGTTGACGCGGTGCGCCTGCGTCTTGACCTCGCCTACGACGGCACGGCGTTCCACGGCTGGGCCAAGCAGACCGCCCTGCGCACCGTCGAGGGCGACCTCGAGAAGGCGTTGGACACGGTGCTTCGGTCCACAGGGGCTTCTCTGACGGTCGCCGGACGCACCGACGCCGGCGTGCACGCGCGCGGACAGGTGGCCCACGTCGACCTCGACGAGGCCAAGCTCGTGGAGGCTGCCGTCAGGAGTGCGGACCCGCCGCTCGATGCCCTTGCCCGACGGCTCAACGGCATCCTCGCCACCGACCTGCGGATCAGCCGAATCAGCGCGGCTCCGGTTGGCTTCGACGCAAGGTATTCAGCCGTGTGGCGCCGCTACGCCTACCGGATCGCAGACAACGCGCCCGCGGTGGACCCGCTGAACCGCGGTCATGTGCTCAGCTGGCCGCGAGCCTTGGACCTGGACCTGATGAACCAGGCAGCCTCTGCGCTTCTCGGTGAGCACGACTTCGCGGCGTTCTGTCGCAAGCGGGCTGGAGCGACCACGATCCGCACGTTGCTCGACCTGCGCTGGGAGCGCACTCCGACCGGGATGATCGTCGGCACCGTCCGGGCGGACGCGTTCTGCCACAACATGGTGCGGGCGCTCGTCGGCTGCCTCGTCGCCGTCGGGGAGGGGCGGCACGGGCCCGCCTGGGCGGCTGAGGTGCTCGGTGCGCGACGACGCAACCAAGGGGTGCGAGTGATGCGGCCACACGGTCTCACCCTCGAGGAGGTCGCCTACCCGCGCGACGGGCTGCTGTCCGCCCGCGCCCGGGAGTCACGCGCCATGCGGACGCTCACCCCTGCGGACCCTGCCCCGTTCTTGCCGTACGAGTGAACCGCACGATCCGGCTGGCCTCCACCTCGTAGCGGCTGCTGCGGCCGGCTCCGGCAGTGACGAAGAACCTCCGCCGCAGAGCGCCTTCGATCCGCACCTCGTCCTCGGCACCCAGAGCGCCTGCCGAGCGTTGGGTGCGCTTGGTCCAGCAAGCGACGTCGATCACGTCGACCAGCCGCCTGGTGACGCCCCGTTGCGGGGGCCGGTCGACCACCACCCGCAGGGTGACCAGCTCGTCGCCACTGGGCAGCTCACGTCGCTCGGGCAGGGCGCTGACCCGACCGACCAGGGTGACCTCGTTGCAGGATGCGGTGGGGGTGGAGGGCTCGTTCATGGTCGCAGCGAACCCTCGTGGCCGGCCCCGCGCGATCCCGGACTCCCCGGCTGTGGATAGGTTGGCCGCTGCGACCGGCTGCGAGCATCGAACGGCTCGGCGCCACCGACGGTCAGGGGAGCAGCGTGGAGGAGCACTACTTCACCGCCGACCCGGCAACGCCGTTCAAGCGCGTGCCGGTGCGGACCAACGTCTGGGGTCATTGGCTGGAGCTGACCACGGGCTCCGGAGTCTTTGCCCAGGGTCGTCTCGACATCGGCACCGGTGTGCTCCTGCGGGAAGCTGCCCCTCCGGTGGCGGCCCGCGAGATCCTCGACCTCGGCTGCGGCTACGGGGTGATCGGGCTCGCGATCGCGATCGCCGTCCCCGAGGCGAGGGTCACCGCCGTCGACGTGAACGAGCGGGCGCTGCTGCTCGCTCGCGAGAATGCGGCGCGTCTCGGGGTCGCCGATCGGTTCGCCGCCGTACTTCCCGACGACGTGGACCCGGACGCGACCTACGACGAGATCTGGTCCAACCCGCCGATCAGAGTGGGCAAGGAGGCGCTGCACGAGCTGCTGCTGAGGTGGCTGCCTCGACTGCGCCCCGAGGGGCGGGCACAGCTCGTGGTGGGCAAGAACCTCGGCTCGGACTCGTTGGCGGCGTGGCTGGGGGAGCAGGGCTACCCGACCGAGAAGCAGTCGAGTGCGAAGGGTTTCCGCGTCCTGGAGTCCCGCCGCGGCTGAGAGGGCACGTCTCCATGCGCACGCTCTTGTTGATGGCAGTCGCCGTGGTGGCGGTCTCCCTGTCCGGTCCACTGATGGCGCTGGCGGTCGTTCCTCCGTTGGCGATCGCCTTCTGGCGCAACGCCTTCGCCACCATGGCGCTGGCTCCGCCTGCCCTGGTCGTACGCCGGACCGAGCTGGCCGGCCTTCGCGGGCCGCGGCTCGGGCTGGTCGCCCTCTCGGGCGGAGCGCTCGCGCTGCACTTCGCAACGTGGGTGACCTCGCTGACCTTGACGTCGGTGGCCTCGGCCACTGCGCTGGTGTGCTTGCAGCTGGTCTGGATCGTGACCTGGCAGCTGTTCGGTGGCGAACGCTTCGGGCGCGTCGTGGTGGCGGGGTTGGTGCTCGCGCTGCTGGGCGTGCTCGTGGTCTCCGGCGTCGACTTCAAGCTGTCCCTGCGCGCCCTGGGGGGTGACGCTCTGGCGCTGGTCGGGGGGATCGCCGCAGCGGCGTACACCCTGCTCGGTGGGCGGGCGCGGCAGAGCGTGAGCACGACGAGCTACACCTTCGTCTGCTACGGCACCTGCGCAGTGGCGCTTGCGGTGGCGTGTCTGCTGGCAGGTCAGCCCCTGGGCGGCTACCCGGCGGCCCAATGGGGTCTGCTGCTCCTGATCACCGCCACTGCGCAGCTGTTGGGCCACTCGGTGCTCAACCACTTGCTCGCGACGACCACGCCGATGCTGGTCTCGCTGGCGCTGCTCCTCGAGGTGCCTGGCGCCGCGCTGATCGCTGCCTTCCTGCTGGGCCAGACCCCGCCACCGGCAGCGGTCGCGGGCCTCGCTGTGATGCTGGCGGGGATGGCGCTGGTGATCGTGGGCAACAGGGGTGCAGCCGTCGAGGCGATTGCGGTCGCGCCGGTCGACTGAGTGCCGACCCCTGCTCAACCCAACAGACGCAGGGCTTGCACTGGGCAGGCCTTGACGGCGCGGCGGGCGTGGTTCTCCAGGGCCACTGCCACGGCGGGGTCGCGCTCCTCGCCGCGCATGATCGGGAAACCCCAGTCGTCGGTGTCCATCAGCTCGGGCAGCAGCTCCGCGCAGGCGCCGTGCCCGTCGCAGCGGGTCCAGTCAACGTGTAGCCGCATGGCAGTACCCCTTCAGGTGGTCCTCGACGTGGCGAGAGAAGATCCGCATGGTGCTGGCCACGAACCGCGCGGTTCCGTCGGGGTGGGCACAGGCGCCGCGACCGGTGACGAGGACTCTGAGCCGCTCGACCTCGACCACCAGCTCTGCTGAGGCGCCGGGCACTGCGAGGCCGCGCAACGTCTGGGCGATCCGCGGCAGGCCGTTGAGGCACGGCCCGCACTGGCGGGCGCTCTGACCGGCGAGGTAGTGGGTCACGGCGGCGGCCGTCTGCAGCGGGCAGGCCTCGACGGCCAACGCGTGCAGCACCCCGGCCCCGGGGCTGGCACCGAATGGCCGGAGACCATCCCTCGAGAGCGGGGTGTCCAACGCCGCGGCCGGCACCCACGCCCCGTGGTAGCCGCCCACGAGCACCGCCGCCACCCGGGGAAGATCGGTGCCTGCCGCCTTGAGGGCGGTGCGCAATGTCGTGCCCCGCGACACCTCGAGCACCCCGGGGTGCCGCACCAGGCTCCGATCGGACCCGCTGATGGTGGTCAGGAACGTGCCGGGGTCGGCCGTCGTGCCCTGGGCCCGGAACCAGGCCGGGCCGTAGCGCGCGACCAGTGCGAGCTGTGCGAGCGTCTCCGCGTTCAGCACCAAGGTGGGTCGGTCATCCACACCACGCCGGAAGACCGGCACGAGCGGATCGGTCGGTACGCCGGCCCGGCCGTTGAGCTGGTTGACGAGGGCGGACT
This sequence comes from Marmoricola sp., assembly GCA_039921445.1. Classification (GTDB taxonomy): domain Bacteria; phylum Actinomycetota; class Actinomycetes; order Propionibacteriales; family Nocardioidaceae; genus Marmoricola. The sequence continues at coordinate 3,622 of JBDSBU010000125.1, read as the reverse complement.
CCTGGCCGGCCACGAAGCCGCCGGTGAGCTGCCGCACCTCGACTCGGGTGCCGCGGGCGGCGGCGGTCACAGGGCCGGTCTGGATCTCGGGACCGACTGCCAGCACCATGCGCCGTGCGCGCAAGGTCGTGCCCAGCAGGACGAGGCCTTCGACGACGAGGTGGGGCGCCTGGGTCAGCAGGACGGCGTCCTTGTGGCTGAGCGGCTCACCTTCCATCGCGTTGCCGACGACGACCGGTCGGGTGACCCGGGCGCGTCCAGAGGAGAGCCCAGAAGAGCGTCCGGAGACCGAGAGCAGCTTGCGGGCTGTCGGAAAGCCGGCGCCGCCGCGCCCGGTCAGACCGGCCTCCTCGACCAGCGCGAGCAGCGACGTCGTGTCGAGCTGGGGGATCGGCGCCGCGTGGTCGGGTCCCAGCAGTCGGTCGGGGCCCCGCGGAGCCGCCACGGTCGGGTCGTCCGGGCCCGGCAGGAGGTCGGTCATCGTGACACCAGCCGGGGTGTCCGCTCGCGGCCGCGCTCGGCGTACGACGAGGTCAGGCGCCAGCCGACGGCAGCGGTGACCGCAGTGACGCAGGTGAGCGCGACGGCGTCCATCCATAGGGAGCCGGCGTCGGTGCCGATCCCGAGTGCGTGCACCAGCGCCACCGGCCACAGGGCGTAGGTGAGCCAGTGCACGGCGCGGAAGACCCGTGGACCCACCGTGTGTCGGAGCAGGCTGACGCCGGTGACCACCACAAGCAGGTCGACGGCCAGGGTCCCGAGCCCGAGGAAGAGCGGGCGGTAGCTGCCTGCGAAGGGAACCACCATGTCGAAGAGTCGCAGCTGGGCATAGGGGTCGAAGAGCAGGGAGCCGAGATGGACGGCGATCAGTCCGACGCCGGTCAGCGCTGCCGTGCGATGCAACTCGGCCACGCCGAAGCGGCCCAGCCCCCCGGCGTCGCGGCCGGATCGGGAGACGATGCCGAGCACGAGTGTGAGGGTGAACATTCCCAGGGCGACGACACCGGTGCCGCGTCCCAGGGCCCACAGCGCCTCAGTCATGCCGCCAGCTCCTGAGGCCAGCCGCCGAGCATGATCGAGTGGCCTGCGTGCGAGAGCAGCCGGGCGGGTAGGCCGGTGCGACGGAGCCAGGCCATCCCGTCGGGGCCCTTGACCATGGTCGCGGTCGTCGCGACGTTGGCCTCGAGACAGGTCGGGGCCACGACGCTGACGCTGCGCCACGGGCTGTGGGCAGGCAGACCGGTTCGCGGGTCGATCAGGTGGTGGCGCATCTGGCCGGCCTGGATCCACCTACGTCGACTGCTGCTCGAGGTCGCGACGGCAGCGCCGTCAGCAAGCGTGATCTGGTGGGGGATGTCGGTGGGCAGGTCCTGGACGCTGACCTGCCAGCCTCCTGCCGGCGAGGAGCCGGCGGTCGCGATGTCGCCGCCGAGGCTGATCAGCACGCCGGCGTCGGGTCGCCCCACCAGGAGCTGGTCGTTGATCAGTCGGGCGCAACGATCGGCGGCGACCGCCTTCGCAGTGGCGCCGAGGTCGAGCTGGGTTCCGGCAGAGAGTCGCAATCGGTCGCCGCGGAGGGTCAGCGTGCGCCACGCCTCGGCGCGAGAGCTGATCCTGATCGGCAAACCGGGACTGTCTGCCGGAAGATCGTGGATGTTGCGGTCGTAACCGAGCCCGACCAGCACCGACCCGAGCGTCGGGTCGACCGCGCCGTCGGTGTCCAGGGCAGCCTTCAGGGCGGCCTCGAGGAGCTCGGCCAGAAGCGGGCTCACCTGCACCGGTGCCCCGTCTGCCCTGACGAGCGTCATCAGCTCGCTGTCGGGACGGAACCGGCTGCAGGCCTGCTCGACCCGGGCCAGCTCGGCGTCGATCAGGGTGGTTGCGTTGCTGAGCAGGTCCGGGTCGGTGAGGACCAGCCGGCAGTCGGTGCTCCACAGCTTCCAGTCCCGGGTCGCGACCGGCGTGCTCATCAGGAGCCCTTGGACGTGGCGTGGGTGGACCCGCTGCCGGAGGTGACCAGCGCGGACTGGGTGCTGGCGGCCTGGCCGGAGCCGGTGCTCGACGTGCTCGAGCTGTTGGACGTGGCAGTGGCACTGCCGGCGGTCTGGAGCGCCACGATCGAGCCGGTCGCGGCCAAGGACGTGACCACGGCGCCCCCGATGATCGCCGTGCGCACTCGCGCCACGCGCCGGGTGCTCGCGCGACGGGCCTTGATCGGGTCTGGTCTGTTCTCGTTCATGGCAGGAGGTCCTTCTGGTGAGCGTGCCTGATGGTGCGATTGAACGGTCCTGTCCGCTCAGGAGCCCCCGGAGCGGGCCTGCGGCGGGTTGTTCTGACCGGGGGAGACCAGCCCCGCCTGGGGGGTGCTGGGGCGATCTCGCTGTTGGGAGGCGCGCGGCGTTCGCCGAGTCGTGGCCCCTCCGGTGTCCCGTGCGCTGCTCTGGGTGGTGGCCCGCTCGCTGTCCCGGGTGGTGGCCCGTTCGCTGCTCTGGCCGTCCCCGCCGGTCGTGGTGGCGCTGGCGGCGGAGGTCGCGGTCTGGGTGGAGACGCCGATCGCGATCGCTGCTCCGAGCGCGCCCGCCGTTCCGGCGGTGACCACGGCGGCGCGAGCCGACGACGTACGCCGGACCTGCCGGTCGCGATCCTGGCCCGTTCCCGGTGCTCCATCGTCTTGTGCCATGGGTCCAAGGTGCGCGACGAGTCTGTGTCCTACCTGTGTGCGCGCTACCCGCCCCATGTGCGTCGCGACCGGGGTGAGGCATAGTCGGCACATGGGCAAGCTTGTCTACGACTTCGCCGAGGGCGACAGGGACCAGAAGGAACTTCTCGGGGGCAAGGGAGCCAACCTCGCGGAGATGGCCAACCTTGGGCTGCCGGTGCCACCGGGGTTCATCATCAGCACCGAGGCGTGTCGGCAGTACATGCACGCCCGCAAGGAGCCCGATGGGCTGGCGGCAGAGGTGGGCGAACACCTCGCCAAGCTCGAGGAGGCCATGGGCAAGCGCCTCGGCCAGGCCGACGACCCGCTGCTCGTCGCCGTACGCTCCGGCGCGATGGTCTCGATGCCCGGGATGATGGAGACGGTGCTCAACGTCGGGCTCAACGACGACTCCGTCCAGGGCCTCGCGGCAGTTTCGAAGGACGAGCGTTTCGCCTGGGACTCCTACCGGCGCCTGGTGCAGATGTTCGGGGCCACAGTGCTGGGGATCGACCACGCCGTCTTCGCCGACACCCTGGACGGGCTCAAGCAGGAGCGCGGCGTCGAGAGCGACACCGAGCTCACGGCCGATGACCTCAAGGCCCTGGTGGGCACCTACAAGGACGCGATCGAGAAGCACACCGGCAGCCCGTTCCCCCAGGACCCGCGCGAACAGCTGGACAGCGCGGTCCGCTCGGTCTTCGACTCCTGGAACACCGATCGAGCGGTGCTCTACCGCCGCCAGGGGCAGATCCCCGACGACATGGGCACGGCGGTCAACGTGCAGGCCATGGTCTTCGGGAACCGCGGTGAGACCTCCGGCTCGGGCGTGGCGTTCACCCGCGACCCCGCGTCCGGCGACCAGGGCGTCTACGGCGACTACCTGCAGAACGCGCAGGGGGAGGACGTCGTCGCTGGGACACG
>JBDSBU010000124.1:0-12511 GCA_039921445.1 Marmoricola sp. | reverse complement strand
CTTGCCCACCGGCAAGCGCACCGCATCTGTGCGAAGGACCTGCTGACTCCACAGCACTGCCTGCCTGGAAGGGCGACCAGAGAATGCAAGACTTCTTGAACTTCCTCGTCCTCGGGATGACCCGAGGCTCGATGTACGCCCTGATCGCCTTGGGTTACACCTTGGTCTACGGGGTGCTCCAGCTGATCAACTTCGCGCACAGCGAGGTGTTCATGGGTGGCGCCTTCGGCAGCTACCTGATCGTGAACCTGGTCGCCGGAGACCAGCTGCTGCCGTGGTACGGCGTGGTCGGGGTGCTGGTCCTCGGCCTCTCCTCCGGTGCCGCTGTCGGTGCCTTCATCGCCTACGGCCTCGAACGTGTCGCCTACCGACCACTGCGAAGACGCGGCGCACCGCGGCTTGCGTTCCTGATCAGTGCGATCGGGATGTCGTTCTTCCTCTCCCAGCTCGCGGGCAAGCTCTTCAACCGGCAGAAGAACAACTTCTTCCCCGACTACTTCTCCGCCAACAAGCGGATCATCGACATCGGGGGCGTCTACGTCACGCTGCTGCAGGTGATCATCATCGGTTCCGCAGTGGTGATGATGATCTTCCTCGACCAGCTGGTCTCGCGGACCAAGCTCGGTCGCAGCATTCGCGGTGTTGCCGAGGACGCACCCACCGCCGCCCTGATGGGCATCGACATCGACCGCACGATCGCGCGCACGTTCATCATCGGCGGTGCGCTCGGTGGGGCCGCGGGATTCCTCTTCGGAACCGCCTTCGGGTTCTTCAACACCATGGGCTTCATTCCCGGGGTCAAGGCGTTCGCCGCGGCCGTCCTCGGTGGAATCGGCAACATCCGCGGCGCCATGCTCGGTGGCCTGCTCCTGGGGGTGGTCGAGGCACTGGTGCCGACGGCTCCCTGGGGTGCGGGCCAGTCCTGGATCGGCCTGGAGTGGACCGACGTGGTCGCCTTCGTGGTGCTCGTCTTGATCCTGGTGTTCCGACCGTCCGGCATTCTGGGAGAACGACTGGGGAGAGCAGCATGAGCGGTCTGAAGAGAGAGTCCGAGCTCCAGATCCACCTGAAGCGACTCGGGGGGAGCCTGGCCCTCGGCTTCGTCCTTGCCCTGATGATCGGCAAGCACGAGGGCAGTCAGCGCGACTACGGGTTCGCCTTCCGCGAGGCCGTGTTCGGTCCGCGGATCGTGCTCTTCCTCGGCATCGGCGTGATGGTCTACCTGCTCGTGACGTTCTGGCCCCGCGTCACGCCGTACCTCAAACGTCCCGGGGTGCGCCCCCTCGCTGCGGGTGCTGTCTCGGTGCTCGCAGCCAACGGGTTGCTGAAGTGGAGCGACAGCGGTCAGATCGACGGCGGCAAGCTCGGAACGTTGGCCAAGGCTGCAGCCGACACCGGCGGGCTGGACTTCTTGACACGGGTCTACTTCGGATCCTTGGTCCCTGGCACCTACTGGATCCTGCTGATCGTGGTCACGTTGCTGGCGGGCGCCGCGATCGTGCTCAGCTCCAGCACGCTCGCGTGGATCACGGCCGGTCTGGCGACCCTCGCCGGCGTGTGGGGCTTCCTCGCCCAGGTCTCGGTCCGTGGCTTCCTGGGGCAGCCGGACCACACGACCGGCGCACTCGTTGCCCTGCTGGGCTACCTGACCGTGGCCGTGGCGGCGGTCACCGTTGCCCGCTCGAGCGCCAAGGTCGCCGACACGCGCGGCTTCATCGACGAGGTCTTCTCGTGGCGTCCCGGTCTGCCGCTGGCGGTGCTCGGTCTGATCGCCGGCCTGATCTCCCTGCTGAGCGCGACCTGGTTCTCCCCCAGCAACAAGGCCGACCACCTGCTCGGCCTGAGCGGCCGGTTCTCCGGCACCGGTATCGACGGCCTGACCTCGGCGTACCTGAGCTGGCTGGTGTGGTTGCTCTTCCTGGGCTGCCTGGGGTTGGCAGGCGCCGCAACGTACCTACGACGGCGCGACCTCGGCTGGGCGACGATCGCGCTGTCGCTGGTCGGACTCGTGCTGACGATGATGGCGCTCTACGACTTCAGTGCCGTCGCCGCCTCCGTCGGGTTCGACGGTGCCAGCAAGCCCTGGAAGAACCTGGGCGTGGGTGGCTGGTTGTTGTGCGCCGTGTTCACGATGTTCGTCGGGGCCGGCTGGATCGCCGCGACCCACAAGGACGAGGACGGTGCCGTCACCGGTGCCCAGGTCGACGGCAGCTCGGACCACCTTGCCGCCAACACCACGGCGAACTTCAACAAGGTGCTGCTCTTCGTCGTGATCGCCGGAGCGCTGTTCTACCCGCCGATGGCCACCCCGTTCTGGCAGTCGGTGCTGGTCTCACAGATCGGCATCTACGTCCTGCTCGCGATCGGGCTCAACGTGGTGGTCGGCTGGGCCGGACTGCTCGACCTCGGATTCATCGCCTTCTACGCGATCGGCTCCTACACCACCGCCTACCTGGTCGGGGTGCTCCCGGTGAAGCCGCCGGAGTGGCTGATCCTCCCCCCACTGGCGGCGATCCCGTTCGCGATCGTGATCTGCCTGCTCGCCGGCGTCACCCTGGGCGCACCAACCCTGCGACTGCGTGGTGACTACCTCGCGATCGTGACGCTCGGCTTCGGTGAGATCATCAGGATCGCGGCCAACAACAACCCGGGAGGGTTCACCAACGGTCCGCGCGGTGCGATCAACATCCCGCACCCGAGCATCAACCTGGGCTTCTTCGAGTTCAACTGGGCCCTCGACGCGCTCCCCTACTGGTACCTGCTGCTCGTGCTGGTGGTCACGATCGTGCTGCTGTTCAGCCGGTTGGAGCACTCGCGCCTGGGTCGCGCATGGGCTGCGATCCGCGAGGACGAGGTCGCCGCCCAGGCGACCGGCATCAACACCATGCGGGTCAAGCTGCTCGCCTTCGCCATCGGGGCCTCGACCTCCGGCGTGGCCGGTGTCTTCTTCGCCAGCCAGGTGGGGGTGATCAGCCCGGACAACTTCCTGCTCAACAACTCGATCCTGGTTGTCGCCTACGTGGTCTTCGGTGGCATGGGCTCGCTCCCTGGCGCGATGGCCGGAGCCGCCGTACTCACCTGGCTGCCGGAGTTCCTCAAGGCCCAGGTGCCCGCCGAGGATCGCCAGATGTGGATCGGTGCAGTCATCTTGTTGATGATGATCTTCCGACCTGCCGGCCTGGTCCCGGCCAAGCGGCGCAAGGCCGAGCTCTCCGGCTTGGACCTGCCAGCGAGCGCAGAGCCCACGGCGGTTCCTGCCAGTGAAGGGATGGGACTTCGATGAGCGCCACCGCATCCGTGCCTCGCGCCGCTACCGGCGAGGTCGTCTACGACGTCAGCAACGTGACCTTGCGCTTCGGCGGTGTCACGTCGCTGAACGACGTGAGCCTGCAGATGCACCGCGGCGAGATCCTGGCCGTGATCGGGCCCAACGGCGCCGGCAAGACCTCGCTGTTCAACTCACTGACCGGGGTCTACACCCCGCAGGAGGGCACCATCACCCTCGCCGCTCGCGAGGGTGACCAGCTCGCCTCCGTGATGGGCAAGAAGACGCACGTGATCAACCGCCTCGGCGTGGCCCGGACGTTCCAGAACATCCGGCTGTTCCCGGCGCTGACCGCTCTGGAGAACGTCAAGGTCGGCGTGGAGACGCGCCAGAAGTCCGGCCCGATCTCCGCGATGCTCGGCATGCCCTGGCAGCGTCGGGAGGAGCGCGAGTCGACCCGTCGTGCCTATGAGCTGCTCGGCTTCGTCGGCCTGACCCACCGCGCCAACGAGCTCGCTGGGTCACTGGCCTACGGCGAGCAGCGACGCCTGGAGATCGCGCGGGCGCTCGGCACCGATCCCGGCGTGATCCTGCTCGACGAGCCGGCCGCCGGCACCAACCCGGTGGAGAAGCAGGAGCTCGCCGAGCTGATCCGCAAGATCAACGTCGAGGACAACATCTCCGTGCTGCTGATCGAGCACGACATGAAGCTGGTGATGTCGATCGCGCACCGGTTGATCGTGCTCAACTTCGGGGAGAAGATCGCCGAGGGGAGCCCTGAGCAGATCCAGAAGAACCCAACTGTGATCGCGGCCTACCTCGGCACCTCCGAGGACGAGGCCCAACAGATGTCCGAGGGGCTCGAGGTGCACAAGATCGAGCTCCACGACGGCAAGCAGGACAACGTGACGGGAGAACGGCCATGAGCCTGCTCGAGGTCGATGACATCGAGGTCCGCTACGGCGCGATCCGCGCTCTCAAGGGCGTCAGCTTCCACGTGAACGAGGGCGAGGTGGTCGCCCTGCTCGGCGCCAACGGTGCCGGCAAGACCACGACCCAGAAGACCGTCTCCGGGATGATGAAGCCCAGTCTCGGGGAGATCCGCTTCGACGGGCTGCGCATCGACGGACTCGCCGCGCACGACCTGATCCACCTCGGGATCTGTCACGTGCCCGAGGGCCGCAGGGTGTTCCCGCGGATGTCGGTCGCCGAGAACCTCGAGATGGGTGCCTTCCGGTTCAAGAAGGCCGATCAGCAGGTGCTGGCGCGCTGCTATGAGCTGTTCCCGCGATTGCAGGAACGGCGTACGCAGTTCGCCGGAACGCTCTCGGGTGGCGAGCAGCAGATGCTCGCCATCGCACGCGCACTGATGGGCAAACCACGGCTGCTGCTGCTCGACGAGCCCTCCATGGGGCTGGCGCCGCTCATCGTGCGGCAGATCTTCGACATCGTCAAGGACATCAACTCCACCGGCGTCACCGTGCTGATCGTGGAGCAGAACGCCGCCCAGGCGCTGGCGCTCGCCGACCGTGGCTACGTGCTCGAGACCGGCGAGCTGGTGCTGTCGGGCACCGGCGACGAGCTGCTCACCGACGACCGCATCCGCGCTGCCTACCTCGGCGAGGAGATCCACTCCTGAGCGAGGCCCTGCTCTCGGCTGGTGCGGGTCAGTCTCGTCGGTAGGCCGGAGCCACCTCGTTGATGGCGTCACCCATCCGATGGATGCGGAGCGCGTTGGTCGATCCGGGGATCCCGGGGGGTGAGCCGGCGACGACCACCACCAGGTCGCCCTCCTTGACCCGGCCGATCTTGAGCAGCTCCTCATCGACCTGACGCACCATCTCGTCGGTGTGTTCGACCATCGGGCTCAGGAAGGTCTCGATCCCCCAGGTCAGCGAGAGCTGTGAGCGCACGATCGGCTCGGTGGTGAACGCCAGCACCTGGATCTCGCCGCGGTAGCGCGCCAGCCGCCGGGCCGAGTCGCCGCTCTGGGTGAAAGCGACAAGGTACTTCGCCCCAACCCGCTCAGCCACCTCGGCAGCGGCCTTCGCGATCACGCCGCCGCGGGTCCTGGGCTGCCAGTCGATGGCGGCCATGTTGTGCAGCTCGTGATCCTCGGTGGAGCTGATGATCCGGGCCATGGTCTTGACGGTCTCGATGGGATAGTCGCCCACGCTGGTCTCGCCGGAGAGCATCACGGCGTCGGCCCCGTCGAGCACGGCGTTGGCCACGTCGGAGGCCTCGGCGCGCGTGGGCGCGGGGTTGGTGATCATCGACTCGAGCATCTGGGTTGCCACGATCACCGGCTTGGCGTTGCGTCGCGCCTTCTCCACGACCCGCTTCTGCAGGAACGGCACGTCCTCCAACGGACACTCCACGCCGAGGTCGCCGCGCGCGACCATGAAGCCGTCGAAGGCCTTCACGATGCCGTCGAGGTTCTCGATCGCCTGCGGCTTCTCGATCTTGGCGATCACTGGCAGCATCACGCCCTCCTCGCGCATGATCTTGCGAACGTCCTCGACGTCCGCGGCCGAACGCACGAACGAGAGCGCGATGAAGTCAACCGTGAGGTGCAGCGCCCAACGCAGGTCCTCGGTGTCCTTCTCCGACATCGCGGGCACGCTGACGGCGACACCTGGAAGGTTGATGCCCTTGTGGTTGCTGATCTTGCCGCCCACGATGACCTCGGTGTGCACTTCGGTGTCCTCGACGGAGGTCACCTGCAAGCGCACCTTGCCGTCGTCGATCAGGATCTGGTCACCTTCCGCGACGTCGCCCGGCAGACCGGCGTACGTCGTGGAGGCGAGCCTTGCATCGCCCGACACGTCGCGCGTGGTGATCGTGAAGGCGGCACCGTTGACCAGCTGCACCGGACCGTCGGCGAAGTTGCCAAGGCGGATCTTGGGGCCTTGCAGGTCGACGAAGATGCCGACCCCGTGGCCGGACTCGTCGGAGGCCTCCCGCACCCGGCGGTAGATCTCCTCGTGGTCGGCATGGGCGCCGTGGCTGAGGTTCAGCCGTGCGACATCCATTCCAGCATCGACCAGCTCACGGATCTTCTCGCGAGATGACGTGGCCGGACCCAGGGTGCAAACAATCTTCGCTCTACGCACCCGCTGAGCCTAGCGGCCGGAACTTGAACGTTCCAATCCCCCAGCCCAGATATCTCCCCGGGACGTCGCAGATGGTGAGCCGCGGGCCCAGCATCTGCGAAGCCTCGGTGGGTTGCAGGGTTTCGGTCAGGCGATGAGGGGGCGCTCGGTCGGGAGGATCGGCGCGGGCAGGTTCGTTGAGCCCGAGAGGTAGGTGTCGACCGCGGCTGCGGCCGCACGTCCCTCGGCGATGGCCCACACGATCAGTGACTGACCCCGGCCGACATCACCAGCGACGAAGACCCCGTCGACCGAGGACCGGTAGCCGTTGTCACGCAGCACGTTGCCACGCCCGTCGAGCTCGACCTCGAGCTGGTCGATCAGGCCGGCCTTCTCCGGGCCGGTGAACCCCATCGCGAACAGCACCAGCTCGGCCGGGATCTCGTGCTCGGTGCCCGCGACCTCCTCGAGCCTCCCGTCGACGAACCTCGCCTCCACCAGACGCAGCGCTCGGACGTTGCCGTCCTCGTCACCGAGGAACTCCTGGGTCGAGACCGCGTAGACGCGTTCGCCGCCCTCCTCGTGGGCCGAGGAGACCCGGAAGGTCATCGGGTACGTCGGCCAGGGCTGATTGGCCGGCCGGGTCTCCCCCGGTCGGTCCATGATCTCGAGCTGGGTGATCGACGCGGCACCCTGGCGGGTCGCCGTGCCGAGGCAGTCGGCACCGGTGTCGCCGCCACCGATGATCACCACGTGCTTGCCGTCGGCCCGGATCTGCCCTTCGACCTTTTCGCCGAGGCTGACGCGGTTGGACTGCGGGAGGTACTCCATCGCCTGGTGGATGCCGCCCAGCTCACGGCCGGGGGCCGCGAGGTCGCGGGCCTGCGTGGCGCCCATGGCCAGCACCACAGCGTCGTAGCGCTCACGCAGCGCCGTGCCGGTCAGGGTCTCACCGACATTGACGCCGGCGCGGAACACGGTGCCTTCGCGTCGCATCTGGTCCAGACGGCGGTCGAGGACCTTCTTCTCCATCTTGAACTCGGGGATGCCGTAGCGCAGCAGCCCGCCGATCTTGTCGGCGCGCTCGTAGACCGCCACGGTGTGGCCAGCACGGGTCAGCTGCTGTGCAGTGGCCAGCCCTGCCGGCCCGGATCCGATCACGGCGACCGTCTTGCCGGAGAGCCACTCCGGCGGCTGCGGGCGGACGGCGCGCGACTCCCAGGCGCGGTCGATGATCGCCACCTCGACGTTCTTGATCGTCACGGGGTCCTGGTTGATGCCGAGCACGCAGGCGGTCTCGCACGGCGCCGGGCAGAGCCGACCCGTGAACTCCGGGAAGTTGTTCGTCGCGTGCAAGCGCTCGATCGCACCGTCCCAGTCGTCACGCCAGACCAGGTCGTTCCACTCCGGGATGATGTTGCCCAGAGGGCAGCCCTGGTGGCAGAAGGGGATGCCGCAGTCCATGCAGCGCCCGGCCTGCTCGGTGATGATCGGTAGCAGTGCACGACCGGGCCCACCGGGGTAGACCTCGTTCCAGTCGTGCGTCCGCTCCTCTATCGGGCGTCGGTCGGCGACCTTGCGGCCGTTCTTCAAGAATCCCTTGGGGTCAGCCATGGAGGGCCTCCATCATCGCTGTGGCGGTTTCGTTCTCGCTCAGTCCGTCTGCCTCGGCCTTCGCCTTGGCCTCCATCACGATCCGGAAGTCGCGTGGAATCACCTCGGTGAAGCGCTCCAGCGAGGCCGTCCAGTCGGCCAGCAGTGCCTCGGCGACCTCGGACCCGGTCTCCTCGCCGTGCTGGCGCACGATCTCCTGCAACGTCTCGCGCTGATCACCCTCCACGGCGCCGAGCTCGACGAGCTCCTTGTTGACCCGACCCTCGTCGAGGTCCAGGACGTACGCCGTACCGCCGCTCATGCCTGCCGCGAAGTTGCGGCCGGTCGGCCCGAGCACGACCACGACACCACCGGTCATGTACTCACAGGCGTGATCGCCCACGCCCTCGACGACCGCGGTCGCTCCGGAGTTGCGCACGCAGAACCGCTCGCCGGCCTGGCCGCGCAGGAAGATCTGACCCGAGGTGGCGCCGTAGCCGATGGTGTTGCCGGCGATGATCTGCTGCGAGGCCTCGAAGGTGGCTGCTCGGTCGGGCCGCACGACGAGTCGACCTCCGGAGAGTCCCTTGCCGACGTAGTCGTTGGCGTCCCCCTCCAGGCGCAGCGTGATGCCGCGTGGCACGAAGGCCCCGAACGACTGCCCAGCAGATCCGGTCAGCGTCAGGTCGATGGTGCCGTCGGGCAGACCCTCGCCGCGGTAGCGCTTGGTGACCTCGTGACCCAGGATCGTGCCCACCGTCCGGTTGACGTTGCGAACCTCGATCTGGGCCCTCACCGGCTCACCGCGCTCCAGAGCGGGCTCGCAGATCCGGACCAGCTCGTTGTCCAGCGCGTGCTCGAGGCCGTGGTCCTGGCCCCGGGTGTTGTGCCGCGCGGTCCCCTCGGCGAGCTCGGGCACGTGGAAGATCGGGGAGATGTCGAGACCCGAGGCCTTCCAGTGGTTCACCGCCTGCGCCGCGTCGAGGATCTCGGCTCGGCCGATCGCCTCCTCGATGCTGCGAAAGCCGAGCTCGGCGAGCAGCTCACGAACCTCCTGGGCGATGTACTCGAAGAAGGTGACGACGTACTCGGCCTTGCCGTTGTAACGCTCCCGGAGCACCGGGTTCTGTGTCGCAACACCCACCGGGCAGGTGTCGAGGTGGCAGACCCGCATCATGATGCAGCCCGAGACCACCAGCGGCGCGGTGGCGAAGCCGAACTCCTCCGCACCGAGAAGGGCCGCGATGATGACGTCGCGACCGGTCTTGAGCTGACCGTCGGTCTGCACCACGATTCGGTCCCGCAGGCCGTTGAGCAGGAGCGTCTGCTGGGTCTCGGCCAGGCCGAGCTCCCAGGGCCCGCCGGCGTGCTTGAGCGAGGTCAGTGGCGAGGCACCGGTGCCGCCGTCGTGCCCGGAGATCAGGACCACGTCGGCGTGCGCCTTGGAGACGCCGGCCGCGACCGTGCCAACTCCCACCTCGGCGACGAGCTTCACGTGCACCCGGGCCGATGGGTTGGAGTTCTTCAGGTCGTGGATCAGCTGAGCCAGGTCCTCGATCGAGTAGATGTCGTGGTGCGGCGGCGGCGAGATCAGACCGACACCGGGCGTGCTGTAGCGGGTCTTGGCCACCCATGGGTAGACCTTGTGTCCCGGCAGCTGACCGCCCTCGCCCGGCTTGGCGCCCTGCGCCATCTTGATCTGGATGTCGTCGGCGTTGGTGAGGTACTCGGAGGTGACCCCGAACCGACCGGAAGCGACCTGCTTGATCGAGGAACGCCGCTCCGGGTCGTGGAGCCGGTCGGCGTCCTCGCCTCCCTCACCGGTGTTGGACTTGCCACCGAGGCGGTTCATCGCGATCGCGAGCGTCTCGTGGGCCTCCTGCGAGATCGACCCGTAGGACATCGCGCCGGTGGAGAACCGCTTGACGATCTTCGAGACGGGCTCGACCTCGTCGATGCTGATCGGCTCGCGACCGGTCGCGTCGGCATCCTTGAAACGGAACAGCCCTCGCAGGGTCATCAACCGTTCGGACTGGTCGTTGACCCGACCGGTGTACTGCTTGAACACGTCGTACTTGCCAGACCGGGTTGCGTGCTGGAGACGGAAGACGGTCTCGGGATCGAACAGGTGCAGCTCACCCTCGCGACGCCACTGGTACTCCCCACCGATCTCGAGCTCGCGGTGCGCAGGGGCGATTCCGCCGACGGGGTACGCCGTGCGGTGCCGGCGGGAGACCTCTTCGGCGATCACGTCGAGACCGATGCCACCGAGCTTGGAGGTCGTGCCGGTGAAGTAGCGGTCGACGAGCTCCTGGGAGAGGCCGAGGGCCTCGAAGATCTGCGCGCCGGTGTAGGAGGCGACCGTGGAGACGCCCATCTTCGACATCACCTTGAGCACGCCCTTGCCGAGGGACCTCACCAGGTTGGCGACCGCCTTGTCGGGCTCGACCTTGACGTAGAAACCGTCCCGAGCGAGGTCCTCGACGCTCTCCATGGCCAGGTAGGGGTTCACGGCCGCGGCGCCGTAGCCGATCAGCAGCGCCACGTGGTGGACCTCGCGCACGTCTCCGGCCTCGACGATCAGGCCGACCTGGGTGCGGGTCTTCTGCCGGACCAGGTGATGGTGCACGGCCGCGGTCATCAGCAGCGACGGGATCGGCGCGTTCACGGCGTCGGAGTGCCGGTCGGATAGCACGATCACGCGGGCGCCGTCGGCGATGGCCGTGCTGACCTCGGCACAGATCTCGTCCAGACGGCTTGCGAGGGCCGCTCCCCCGCCGGTGACGTCGTAGAGGCCGCGCGAGAGGTGGGTGATGAAGCCGGGCATGTCGCCATCACGGTTGACGTGGCGGATCTTGACGAGCTCGTCGTTGGTGATCACCGGGAACGGCAGCACCACCTGGCGGCACGAGGCGGGCGAGGGGTCGAGCAGGTTGGCCTCTGGCCCGATGGTGCCGTTGAGGCTGGTCACCAGCTCCTCACGGATCGCGTCGAGCGGCGGGTTCGTCACCTGCGCGAACAGCTGCGCGAAGTAGTCGAAGAGCTGCTTGGGGCGGTCGGAGAGGACCGCGACGGGGGTGTCGGTGCCCATCGAGCCGATCGGCTCGGCGGCCGAGTTGGCCATCGGTGTCAGCAGGACGCGCAGCTCCTCCTCGGTGTAGCCGAAGATCTGCTGGCGACGGGTGACCGAGGCGTGGCTGTGGATCACGTGCTCGCGGTCGGCGATGTCGGCGAGCTTGATCAGGCCTGCGTGCAGCCACTCGTCGTAGGGGTGCTCGCTGGCGAGCTCCTCCTTGATCTCCTCGTCCTCGATGATCCGGTGCTCCTCGGTGTCGACCAGGAACATCCGCCCCGGCTGGAGGCGGCCCTTGCGCACGATCTTCTCCGGCGCGATGTCGAGCACGCCGACCTCGCTGGCCAGCACGACCAGCCCGTCGTCGGTGACCCAGTAGCGCGAGGGCCGCAGTCCGTTGCGATCGAGCACGGCACCCACTTGGTGGCCGTCAGTGAAGACCACACAGGCCGGGCCGTCCCAGGGCTCCATCAGGGCCGAGTGGAACTCATAGAACGCGCGCCGCTTGGCATCCATCTCGGTGTGGTTCTCCCACGCCTCGGGAATCATCATCAGCACCGAGTGCGGCAGGCTGCGCCCGCCCATGTGCAGCAGCTCGAGCACCTCGTCGAACGACGCGGAGTCGCTCGCGCCCGCAGTGACGATCGGGAACAGCCGCTCGAGGTCGCCGGGGATGAGGTCGGAGGAGAGCAGCGCCTCGCGCGCACGCATCCAGTTGCGGTTGCCCATCACGGTGTTGATCTCGCCGTTGTGGGCGATGAACCGGAACGGGTGGGCGAGCGGCCAGCTGGGGAAGGTGTTGGTGGAGAAGCGGGAGTGGACCACGGCGATGGAGCTCTCCACGCGTTCGTCCACCAGGTCGGGGAAGACGTGGTCGAGCTGGTGGGTGGTGAGCATGCCCTTGTAGGCGATGGTGCGGCTCGACAGCGAGGGGAAGTACACCTCGGTCTCGCGCTCCGCACGCTTGCGCAGGCAGTAGGCGATCCGTTCGAGGCCCATCCCGAGCAGGCGGCTTCCCTTGGCGTTCACGAACAGCTGGACGAACGTGGGCATGCACTCCCGCGCGGTGTTGCCGAGCAGGGACGGGTCGGTCGGCATCTCGCGCCAGCCCAGGACGTTGAGGCCCTCTTCCGCCGCGATCTCCTCGATGCGCCTGCGCGTCTTGCCGACCTGCTCCTCATCACCGGGGATGAAGGCGGTCCCGACGGCGTACGAGTGCTTGGCAGGCAGGTCGAAATCGACCACCTCACGGAAGAAGCGGTCGGGCACCTGCATCAGGATTCCGGCACCGTCACCCGAGTTGGCCTCGGCGCCCGCAGCGCCGCGGTGATCGAGGTTGCGCAGGGCCGTCAACGCCTTGTCGACGATGTCGTGGCTCGGGACGCCCGTCATGGTGGCCACGAACGCGACACCACACGCGTCGTGCTCGTGGGCCCCGTCGTAGAGACCTTGGGGCGGCGGGAATGCCTGCATGTGCATTCTCCCGTC